>DCID01000006.1:0-15828 GCA_002315745.1 Bacteroidales bacterium UBA1735 | reverse complement strand
AGCCGGAGGGGGGCTTGAACTCGAAGCCTTCATCCATGGCGCACTATGTGTGTCCTATTCGGGGCGGTGCTACTTATCGGAAGTGTTACTCAACCGCTCGGCTAATCGTGGCTGCTGTGCGCAGATGTGCCGGATGCAATATGACCTCCTGGATGCCAATGGGCAGGAGATAGTGGATGATAATGGACAACCTATCCATCAACGCTACTTGCTCTCGCTGCAAGACTTAGACCGCTCGATGTACATACGCGAACTGATGGATGCCGGTGTGACCACGTTTAAGATAGAGGGACGGCTCAAGGATGCCGACTATGTGACGAACATCGTCGCCTATTATCGGCATAAACTGGATGAGATGGGTATCGTCACGGCATCGAAGGCATCGGTCTATCGATACGATTTTACGCCCAACCCCGAGAAGACGTTCCATCGCGGAGGCACCGACTATTTCTTGCATGGTCGTACGCCGAATATGACGAACTGGGATACGCCTAAGTCCACGGGTGAGCATATAGGCGAACTTCTCTCTACCCAACCGCTGATCGTGCGTCTGAACGAGGGAGTCACTCTCGCCAACGGCGACGGGTTATGTGTAGGCGATCAAGGGTTCAACGTCAATGGGGTGCAACCGATGGGTAACCACACCTATCGCCTGCAAGCCAATCACCCTCTCGCCTCCTCACCTTCTCGCCCGCTCGCCCACTTGCCTCTCTACCGCAACCTGGATACCGCTTTTCAGCGTTCGCTACATGCCGAGCGCCGCATACCCGTAGATATCACTTTTGAAACCGTAGAAGAGGGCTTTCGTCTCACCATTGGTGACCGTAGTCAAGTATTTGCCTACCCACACGAGCCCGCCAAAGATCCCGAACGGGCTTATCAGACCATCTACCAGCAACTCACTAAACTCGGTGATACCATCTATACCCCCAAAAAAGTCACCACCAATCTCTCCCCCATTACGGGGGGAGTCGGAGGGGGGCTTTTTATCCCTATTAGCACATTAAACGAATGGAGACGTCAACTCACACAGAACCTTTGATGACGTGTCGCTATTGTTTGCTGCACGAGTTAGGCCATTGTCGTAAGACTAACCCTATGAAAAATGAGCCGCATTATCTGCGGCTCAAGAATGGTACGTTATTGAAACTAACGTTTGATTGTGCAAGGTGTGAGATGTTAATCACGCTCGCGGGAGCGAACGGCACCCCGTGCCACGATAATCAGTAATCCCGCTACGAGCACATAGTTCGCATACTCTTTCCACGGCGTGAACGTCATCACCGCCCCCGCCAGTAGGACAATGAGTCCTACGATCATCAGTATCTGAGACGTTTTCATACTTAATTTGTACCTTCTACTTCGTCACCCAAAATAGTCCAAAAGCCATTACGTTTACCATTATCACGACGGATAATGCCCAGCACTCCCAGATGGGTTGTTATGTTCTTAATCGTCCGCTCTGACTTGTGGATTTCAATAGCCAATTGCTTCTGCGTCAAATAAGGATTAGTCTGTAGAAGATGTAGTACCGCCAATTCTTCCAAAGTGCAATTTTTGCACTTTGAAGGTAATTTTGCACTTTGAATTGCACTTTGGAAATTGGAACGATGTTCTTGTTCGTCTTGCCAATGGATGTGTAAGTGACGATTACTGAGTTCTTTTTGTTCGCCTAAAAGCATATTACGGAAAAATTGTTCCAGATACTCGGTTGTCTCCGTAATATTGGCTGATAAATTTGTGTAGTTGGCACGTACTAAAGCATTACGGAAGTACCATGAGTGCGACGCAAAAACATCATTATTGACCAAAAGCCCCAAGGTTCGCATATACTTTATCATAAACACCGCCGTTGTTCGGGTATTTCCTTCACCAAAGGCATGTACTTGCCAAAGGTGGCTACAAAATACAGAGAGATGGCGAATGGCATCCTCTACAGAAACACCTGTATAACTAAAGTTTTTCTCTTGTGCCATATCGTAGTTTGAGGTGTCTGTAATGGTATCAAAACCTGCATATATGACGGTATCGCCTCCTAATACCCATTCGCGTTTTGTGATATTATAATCACGGAACAAACCAGCAAACTTATAAATACCAGTGAACAATCGTCTATGAATAGTGGCTAACTGAGCAGGAGAGAATGCGAATGTGTCTTCACCTAATAGTTCAGCAATGCGTGAAGCTACTTTATCTGCTTCCTCCTGACGGGAATCATTGTTTTCCACTCGCCTACCACGCGACTCATAGTATGTATCTATGAGATGCTTAACCTCGCCAATCGTGATAGATCCCTCTATATGTTGACGAGCAGTTTGCAACAGATAGGAAGACGGCTCAAGGCCATCCACTTGTTGCAAACCGATCGCAGCCTGCCACACAGCCCCACGTTCCCGCTTATTCGGTTCACTCTGATGGATATAATCCTCGAGTTCGGGAATATGATATGTATCTTGCATGGCATTCATTGTTCTCATTATTATAGCCCATTAGTAACGCACAACAGCGCGACGACCATTAAGGTCGTACACGCCGTCTGGACGCTGGATATAGATATGTCCGTTGAGGATAATCTTCCGTACGTTATGGTTATGGTTGTCGTTGTGGTTGTCGTTGTGGTTGTCGTTAAGGTTATCGTTAACACCAGTTGGCGTAGCAGTAACCGTGTACGAAGCCACCGCATTCTCCGAACGTGCATAACCAGTAGCCGTTGCATAGGCGGTGATATTGGTCGATTCCGTCAGATGCAAGGTCTGCACATTGGTTTCGCTCGTGAGGTAGTTGAGACCACCATCGATACTATAGTGAATGATCGCATTCTCTTTCGCCGTGATAGTCACATCCACATAGTCCTTATATTCGCCACTAGCTTTATCAAAGACTGGTGCATCCATCGTCGGCACTAAATAGGTCTTGCTCACGATTTCGCTTGGCTCGTAGCCATCCTGTGCGGCATACGTGTCAATGGACACATTCTCGGTAATAGTCAGTTGGGCTTCGCCAATCTCCCATTGCCATGGGGCACTATTGATACGATAGTAAATAGTGTCTTTCTCATAGCCATTAGCAATCGTCACTACTGTACCCGCAGGTATCGAATCTTCCGTCCACGAGAACGTAGGTGCGGTACGTTTCTGAATAGTATAGGTGATCGAAACGGTATCGCTATGGAGGTATCCTTCCCGAGCGGCAAAAGCACGGATAGTGGTCTTGCTATAGATAGGCAGTTTCACTTGGGTGAATGCCAATTGGAAGGCACCGCCATTGAGGCTATAGTAAAGCGAGTCGCCGTTCTGAGCTTGGATAGTGATCTGTTCTCCTGCCACTAAGGCTTCTTTGCCATCGGGCGAGAAAGTGGGTGCTTCGCGCTTTGGTTTGATGACCTTGTAGGAAGCAGAAACGCTCTCGCTCTTGGTGCAGCCCTCTTTATCGGCATAGGCATAGATGGTGCAATCGTCAGTAATCGTCATCACCACCGAATCCTTGGAGGTGAGGTAGCCCTCTTCCTGAGAGAAGCGGTAGTAGATAGTAGCCCCCGCATCGACCGTACGAAGGACGGTGAACTGCGTGCCGTACGCGATTGAACTACCCGAAGGTACCACTATCGTGGGCTTACTCAGTTGCGGATAAACGACCGTGAAGGAAGCCGCAGCCGTTGCGCTATTGGTGAATCCTTCGCGCGTAGCGTATGCCGATACAGACGTGTTCTCTTTGATGGTCAAAGTCACCGTTGCCTTACCGCTATTGATTTCCGTACCGCCATTGAGTGAGTAATGGATAGACGCCAAGTTATCCGAGCAAGACAGAGTCACGGTCTCACCCCAGTTGATGTTTCCGCCATTGGGGGTGAATGTAGGTGTAGGCACTGTCTGCTGCTGCGCGGTGGTATAAGTCACCTTGCGCGTCCAACTGTCCACCGAACCGTCCTTGCACGCGTACGCGAATATAGAGGTGGTGGAGTTGATAGTGATAGCAGACGAATACGTTTGGTAGTTTGTACCATCCAAACTATAGTAGATGGTCGCGCCCGCAGCCGCCGACAAAGTGATTTGCGTTCCCGCACTCACCTCCCCCGCGGGTTGCGAGAAAGTAGGTTCGGCTAACTGTTCCTTATCGACTTCAATGGCATTGAGGTCATCGAAATAGAGGTAGCGTCCTGCAGGTATCTGTAAGCGAACGACCTGTGATTGCAACGCGGCTGGGATAGTCACTTCCAATCGTTTCATAGTGGACTTCACCATTTGAGAGGAAGCAATCGTTTGCAGCGATGTCCATTCGGATGAAGGTACCCATGTGGTATCCGTTCCGCTAATAACGTATGTTCCTATCTGATAATTGACCGTAATATCTTTCAGCGTAGAACCTGTCGCATAGAAACTATATCCTACGGGGCAAACATACGCACAACTGGTAATCACCGAAGAAGTTTTGCCTAAGTAGTAGTTGGGGCTACCCGACTTCGTGGTTGTATAGGTAGTTTTCAGGTCTGCCGTTGTTTCAGGCCATAGTGCAGCACAGGGGTTGGCATTAATCTTACCCTTAGCCGTCTTCACCGTCCAGGTAGCTACATCGCTCGTACCCAAAGCCGCCGTTACCGCAATGGCTTTGACGGTATAATCCTTGCCCACAGACAAAGTCACCCGTGTACCCGAAGCAGAAGCCGTAGAGGGTTCTGTACCATCTGTCGTATAGTAGAACGTAGCACTGGGTGTAGTCGATGCCAAATCGAGGTAGATATTGTCTGCCGCATAGTAAGTGGGCACCGAAGCCGTCGTCACTTTCTCGGCATTAGACTCATCGACAATCATCGTAGGAGAGTCGGTGCGTCCATTATACGAAGTCCATGATATATTGAATATACCTATTTCTATGGGAGTCTTAGGATTTCCTGTGCATGAAGCAAGTGTGATAACCAACGTGTTAGCGCCCGTCTTATTGACTATGGCGGTGCAGGTATAGGTTTTACTCTTGTCCTCCACATTGACTACCTGGTCTACCACTTTATCCCCCACCGTAATACGGAAGGTGCAGTTACCCCAACCATTGGTGTTTATACCCTTGACTTTAAACGAAACTTCTCCGACGCCCTCATCTCTTTGTGCATCGGTCAGTTTACCACTTAGACCATTGCCACTGACGGAAGGGTCAACCGTCAAGGCTCTATACGATCCTGCCGTGTGATCTGTTTCGCCTTTGAATGACCAAGTCTGTCCATTTGTGCCTGTGAATGAACCTGTACTGGTAGTTGAAGTCAAGCCATTAGGTAAGTTAGATAAGGTCTCTGTTCCTTCAGCAAAAGTGACCATCGGAAAAACGACAAGGCATAATGCCGCACATAGATGCTTCATCTTTCGCATCTTTATCGGGAGTAGAACGGGAGTAGAGGCAGCTGTTAGTTTCACGATAGTATATCCCAAAATAAGTAATAACAACACCCAGCAACCGTCTCCAATGGGTGTTTCTGGTGTATCTGGGTTCACACCACCCTCATCTTCATCACGAGGCACACGTTGCGGAGCAATTTTTCGGATAGCCTCTGTCGCATCCGCCGCAGCGAGTGCACCTACTTCGGTCATGGCACTACGGCTACGATATTTAGGCAAGGCATAGGCAAAGGAGATAGATACGGCGCCATTGTTGATACCGCTATAGGACGAGCTATTGTTGCTATATGCACTGCCGCCTCCATAGTTACCGCCACCGCCTACGGAATGCACATCCTCCGAGCTAGTCGTATAGACGGCATAGGCTGCGCCACCGCCTTGGTAGGACATGACGTCGGGGGTATAGTTCGCACTAAAGGCCTGTCTATCCAACACCGTATTGACGGACTGGAATCCTGCAGTGGGTAAATGCCATGCTGGCGAGGACTGATTACCACCACGGAAGGTGGAAGGGGTAAACGATACGGCTTCTATCTTACCATTATCCGACACATGCTTTGCATGACGGAGGAAGAACTCGATGCGTTGCAACCAGTTCTTATTGTCTTGATAGTCGGCATAGTCCACATCGTAGATACGCATGTTTTTGAGTGACTGCACACCCGCATTACCCGACATCTTAGACATGTCACTGCCGTAACCTTTCTTGAAGTCAGGTTTATACTCATAGGTGCTGGGCACATTGGGTGCCGGCATCTCATATACTTGTTCTTTAGCTTGGGTAGCGACTGAAACGGTTAATGCTACCACGGTCATTATGGAAAGGATAACGTTTTTCATTGTTCTTTTCATTGTTTTAGTGGTTAGCGAATAACAGTTTTAATCGTGGAAGTACCAGCCTCGGAAGTAACAACGATGTTGTACACACCTTGGGTAGCGATATCGAGGGTTAGAGCATCCTCTATCACGATATCGTTATACAAGACATGTCCGAGCATATCCATAATATATACACGCGCGCCCGCGGTCAGGTTAGCGATGGTCAGTTGCCCACCGACGACTATCGCATACGGGTCTCCTATATCCGGCCTATCGACATCAGTCGTGATCTTACGAGCACGTGGGATATTGATGGAGTAGCCGCTTATCTGACCAGCCTTGTCCGCGGTGATGGTGTAGTCGCTGAGCATCAAGTCAGCCACTATCTTACCCTTATACAAGAGCAGCACGGCTTCAGCTGCATCGAGGCGACTAGCATCCTCACGGATAGTGAGCGTATAGTCTGCCGCCTTCGGTGCGTAGATTCCTAATGGGATGTTCGTTGCCATAGCAGTCGGCATCGCATTGTAAGCCAACATCGTCTCATCGGTCGCGATCGTGAAGAGTTGAGGTATATTATCCTCTGCATACCACTTCTCGAGGTCAGCGCCAATCTCGTAGTCAGCCGTGAACTCGTCGTCCACGATGATACCTGCATTATCGAGACCGATACCCGCAGCCTTGATGTTCAGTTCGACATCGATACGCTGATCTTCGGCAGCACGAGCAGGAGCCAATTGACGGTCTGACTTATTATACGTAAGCGTATAAGAGCCATCCGTACCATCTGATTTAGCTTGTACAAAGTAGCCTGTGAATGGATGAATGGTAGCTAACGAAGCCTTGATCTGTTGGAAGTTCTTACCTCCAATAGGTATGGATACATATACATCCGAGCCCGAATAGTTATCATTGATATCTCCTGGGATAAGGTTATCGGAAGAGAAGATCTTACCGCCGTTGAACTTCGTGATATAAGGTGAACCTGTGAAGTTCCAACCCATGTGTTTACGAAGTTTAACATCCGTCGTATAACCACTTGCCCACTTATAGATAGTAGTGGTCTTAGAGGAGGTAGCCAACTCTTCGTACTTCGTAGTAGAGGTAGATGGGAAGCAGATCGAACGATTCTGTCCTGTCCAAACTTTACCACCAATGGTATCGTTTTCGTAGATACCCAAAGTGTAGGCTTTACCAGCTAACATCATACCATCGTATGGCACTTCCTTCCAGTATTTAGAGGACGTACCCGGAGCAGACTCATTCTGTTTAGTTTGGCGTTCAGCGCCATCGTACTCCTTGATTACCCATACACCTGCGGCGGTACCGTACGAGCCCATGGATTTACCATTGAGTTGGTAAACGGAGGATATCTTACAATCGTATGGTAAGCAGATATGATACCATGCTGCATCGTCCACACGTTTAACGTGGTTGATTCGGTCTGCACGAATACCGGAGTCACTACCGCTCGCCTTATTGTTAATAATAGCGTAGCTGATGGTATCCTTGCTGGCGTACATATACAGAGCATGTAACTTGAGTTCAGAACCCGTCGCAGAGCCATTGTTGATTTCCAATAAGCCTTTTGCATAGACGTGGATATCGTGGAACTCGGAGTAACCGCCTGTGACGTGTTGCAATTTAGCACCATCGCGGATGACAATATCACAATCCTTACATATTGCGGCATTGAGGATATTGTTCTCATCTGGCTCAACAAAATAGTCTGGATCAGCAGTGGTCGTAGTTTTGTCAATAACGATAGGCACGTGATAAGTTTGTGACTTCTTCACATCACGCACGATAGTACCACCAAGATCGGTTTCTTTGACCACTTCGATGAGTAAGTCTTGGCAGAAGTATGGTGCCATTGGGAAGTCGTAGAAGTACCATCCACCATCATCTTGCTGTTCGCCTTCTTTATAATCCACTTCAGGTTCCAATGCCGTCCATCTGCTATAGTAATCCTCGTAGTCGAAGTTACCTACATAGGAGAAGTTTTCGCAAGAGATGGAGTCTTGTTTGTCATCGGGTTTAGTCGGTACGTGAATACCCTTCCACTCGTTCGCCAAGGTGTACATATCACCCACGTTCTCTTGTACGGCTTGAGCACCACTCTTAACGGTTGCCAAACGGATGAGCAGGCAGCGGTTCGTGGAGAGTAGGTATGGACGAGAGTCGTCCACTTTGAGACCATTCTCATTCACCCATCCTTTATCGTCACCCGATTCACCATTGGTTGGATCCGTCCAATTGCGACAAGCGGAGCCATCAGGTGTATTGTTTTTCTTACGAGCACCAATCATATCCAGCATCCACCAACCTTTACCATTCGCATCTTCGAACAGACGCCATGACAGGCTTTCACCCGTAACAGTTGTGTCTGGCGGTATATTGTTGCGTTCCTCTGTACAATCACTCTGTTTACGAACCAACAACAACGCGTCATCACCCGAGAAGGACAACGATTGGTCATTGCTGGAGAAGGCAGCCCAATCACCCATATTGGGTGCTTTACCTGCCTCGCAAGAACCTACTTGGTTAGCGGTATAGACGATAATCTCCTCGTTAGGATAGATCCAACCTGGTTCAAACCTACCTAAGTTAGAAAGGTCAATAATCTTATTGGCACCCTCGCTCTCTTGGAACCAGCTAGCGTAATCCGTGTGAGAACGCCATACTTGCATACCTGCCAGCGAACGTTTCTTAGCCGTTGGGTTGTATATTGCCCACAGTTTCTTATGCATGTAAGCCTCGTAGTACTTAGAGAAGAATATTTCATCACCTTGGTTAGCCACGATGGAAGCGGAGTCGGCTCCCTTGTAGAAGGCAATTTGGATAGACTCGTCGTCACCCAGATTGATATTATGCTCTATCGTGAGGAAGTCACTACCGATGTCGGTTACTTCGATGGTCGGCGTTGATGGGTCACATCCAGCCTGTACTGACCAGTAGATATTGACCGTCGCAGGATCGCTCATGCCGTTGGTCATCATTTGAATCGTGCAGACACCTTCGTCGCCTTCGGCATCGGTGTTCTTCGGCGTGAAGTTGAAGTTCACTACACCACCTAAGGAGGAGACTGTGTTTGTCATCAAGGTGATACGATCGCAATCACAAGAACCCGATGTCGCACCTTTGGTGAGATAGATGGTGGAGTAAGCGGTGGTGGTGTTAACCACGAATACGCCATTGGCACTACCACCCTTCTGAGCCGTGATACGGACATCCTCGGCTTCCACTACTACAGGAGCCGAACCATCCGAAGTGGTGAACGTAATAGTATTACTTGCACAACCATTCTGATTGGTAACATAGTAGCTGTAACTGGTGCTTGGCTTGAGACCTGTCATGCTATACGAACTTTGGTTCGTGATTGGATACTCATAGAAGTGATCACTTGCGCCTGCATTCGTACAGATAAGAGTAATATTATCTATCCAGTAGCCGCCATCCGCATTACTATGTGCCACAAATGGATAACCCGTTGTGGTTTCGGTCAGGGTGAATGTACCCGTAATCTGTACCCATTTCTTTTCACTAGATACTGTGGTGACAGCGGAACGTCCAATCACACCCTTACTATTCCATATACCAAAATAGAATTTACCATCATTATATTCTTGCTTCGTCGTACTGGAAGCACCCGTAATATACGCTGTCATCGTATATGTACCTGGTGAAAGGGTCATCTGCTCGGCATAGAGACCACCATAGTTCTTATCCGCCCATGATAGTGCCGAACTGGATGGAGCATTAGCTACCTCTACATACGCACCATACGTGCCAGAGTACTTACCCGTGGTAGTAATAGTAGGAGTTTGAGCAGTCGAGTTAGCGTTGATACCCCAACCATTGATATTACCAAATTCAAAGTTACCATTGGTGAGCAAGTCGGTATTGAGTCGTCCATTCTCGGAAACCATCAAGAAACCAGTGGTTGTCATGAAGTTGGCGGTAGCAGAGTTCTCAGAGATACCTGAAGCATTGGATGCACCACTTTCTACAAATGTGGACGAGCAAGCGCGACCGATGATAGTCACCATACGGACGCTATCGCCCACTTGTACATAGAGGGTATCGTGAGTCACGCCTTCGGCAGAAGGAGTGAAGGTTACCGCAATCTTACCCGTGGTCGATCCTGCTTCTGGATTGAGGGTGTATGTGCCATTCGCGGTAAACGGAGTGCTCAGTCCTGTAAGTGTAGGATTAACAGAAGTGATGATGTTCGTTGCATCCAAGAGGACGGTATCCTTAACAGGCACTCCCACCAAAGTCTCCATCGTCAATGTGGATGGGGTCAATGTAATCGTCGCATTACCGCAGTCCATTGGACGGAAGACGGCTTCGTTAGAAGGATCACCAGAGCCATTCTGTACGGTGTAAGAATAGGTCTTCTCTGGGTTGAACTCATAATTGATAACCGCAGGAGAAGAACTTACAGGATAAGTACCGACAGCTGGCTGCTTCGTGGATAGTACGGACACATCCATACTATGTAAGTAGTAGTTACCATGACTGGAGACAGCATAGAAACCTACACGATCATCACCTGTTACACCAGATATAACTACTGTAATCGTTGTCAACTCGTCACTGGATACCACACTTAATTCTTTCGTCTTTACATTCTCTTTACCATCGATTGTGATAGCAATGGGATCGTAAGTGGGCGAAGTAGTTGAAGATACCGGAGTTGTTGCAAAGAAACGAACCGTTGCTGATTGCGTTGCCCAGAAATTGATGGACAATTTCACTTCGGTACTTTCTGTAACTGTACCAAAAGTAGATAAGACGGGCGAGTAGATGGTATTGTTGGTGGTAGATTGATAGAAACGCCAACCATTCGAAGATGCAGTTGGGTTCGATCCCGACAAGCACCAGCCATCCGCATATACCGTACCACTTTGGGTATTTTTCACAGCCACACCTGATAACGAAGTATTAACCGGTGTGCCTTGAATCTTCTCATAGAGATTCAACTGCGTTGCCGTTCCTGTCCACTTAGCCGTGATTTGGTTACAGCCAAGTGTTGGCGCTTCAGCCGTCAGCCCATCACGCACTTGAACAGTCGCAGTGGTGCAAATAGCCTTAAAGTCACCAGTTGCTGCTTGGCAAGCTTCCACCATTACTGTACCCTTATACACACCTGTCAAGGTATTTCCTGACCTATTTACATATTCGCTACCAGATAGAATCGTGAAGGTCACCGCACCAGTACTATTGGATGAATAGAGGGTGTTGAGATTGATGGATTCACCGATTAGTACACTACCATTATTGAAGGTTACAGTGGGTTTAGGCAAGCAGTTAGGAGCGGAAGTGTAGTAGGTCACTGTCGTCGCGATACGCTTGTCAAACTTACGGAAGAGTAATAAGTCATGTTTACCACTAAATGAAGTAGTTTCATAACTCTTCCAAGTAAATCCCGAGAAAGTTGATGTAGCCGCTGCTGCTGAATACAGACAAGCGTCGCGTGTCTTTGTAAACGTTGCCTTTAGTCTCCAATAATCACCGACTACATACGGAGTCCAAGTGGTGGGTGAGGCATTAAAGCCAAGTCCACCATTGTCATCCTCACATAAGCGTAAGTACTTAGAGTTAGTTGGATTCTGTACATATACCGTTGTGGGACTTGTTGATTGAACAACGAAGTTCCACTTAGAATTATCATCTGGATTAGATGCAAGATATTGACCATCAGCAGAATTGGTAACCATGATTGCATATGCGACCGGATCACGGGTATTCGAACTACGATATAGTTCAGCATTGCCTAAAGTAAAGTATCCTTTTTCATTGCTATACAGTGCAGCAATGACGTATGTACCTGCCACAATCGCACTATCTACAGGAACACTCCACCAACGATTGATGTACTTATAGCCCGCTTCGTCACGTGAGTAAATCGCATACATCGTTGGGCTACCTGTTGGCGAATAGGTGCCTGTAAAGGTAGTAGGTTCAGTCGTTGTTTCCGATACCTGAGCCGACAATGCCCATCCTTCAAACGTATAGCCATCTATATCATCTGGTGTAGGCAAGGTAATCGAGCTACCTGGGATATACTGGATAGGATCGATGGCTGTCACGCAAGATGGTACACTGAAGGTGACTGTGTTCGGCAATACGAAGACTGCATTGAGGGTAGCATTGCCTGCACCTACCGTAAAGGAAGTCGAAGCGGCTTGTGCACCTAACGTACCAGAACCAGTCAATTGCCACTGGCTGAAACTATAACCCGAATTGGGCGTTGCCGTCAGCGTGATGACTTGTCCGATATGGGCATTGGTAATCGTAGCAGGATTGGGTGAAGTGACTGTACCATTAGTAGCCGTTACCGTGATTGTGTAATTGATATACGAGAATTGGGCAGTCAAGGTCACATTCGCACTTGGCATCGTGAACGTACCCGAATTGCCAGACATCGTGATGTTCGTGCCATTCTGCTTCACCCAAGTAAGTGAATAACCAGCATTTGGCGTTGCCGTCACAGTGATAGTCGTTCCTGCCAAAGCAGAGACTACACTCGGAACAACCGTACCACTACCTGTGATTGTGCCCACCGTGATGGTATAGAGTTGTGACCACTTCGCATAGAGGGTCGTAGTAGCCGTAATCGTATAAGTGGCACCGCCATCACCTACTTTATTCGTGCAACCTGCCTCACTATACCAACCGCCAAAGACATAACCAGCCGCCTCTGGTGTAGGAAGTGTGCAAGTATTGTGGTCACAATCGGTCGAAGCCGATGCAATACCTGTACCATGTCCTTGATAGTTGAAGGTCACGGTCTTTGCACCACCAAATGGTTGTGCGTTCACCGTCGAGGAATAACTGCTGCAAGTAGAGCCAACAGAAGCCACCTTATAGGTATAACTTGTGCACTCTGTCAAGCCAGTCACTGTAGTAGAAGTAGCCAATTTGGACAACAAACCACTTACAGGATTATTGCTTGCATCTACCACTTGGAAATTGTTGATACCTGTCATGTCGGCAGGTAATGTCCAACCAAGGGTCACGCTATTAGTTGTTACGCCCGTTACACTCAGGTTGGTAACAGGTTTCAAGTCACAGCAGGCAGGAGAAGTGGTATAGGTCGAATAGGTCGTGCCTGATACGTAGAAGACTGTTTCAAAATAGTGACGATAATTATATGAATACGTATAAAGTTTAAAGCCGCTATAATACTCCAAATATGTAGATTCACCATTCTGCATATTAAACATATTTTCCGCTTCATTTTGATCAGCTATAATATTCCAAATGGTGTACGATCCATCTAATTGGAGAGTGCTATTCGTTGCTTGACCCGAAGTGCCAAGATATTTTCCATCAGCCTTGAACTTATAGCCACCAGACACCTTCTCTACATTCCAAACTATAGTAGCAGCAGGATCTGTCAGTGCGCCATAGTCGCCACTTTGAGTAGTAGCACCAGCAGAAGTGTTGATTGCTTTTCCGCCATTATGATTAACAATCACGCACTTGCTGCCATCGGTCAATTGCGATACAGCCGTCATCTTGTCATACGTGGTAGATGGAGCACTACCTGTACCATAAACAGCATAGTAGCTGACATTGGTTGTTCCCATTGTTTGTGGGAACTCAACGTAAGTTGGAGCAGAGGAACTGGTGTACTCCGAAGAATACCAGCCCAAGAACGTATATCCTTCGCAAGCCGTAGGATCGGTAGCAGGTTTGGTAATAGACTCACCCGCATACTTCGACTGTGGCGTTCCATAAACCTGACCATTATTGTAGAAGGTAGCGGTGTGTGTCGTCTCTGGTGTCCAACGAGCATAAAGCGTGATAGATGCCTCTGGTTTATAAGATTCACCAGCGCCACCGACCCTTATTCCGCCTGTCGAAGCCGTGTACCACCCATCAAATATAAAGTGCGTGCGCGCGTCAGGCGTAGGTAAGGTAACCGTCTTTTGTGCGCAAGAGGTAGATGCCGAAGCAGGTGTTCCTGATCCTTCGCCATAGTTGAAGGTGACTACTTTCTCACCGCTGAAAGGTGTTACGTTGATGCTCTCCGAGTACTTGGTACATGTAGAGCTATAGGACGCAATCTTGAAGGTGTAGTTTTGGCACTCGGTTAGTCCAGTTACCGTTGTGGTTGTAGTTGAGGTTGATATATTATCCACAACCACATTGTTGCTACCATCCACCACTTGTAACTTCGTAATGCCTGTTACATCCGAAGGCTTTGTCCAATTGAGGGTGAAACTTGTACCCGCAAGATTCGTTACATTCAATGCCGTTGCGGGTTTGAGGTCACAACAAGCAGGAGATACGGTGTACTTAGTTGTTCCGCCTCCGCCAGCTAAGCGATATAAAGCAACACCACCTTGAGATGCACTACTATAACATGCGAATATAGAACTTCCTGAATTATATTGAAGTACGTTTCTTGAATTTGAACCAGCTGCGACAACAGATGCTACTCCATCAGAAATAGTAATTGTCCATGAACTATTAGCGGTTTTCGTATTTTCCGTCTTCAATTGGTTGGAAGATGAAGATGCCGCATAGATATATCCAGCACCATCATAGAAAGACCATTTACCCGAAGTTGTACCTGCTTGTAAAGTGAATACACAAACACTGCTTGTAAATGTCAACGAACTGCCTGACTTAGTTACAGCAGCCTGTCCTCTATTATTAGTGTTCTGAGTAGTACTCATTGCAACGTCCGAGCCACTTGCAGCAATCACAATTTGATCACCAGCTGTTAGAGTAGATGCATCCGTCACTTTCGTATAAGTATCCGTTCCCGCCTTACGAATAGGTGATGAAGAAGACTCCTCATAACTATATACCGCGCGATATGTCCTATCACTTGTACCTATGACTGTTGGGAAAGTTGCATACGTCGGAGCAGTAGTTACATCCTCAGAGCAAACGGCAGCCGAACCGCACTCTACCCAACCCTTGAAGGTATAGCCATCACAAGCCGTAGGAGTTCCTGCCGGTAAAGTGATATTATCTGTCGCATAGAGATTGGATTGGGTATTATAGACATCACCATTATTATAGAACGTAGCCGTATAGGTTGATTCAGATAGCCATTGCGCAAAGATTTCTATAGAAGAAGTCGGGGTATAAGATCCACCAGCATCACCCACTTTGTCACCGCCCGAAGCAGCCGTATACCAGCCATTGAACAAATGATGTTCCCACAAATTAGGAGTAGGCAAGGTTACCGATGGTTTGCCACATGCCGTTTCATCGGATGCAGGTGTTCCAGAGCCACCATTATAGTTGAAAGTCACAACTTTTGGACCACCGAATGGCTGAGCATTAACACTCTCGGAATACTTGGTACAAGAAGCACTATATGAAGCTACCTTAAGTGTATAATTTGTGCACTCTGTCAATCCCGTCACAGTAGCCGAAGTTGCCGATGTAGCAATATCATCTTTTAGCACAGTATTACTTCCATCAACAATTTGTAATTTCGTGATATTAGACAAACTGGATGGCTGATCCCAAGACAGAGATACCGTATTAGCTGTAACGCCTGTCACTTGTAGATTAGTTGCCGCCTTCAAATCGCAGCACGCAGGAGATACCGTGTATTTGGTATTGCCACCTCCGCCAGCTAAGCGATATAAAG
>DCID01000039.1:32991-43252 GCA_002315745.1 Bacteroidales bacterium UBA1735 | reverse complement strand
TAGCGACGATTTCTTCTCGATGGGCGGTACCTCTTCTCGCGGAGAATGGGTAGAGACGATCACAGAGAAAGTGCTGCAGTCCATTCACGATGGTGAGTTATGGCGCGTACAGGTGTATGTAGAAGGTACAGGTCGCGAGCGCATGGGGCAGCCCGTCGATATCAAAGCCGAGTTCATCAATAGCCCGGCGGAGAAAAGAGGTCGCACCACCTTTTATGACGGCAACGATATCTTCCTGCGTTTTCAATCTCCGGTGGCTGGGTCACTATGCGTCTATTTGGTAGATGGAAACCAAAATGCCTATTGTATCCTGCCTTATGAGCATAGTTCGGAGGGGGTTCAATCCATAGAAGCAAATAAGGAGTACCTCTTCTTCTCAACGGTAGTGGATAAGAAGGCTGACGAATATACGCTCAATACGCAGTTGGCTCGCGAGCAAAATATCCTCTATGTAGTCTTTTCGCCCAATCGCTTCACCAAGGCCAATGATACTCAGGGAGGTAAGAACTGGCAGGATGAGCAACTGCCTCGCACCTTAAAGTATGAACCCTTCCTTAGATGGCTATATGCCAATCAGACCAAGGACGAGCTGATGGTCGTCAGAACGGAAGTGATAACGATAATTAAGTAAGCGCACCAAACATTGAACATGAGAAAACTATTAACTATTATTGCCCTCCTCTGTGCTGCAACTCTGTTGTGGGCTCAAAACTTTATGATTACTTATACGGCAAGTGAGAAGTTAATGGAGGTGACCGGTAACACTATTAGCGGTTTACACACCGAGGCATTTAATACCCACATTTCTGCTCACTCCTTTAGTCATGGAAAAGGCAATATCACTTTTTATAAAAAAGTGACGAGTATTGGAAATTATGCATTTTGGAATTGCTACGCTCTTTCTTCCATCATACTCCCCAACTCCGTGACGAGCATTGGAGATGGGTGCTTCGCACATTGCACTTCACTAACCTCTATCACTCTCCCTAACTCCGTGACGAGTATTGGAGAAGGGGCTTTTGCAGGTTGTGATAGATTAACCATCTATGTTCAACCAGAATCCTTTAATAGATTTAGTGCGATGGAGAGACTAAAAGGTATAAAAATCACTACTGATTCCGCCAAGTTAAAGGGCACTCCCATGTCAGTTGCACCATCTTCCAATTCTCCATCTACCGCCTCTCCAATCTATGCTCCAGATATCATTGACACGGATATTCCAACGAGTGCTACAAAAAATAATCGCACATTTGCAGTCATCATTGGCAACGAGAACTACCAAATGGTGGCGGGCGTTCCGTACGCCACGAACGACGCAAAGATTTTTGCTCAATACTGCCAAAAGACTTTAGGCCTACCTGAACATAATGTTCGTCTCTACACAGATGCAACATACGGCAAGATGCGTTCCGCTATCAAAGATATCAAATCCATCGCGGCTGCCTTTACGGGAGATATATCCGTTGTTTTTTACTATGCTGGCCATGGTGTTCCCAACGAAAGTAGCAAAGATGCATTCTTGTTGCCTATCGATGCAGATGGTACGGATACGGAGGTATGTATGTCTCTTGATTATCTCTATAAGGAATTAGCAAGTCTTCAAGCCAATCATGTGGTGGTTTTCTTGGACGCTTGCTTCAGCGGCTCTAAACGTGAGGATGGTATGCTCGCTTCAGCACGTGGTATAGCCATCAAGGCTAAGTCGGGCGTGCCACAAGGTAACATGGTAGTCTTCTCCGCAGCACAGGGTGACGAGACAGCTTACCCCAACAAGGAGAAAGGGCATGGTATGTTCACCTACTATCTGCTCAAGAAACTCCAAGACACCAAGGGTGATGTCACCCTGCAGGATCTGGGCAACTATATCACCAAGAATGTAAGCCAGCAATCTATCCTCATCAACGGCAAATCGCAAACACCCTCCGTCACCGCCTCTAGCACTCTGGGCGACACTTGGCAGAATTGGAAACTGAAATAGCGTTGTTAACAAAAAAGTTAACACGACATAGGTGACAACATTAGGACTGCTGCGGCAGTCCTTTTTTGTGCTTTTAGCACTTTTTTTGCAAATATATTTCGAGGGCACCGACCGCTTCGCGCCCACCTCGAAATAGGACAGGGCGAAGACCAAGTGCAAAAAAGGCATTACCTTGGTATCGCTGTAATGAGCAACCTTATATGAGTAAACTCCTAACGGTCGCTCATCACATCTGTACAGATAGATAAATCTATCTTTTTTGCACTTTTTTGCCTAATTATTTGCATATATCGAAAAAAAACACTAATTTTGCACGCTTTTTGTGGTCTATATCGATAGATATGAGTTATAGTATTAAAACAATCGGTGTGCTGACCTCGGGTGGGGATGCACCAGGAATGAATGCAGCCGTTCGTGCCGTGACACGAGCTGCTATCATTAACAATATGCGCGTGAAAGCCATCTTCCGCGGATACAAAGGATTGATCGATGGCGAAGTACAAGAATTCACCTCACAGGACGTAAGCGGTATCATCCAACGCGGTGGTACCATACTGAAGTCGGCACGCTGTGCAGAGTTCATGACCCCCGAAGGGCGTAAAAAAGCCTACGAGACCCTCCAACGCGAGCAGATAGATGCCCTCATCGTCATCGGTGGCGACGGCACCTTCACCGGCGCACGCGATCTGGCACAGGAATATAACATACCTATCATTGGTATCCCAGGCACGATCGATAACGACCTATGGGGCACAGACTGCACGATAGGTTACGACACGGCGCTGAACACCGTGATGGAATGTGTCGATAAACTGCGTGATACGGGTACGAGCCACGAGCGTCTGTTCCTCGTCGAAGTGATGGGTCGTGATGCTGGATTCCTCACCCTGAACGCCGCTATTGCTGCGGGTGCAGAGGCTGCTATCATCCCGGAACGCGAGGCAGTAGCAGAACAGCTCAAAGCAGCTGTGGGACAAGGACAACGCAAGCATAAGAACTCGAGCATCGTACTCGTACAAGAGCATGCGGTCGAAGGCGGTGCCATGGCTGTAGCCAAAGTGGTGGAAGAACACCATCCGGAGTATAGCCCACGCGTATCCATCTTAGGTCACCTACAACGCGGCGGTAGTCCTTCGGCTTACGACCGTATCATCGCTTCACGCCTCGGCTGCGCAGCCATACAAGCGCTGCTCGATGACCAACGGAACATCATGGTCGGTATACAAAATGGCGAAATAGCCTATGTACCATTGGTTAAAGCCATTAAACAGAAGAAAGATATTAAGCAGGATGAGTGGGAAGCATTGCAAACATTATCTATTTAATTATACAGTTATGAAAAAAGTTATTTTACCCGTGCTGGCAATCTTAGTGTTAGTAGGTTGCGGCAAAAAAGAACAAGTAAAAGAGCAACTGGCTCAAGTGAAAGTTAAGACCGTTCAATCCTCATTGAACAGTGTACCCGTCCAATTACCTGCCCAACTCAAAGGTAAACAGGACATCTTAGTTATCCCTCAAGTATCTGCCCTGCTCAATCAAGTATTAGTGCAGGAAGGTGAGGTAGTGACCAAAGGTCAGCGTATGTTCGTGCTCGACGAGACCGAATATCGCAGTATCTATGACAATGCTATTGCACAACTGCGTACTGCCGAACTGGAAGAAGAGGCTAAGAAAGAGTTATTATCCAAGAACATCATCTCCGAGCATGAGTACAAGGTAGCCAAGAACACCCTCGAAAGTGCCAAGGCTAATGTGCGTAACGCAAAGACGAACCTCGACCGTTGCGTGATCACCGCTCCCTCTAACGGTGTAGTGGGCAACATCAACTACCGTCAAGGTGCCCTCGTTAATCCACAGATATCTAATCCGCTGACCGTCGTTTCGGATAACCATATCGTGTATGCCTATATCTCCATCAACGAGAAAGTGTATAACAACCTCATGATGAAAGCAGAGGGTAACAAAGAGCGTCTATTATCCATGCTGCCTCCTGCAGAACTGATATTGAGCAACGACTCTGTCTACGACATCAAAGGTCATGTAGAGACGATGTCAGGTATCATCGATCCTAACACAGGCGCACTGAGTGTACGCGTGGCTTTTGATAACCCCAAAGGTATCTTAGCCGCAGGCGGAAGTGCTACCCTCCAAATGAGTTTCGATTGGCAGAGCATCGTTATCCCGCGTATCGCTACCTATGAGATCCAAGATAAGACTTATCTCTATCAGGTACACGCTACCGATAGCGCCGCAATCATCAACTCCATCATCGTCGATACCTATCGTCTTAACGACAAGGAGTATATCGTATTCAATGGTCTAAATAGTGGTGACACCATCGTCGTAGAAGGTGTCAAGAAATTGGCTAACAATCAACATATCGAAATGTTATGGAACTAAAAACATTTATCAAAAGTCCCGTACTGAGCTCGGTCATTAGTATATTGATCGTGATTGTCGGTATATTGGGCATGAACATGTTACCGATTGAGCAATACCCCGATATTGCTCCTCCTATGGTAAGTATCACCACCAACTTCTATGGTGCATCGGCGGCTACTATTCAGAAATCCGTTATTGCTCCTATCGAGGAGGCGGTCAATGGTGTAGAGAACATGATGTATATGTACTCCACGGCGAACAACGCCGGTGAGGTAGATATATCGGTCTATTTCCGTCAGGGTACCGACCCCGATATTGCGACAGTCAATGTGCAGAACCGTGTGTCCCAAGCCCAATCGCAGTTACCCGCCGAGGTGCTGCAATATGGTGTGCAGGTGACCAAGCAGATGAACTCGATGTTGCAGATCATTGCCATCTCGTCACCTGACGATAAGTATGACGATAACTTCTTAGCCAACTACCTTAACATCAACCTCAAACCGAAGATCCTTCGTGTCACAGGTGTGGGTAAGTTCACGATGTTCGGTTCGGAGTACTCCATGCGTATATGGCTCAAACCCGATGTCTTAGCTGCCTATCAAATGGATCCGAGCGAGGTACTCAATGCCTTAGCTGACCAGAACATCGAAGCCGCTACGGGTACATTCGGTGAGAACAGTCCCGAGCAGGTGCAATACACGATGGTGTATAAAGGTCGTCTCAAGACTCCTGAGGAGTTCCGCGATATCGTTATTCGTACCAATAGCAACGGTGAAGTGCTTCGATTAGGTACAATCGCTAACATCGAGTTAGGAAAAGAGCACTACCTCTTCTCCTCCCAAGTGAATGGTCACGCAGGTGCCGTATGTATCGTGTATCAGACCGCAGGTTCGAATGCGAAAGTGGTCAATGACCAAATATCTAAGTTGATCCGTCAAGAGCAAGAGGCACAACCAGACCTCCAGTTCACGACGCTGATGAACACCAACGATTTCTTGAACGCCTCTATCCACGAGGTGATCAAGACGCTGCTCGAAGCGTTGTTCTTAGTGGTGCTCATCGTGCTACTCTTCCTACACGACTGGCAATCGACGCTCATCCCATTCGTGGGAATCATGGTGAGCTTGATTGGTACCTTCGCGTTCATGGTGGTAGCCGGGTTCTCCATTAACTTGATTTCGCTGTTCGCTCTCGTCTTAGTAATCGGAACGGTCGTCGATGACTCCATTGTGGTCGTCGAAGCCGTGCACGAGAAACTCGATGCCGGCTATAAGTCATCCATGAAAGCATCTATCGATGCCATGGGTGAGATCACGATGGCGGTTATCACTTCGTCTCTCGTATTCATGGCGGTGTTCATCCCCGTCAGTATGATGCCGGGTACGAGTGGTACGTTCTTCCGTCAGTTCGGTCTAACCATGGCGGTAGCCGTCGGTATATCGGCGCTGAACGCCTTAACCCTTGTGCCTGCCCTCTGCGCCATCATGATTCAACCTAAGAAGGAGGTTGAGGAAGGTAAGAAACCTAATCTCTATCGCCGTATGAGTGATGCATTCGACACCGCTTTCGTGCGCTGGAGTGAGAAATATAAGAATGGTATTCGTCCATTTATCAATAAGCCTTGGATCCCTATCATCGTCGTTATTGCTTCTATCGTAATGATGATGTGGGCTATGGCAACGACGCCAACCGGATTCGTGCCCCAAGAAGATAAGGGTGTGTTCCTCTGCGACGTGATCATGCCTACCGGTACATCCGTTAAGATGACCGAAAAGACAATCAACCAAGTAGCCTCCGAAGTGTTACAGATCGAGGAGATCAAGGATGTATCCTGCACAGCAGGTTACGGTTTCACCTCGGGTCGTATGTCCAATGCGGGCTTTATGGTGATAGCGATGAAGAACTGGGAAGAGCGTGATTTCCTGACCAACTACAAGGCGATGCGCATCATCATGAAGGAGATCGCTCCGCATTATCCCGATGCACAGATCATTCCGTTCCAGATGCCTATGATCCCCGGTTACGGTAGTTCAGCCGATGCCGAGATCTATCTCCAAGATAAGAACGGTGGTGACATTGCAGAGTTTGCCGCTATGCGTGACGAGTTCGTGAAAGAACTGAGAAAAGACCCCGCTATCGGTAATGCTTATTCCACTTTGGCAGCCGATAACCCACAATGGCTCGTAGATGTGGATGCAGCTAAGTGCTATCAGAAAGGGTTGACGGTTAAGCAAGTGATGAACGCGCTGGCTACGTACATGGGTGGTAGTTATGTCAACCAAATCAATATCTACGGTAAAGTGTATAAGGTCATGGTACAAGGTACACCAGAGAGTCACGTGGACGAGAAATCCCTGAACGCGATGATGGTCAAGACCCCATCGGGTGAGATGGCACCTCTTGGTACTTTCCTTAGTATCAAGCGTATCTATGGTGCAGCTTATCTCAACCGATTCAATATGTTAAGTTCTATTCAGGTGAACGCTTCGCCGGCTCCTGGTCAATCAACCGGTTCGGTGATCCAAGCAGTAGAGCGCACTTTCAAGCAAGTGATGCCCGGTAAAGAGTTTGCCTATGAGTTCGGTGGTATGACCCGTGAGCAAAGTGAGGGTTCGAGTATGGGTGTCATCTTCGGTATATCCGGACTGCTCATCTTCCTCATCCTGTCCTGCTTGTACGAGAGTTATATCATCCCTTGGGCGATCATACTAGCTGTGCCAATGGGTCTGATGGGTGCTTTCCTCTTCACGAAGATTGCTAACACCCTCATTCCGGGTATCGGTTTGGATAATAACATCTACCTCCAAACAGGTGTCGTGATGATGATCGGTCTGCTGTCTAAGACGGGTATCTTGATTGTCGAGTTTGCGCTGCAAAAACGTCATCAAGGACTCAGTATCATCGACTCCGCCTTAGAGGCATCCAAAGCCCGTCTGCGTCCTATCTTGATGACTGCAGGTACGATGGTGATTGGTTTGCTGCCATTGCTCACGAGTACGGGTGTAGGTGCAGTAGGTAACATCAGTTTGGGTATCGGTACGGTGTTCGGTATGCTACTAGGCTGTACGGGTCTGCTCTTCTTAGTGCCCGCACTGTTCGTAGTGTTTGAGACCATCCAAGAAAAGGTTAAACCATTAGAAAAAGAGAAAGAATATGAACAATACTAAATCTATTCGTGCTGCGATCGTCATCGGTGTGATGGCGATGGTAGCACTGAGTTTCAACTCCTGTAAACTCTACGGCAAGTACGACTCCAAGACGACCGCCGAGATCGACTCTATCCCTGTGCCTACTTACACCGAGATCTTCACCGATCCGCAGTTGCAGTCCCTCATCGACTTAGCCTTGAAGAACAACTACGACCTACGAATGGCGCACGAGCGCGTCAATCAAGCGAAGGCACAACTGTTAGGTGCTAAGTTGGCTTTCCTGCCATCCATCTATGCCGGTGGTAGTCCTGTGGGACAGATGACCGCCACCACATCGGCAGTGACCTCCTATTCGCACACGTTTGCTACGGCTTCGTGGGAGATCGATATCTTTGGCAAACTGCTCAATCAAAAACGTATGGCAGAGGCAGGTTACAAGCAGTCACAAGACTTCGAGCAAGCTGCCCGTGCGGAACTGGTGGCTGGTGTGGCTGAGACCTATTACCTGCTGCTGATGTACGATGCATTAATTCGTACGGCAGAGGATGCTGTGGATACTTGGAAACAATCGGTAGAGACGATGCGTGAGATGAAGAAAGCAGGTATGTCGGACGAAGCAGCCGTATCGCAATTCGAAGGTTCGTACTATGCTACCCGCGCCGATCATAAACAGTATCTGTTAGAGCGTGAGTTTGCGTTGAGTGCTATGTACCTCTTGCTTTCGACCGATTCATTGAACGACATTGCCCGTTCTAATCTCCGAGCAACGACCTATAACGACAACTTGACTACGGTCGATTTGCGCGCGGTACAGATCCGTCCCGATGTGAAAGCGGCAGAGCATCAGATCGAGTATGCGTTCTATAACCGTAATCGTTCGATCGCTAACTGCTGCCCGTCTATCACCTTAAGCGGAACAGTAGGATGGGCTAACGGCGGTGTGCTCTTCAATGCAGTAGGTGGACTGTTGCAACCTATCTTCAATGCAGGTAAGAACATCTCCGATGTACGTGTGTCCAAGAGCCAGTTAGAAGAGATGCAATATAACTACGCCAACGCCCTGCTCAAAGCGGGTACCGAAGTGAACGATGCCCTCGCTGAGAGACGTATCTATAACGAGAAGACAGCGGAGCATCTCAATCGTGTGGATGCCATGGAGCGGGCTTATGATGCCACCTATACGAAGATGCGCCTCGGACAAGGTACGTATCTCGAAGTGCTGATGGCTCAGAATGACCTCATCAATTCACGCTATTCACTCATTCAAAACTATCGCAATATCCTGCAAGCCAATGTCAATCTGTATTTGGCGCTAGGTGGAGGTAAATGATTAGTTTTAGTATAGCCATAGTAGTACTGATCCTCGGATATATCTTCTACGGAAGATTCGTGGGTCGCCTATTCGGTGTGGACGAGAATCGTCCTACACCGGCTATGCAGCACCAAGATGGGGTCGATTATGTGAAGATGCCGAACTGGAAGATCTTCATGATTCAGTTTCTCAATATCGCAGGTATTGGACCCATCTATGGCGCGATCATGGGCGCACAGTTCGGTACGGCTTCATTCCTATGGATCGTGTTCGGAACGATCTTTGCAGGTGGTGTACATGACTTTGTTAGCGCCATGATCTCCGTTCGACATAATGGGGAGAACCCGTCCGTGATTGCTAAGACGTATTTAGGTAAGACGGTGAGTGTGGTCTTTATCGTATTCACGATGATACTGCTTATTCTATTGGGGGCAGTGTTTGTATCACAACCCGCGGAGATCATTGCCCGTCTGACACCCGCACGATGGGATGTCTATTTCTGGACAGCGGTTATCTTTGGGTACTACATCATCGCCACCCTCTTCCCAATTGACAAGATCATTGGGCGGGTCTATCCGCTCTTTGCGGTAGCATTGATCTTCATGGCGGTAGGTCTGTTAGTGATGTTGTATGTACGTCATCCCGCCTTGCCCGAGATATGGACAGGACTGGGAACGAAGTATGAGAAGAGCCCCATTTTCCCGATGATGTTCGTATCGATAGCATGCGGTGCGATCAGTGGATTCCACTCCACGCAGTCGCCGCTGATGGCACGCTGTATCACGAATGAGAAACAGGGACGTCCTATTTTCTATGGCGCGATGGTGACAGAAGGTATAGTGGCTTTGATTTGGGCTGCCGCAGCCACCACGTATTATCAAGCCCATGGCATCGGTGATCCCGCGGGCGTGATCACGATGAACATATCCAAAGAGTGGTTAGGTTCAGTCGGTGGTATGCTCGCTATCATGGGCGTGATAGCTGCTCCTATCTCGTCAGGCGATACGGCATTGCGTTCTGCGAGATTGGTGATTGCGGATGCTTTCCATTTAGAGCAACAGAAAATACGCAACCGATTCATCATCTGTATTCCGCTCTTTATAGTCGTTACCGCGGTGCTCGTGTATAGTGTTCGTTCGCAAGAAGGGTTTAATATTGTGTGGCGCTATTTCAGTTGGAGTAACCAAGTATTAGCCACCATCACGCTATGGGTGTGCTGCTGCTACTTAGCCGTTCATCGCCGTTGCTATTGGATAACCTTAGTGCCCGCCATCTTTATGACTTTTGTGGTGATGACCTTTATATTGATGGCACCGACCGGTTCCTATATAGCCGACCGAGGTCTGTCTGACCTCGTTGCCTACGCCATCGCGGGCGCCATCACTGTCTTCGTTACCGCCTTATTTGTGCGTTATACGAAGTTGAAAAGACAATAAAAAA
>DCID01000039.1:2626-32958 GCA_002315745.1 Bacteroidales bacterium UBA1735 | reverse complement strand
GTAAATCGTAAATCGTAAATATGTTCACTCACCTACATGTACACTCCCAATACTCGGTCTTAGACGGTATGTCTAAAGTGACCGAATTAGTGGATAAATGTATCCGTACCGGCATGCCCGCCATTGCCCTGACGGATCATGGGAACATGTATGGAATCAAGGAGTTATTAGATTACTGCAAAGCCATCAATGGCAAAGCCAAAGAGAAGGCAGAAGCAGCAGGCACACCCTTCACCCCGTTTATTCCGATCGTCGGCTGCGAAGCCTATTGTGCTCGTCGTGGCAGACATAGCAAATCCAACGAGGAAGCGATCAATGGCGAGGGACGTAAGTATGTGATAGACCGTTCGGGTTGGCACTTGATCCTGCTAGCGAAGAACAAGAAAGGTTATCATAACCTCTGCCGCATCATCAGTTTAGGATGGATGGACGATGCATTCAACTACACTTCCCGTATAGACAAAGAGTTATTGGAACAGTACCACGAGGGAATCATCTGTTCGTCCGCCTGCTTGGGTGGCGAAATCAGTCAAAAGATATTAGACGGTATCGGTCGAGGTGACAGTCTGGAGGAGGGAGGTTTTGCCGAGGCAGAAGAAGCCATATTGTGGTTCAAGTCCATCTTTGGCGAAGATTATTACTTAGAGATCCAGCGTCATCAGACGGAAAAACCGGGGGCTGACCAAGAGACTTATCAACGGCAGATGCAGGTCAATCCGATCATCCTCGCGCTCGCGCGCAAACATCATATTAAGGTGATTGCTACCAACGATGCGCACTTTGTCGAAGAAGAGCATGCCGAAGCACACGACCGACTCATCTGCTTGAGCACGAACCACTATGTGGACGATGAGGATCGGATGCACTATACCAAACAAGAATGGCTCAAGACACCTGAGGAGATGGCTGCCATCTTTAACGATGTGCCGGAAGCGTTGGAAAACACGCAAGAGATAGTCGATAAGATAGAGATCTACGATATCGATTCCGAACCTATCATGCCTAAGTTCCCCATTCCCGAATCATTTGCGACCGAGGAAGATTATCGAAAACGATTTACCGAACAAGAACTATTTGACGAGTTCACCCGCAATGAACATGGCGAGGTGGTTTTGAACGAAGAGGAAGCGAAAAAGAAAATTAAGAAACTGGGGGGCTACGACAAGATCTATCGTATCAAACTAGAAGCCGACTACCTACGCCAACTCACGATGGAGGGTGCGCTTAAACGCTATGGTCAAGATCGACTCGAAAACGACGAGGTACTGAAAGAGCGTATCAACTTTGAGTTACACGTGATGAAGACCATGGGATTCCCCGGTTACTTCCTCATCGTGATGGACTTTATCCGCGGTGCACGCGAGGAACTCGGTGTGTCTGTTGGCCCAGGTCGTGGATCCGCCGCAGGAAGTGTGGTGGCATACTGTTTACATATCACCGACCTTGACCCATTGGAGTACGACTTACTGTTTGAACGTTTCCTCAACCCCGATCGTATCTCATTGCCTGATATAGATACCGACTTTGACGACGCGGGTCGTGGTAAAGTGCTAGATTGGGTGAGTCAAAAATATGGTGAGACCCATGTCGCTCATATCATCACCTATGGTGCCATGGCCGCCAAGTCGGCTATTGCCGACGTTGGTCGCGTACAACGTATGCCACTCGCCAAGGTAAACGAGATCAAGAGTTATATCCCCGAACGAGGTTTTCCCGATAACATCAAGGACGAGAATGGCAAGTCGCCCAAACTCAACCTTAAGAACTGCTATAAGTACGTCAATGAGCTCAAGATGATGCTCAATGGCGACGATGCCGAAGTGCGTTCGGTATTGAACTACGCCCAGCAGTTAGAAGGTACGGTACGACAAGTTGGTATTCACGCCTGCGGTGTGATCATCGGTGCAGATGACTTGACACTCTTTGCACCCTTATCGAGCGTCGAAGATAAAGACTTAGGCAAACGGGTGCTCGTCACCGAATACGACGGCCATGTGGTAGAGAGTGTAGGACTAATCAAGATGGACTTCTTAGGCCTGCGTACCCTGACTATTATCAAAGAGTGTATCGCTAATATCCGACATGCCCGTGGCGAAGAAGTGGATATCGATCATATCTCTATCAATGACCCAGAGACGTATCAGTTGTTCCAAGAAGGTCGCACGATAGCCGTTTTCCAGTTTGAGTCGGCAGGTATGCAGAAGTACATGAAGGAGTTGAAGCCGACTGTGATGGGTGACCTCATCGCGATGAATGCCCTTTACCGACCCGGGCCAATGCAGTATATCCCACAGTTCATTCGCCGTAAGCATGGCGAGGAACCGGTGGTCTATGATATACCCTGCATGGAGAAGTACTTAAAGGACACCTATGGCGTCACCGTCTATCAAGAGCAAGTGATGTTGCTGAGTCGACTGCTGGCTAACTTCACCCGCGGAGAGAGTGATAAGCTCCGTAAGGCGATGGGTAAGAAGCAGATGGCTACCCTGCAGGAACTGAAAGGTAAGTTCATGTCAGGTGGTAAAGCGAATGGACATGACGAGAAAGTGCTCGAGAAGATATGGACAGACTGGGAGGCGTTTGCATCCTATGCCTTCAATAAATCGCATGCGGCGTGCTACTCATGGGTAGCGTATCAGACAGCGTATCTCAAAGCCCATTACCCAGCCGAGTTCATGGCAGCCAACTTGACCGTATCGAAGGATGATATCAAGGAGGTAACTAAGTTCATGGACGAATGCAAGGCGATGAAGATATCCGTGCTCGAGCCCGATGTGAACGAGTCTGAGTTGAACTTCACCGTCAACCAACATGGCGATATCCGCTTCGGTTTGGGTGGAATCAAAGGTGTAGGAGAAGGGGCTGTGGAGGCGATTATTGAAGAGAGAACGAAGAATGGTAAATATAAGGACTTATACGATTTCTTAGAGCGCGTTAACTTACAGTCCTGCAACCGCAAGACGGTGGAGTCTTTGGCGTTAGCAGGGGCCTTCGACTGCTTTGAGGGTATCTACCGCGAACAACTGATGGCCATGACCGACAAAGGAGAGACCGTCCTTGAGATGCTGATGCGCTATGGTAACACATTCCAACAAGATCGTGCGCAACAGCAGAACACCCTCTTTGGCGATTTAGGCGAAGGTTTCGCCATTGATATTCAGAAACCTGAACTACCCTCTGTTCCTCGTATGTCCACCATCGAGCGGCTTAATATAGAGAAAGATCTGATAGGTATCTATCTCTCGGCACACCCATTAGATGAGTATGAGTTTGAGATCCGCGACCTGTGTAACATGACTACCAAAGATCTAACCTGGTTGGACGAACATCGTAAGGAAGTGGAGATCAGCCGACGCGATGGTACGAAATCCACTAAACGCCGCCTATGTCTCAAAGATTGGGAGGGAGTGATGGAAAACGACAACCTTAACGAAAACCAAAACGAAAACGATAACGACAACCATAACGATAACGAGCAGGTGAACGTACATGATCAGCTCAAAACCATCATTGAACGCCACCAGAATCAACCTATTCATGTGGGCGGTATCATTACCTTAGCAGAAGAAAAAACAAGCCGCACAGGTAATCTGTATGGTAACTATATATTAGAAGACTATTCAGGAAGTTATAAGTTTGCCCTCTTTGGAGAGAACTATAACCGCATGGCACACATGCTCAAACCCAATACCTACGTCTATCTGACTGCGACTATGCAGCAGAGTGGTGCGGGCAAGCAATGGTTCAAGGAGCGTCCGATAGAGGAAGCGGAGTACGAGTTGGTTATCACTCAAGTGGAACCCCTCAATGAGGTGCAACATAAACAGGTGGAGACACTCACTTTGAATATACCTATTGAGCAAGTGTCACAAGAACTCAATGACGAATTATTGAATGTTATCCAAGCCCATCCGGGTAATGTCAAACTGAAGATTCAGATTACGGATGAGGAACAGCATCGTAATATCACCTTCACTTCTAGTAGCCATCCGGTAGCCATCGATAAGGAATTCTACCACTGGCTTCGTATGCAGGAACTGAATCAAACTCTCACGCACCATGTAGGGTGATTACTCCACCCCATGCGTGAGTTCATGATAAGCATGGAGACTGAGGTTGTCGCTGACAATCTTGATGCTGTGTACTTGGCTAAATCCTTGGGCAGCAATAAACGCCAGTTCCATATCAAAGACACAATCCTTATAATCCGATTGTAGCACAAAATCACAGTTGGTATAGCATACCGCCTTCACTTGCGCGATAGGCCATAAACCATTATCGATAGGGTCGATAGCAAGAGTAGGTTCGGGGTAAGTGACATTGGGATGATTGAGACGAGATTCGGTGACTTCGACAATCGTTCCGATCTCAAAATTAGAACTGCCGGCATAACCCAAATTGATCACCTCTGCATCCCGAGGCAGATCCTTCAAACTACGGATGATATTGATGGCTCCCACACCAGTCACAACGATAGGCCAATTCCATCCTGGCAAGTACTTCTCTACTAATTCGCGTTCGCCTTCCTCGGCGATCAAAATATAATGTTCCATGCTTGTTAATTAAAATTTGTGCAAAAGTACAAAAAAATTTGCATATTACAAAAAAAAGTTGTATCTTTGCCGCTGTTTTTTTAATATATAGGTAATATGATTTACAAAATTGCGTTTTCCTGCGAAGAAGGCGATAAGTTTAAGCGCGTGTTCAAGGCTGATAGTGAAGCCACTTTCTTGGACTTACATAAAGCCATCTTAGATGCTGTTCAGTATCCAGATGATCAGATGACTTCGTTCTTTATGTGCAATGACCAATGGGAGAAAGAGCAAGAAGTAACTCTCATGCCCATGGCTGCTAATTTCGAGTACGACAACATGGTCATGGAGGACACCCGGCTTAGCGATTTATTGGAGGAACAGGGACAGCGGTTGATTTACATCTTTGATCCTATGTTCGAGCGCTATTTCTTTGGTTCATTGAAACAGATTGAACCGGGCATGATGGATGGTGTGCAATGTGTAGAGAGTGTAGGTAAAGCACCTGAGCAGTTGCGCAAAGACGATCCAGCCGCTGGTATAGTGGGAAAGAATGGCAAAGCAGATTGGGAATCTGACGAAGATTTCTATGGCGATAGCCAATATGATGAAGGGGATATTGACATGGAGGGATTCCAAGACCTCAGTTTTGAGGATGGCTCTATGTTCTAGGTTACAGGTTATAGGTTGCAGGTTACAGGTGAAAGGATATTGATCGTATTAGTAGGTGCTACAGGGGTCGGTAAGACGGCTCTTAGCCTACGCTTGGCAGAGCACTACGCTTGTCCAATCATCAGTGCCGATTCGCGACAGATATACCGCGAGATACCCATTGGCACAGCAGCACCTACTGCGGAGGAACAGGCACAAGTGCGCCACTATTTTGTGGGCACCAAGTCGGTAAGAGAGGACTACAATGCAGGACAATATGAACGCGACTGCTTGCAACTATTAGATGCGTTATGGCAGCAGCACGACATACTCGTTCTTACAGGAGGTAGCATGCTATACATCGACGCTGTATGCCATGGATTGGATGATATACCTACTGTGCCCACTGCGGTACGAGAACAGGTGAGGACACTATATAAAGAGAACGGATTGGAGTGGTTACAGCAGGAAGTGCAACGCTTAGATCCCGCCTATTGGCAGATAGTAGATCAGCGCAATCCGCAACGCCTGATGCATTGTGTAGAGATATCTTTGGCAACGAACCAACCCTACTCTTCATTCCGCCAAGCCAAACAGAATAAGAGAAACTTCCGTATCGTGCCCATAGGACTAGAACGGCCGCGCGAAGAACTGTATGAACGTATCAATGAGCGCGTGGAGCAAATGATGGCAGCCGGATTGGAGGAAGAAGCAAGGCAAGTCTATCCTCTTCGTGCATGCAATAGTTTGCAAACAGTAGGATATAGAGAACTATTCGATTACTTCGATGGGAAGATCACGAAGGACGAAGCTATACGATTGATTAAGCAAAACTCACGGCATTATGCTAAGCGACAACTCACTTGGTTTAAAGCCGATAATAACATAGTTTGGCTAAATGCCACACACGATTATGACAAAACATTGGATGATATTGACACTTGGGTGCATCCTGATGGGGTGCTCTAGTATAACGGTTGATTTTTCGTTCTCTCCCACCCAACCCAGAGCGGGCGAGACAGTGACTTTTACCAATCTCTCTACGGGTGGTGCCGATTGGGCATGGTCGTTTGGAGACGGAGCTACATCTATGTTCAAGAACCCATCTACTATCTATCGCCAACCGGGACGCTATATGGTCACCCTGAAGGTAGATAACAACAAGTCTGCCACCAAAGAGATCACTATCTATGACACCATCCCTAACTTCGCATGCACGACGGAATATGCAGACTCCTTAGGTCTTAATATTTACGAGGATGTAACCTTCCAAGCCTTGGTGTATAACCCATTTGATTATCCTATCTCCTACCAATGGAGTATTACTTCCGGTGGCAATTATACCCCATTGAGTGACTACCAGACGGAGGAAACTTGGAAACTTTATTTTCACCAACAAGGTACCTATACCATTCAACTATGTGTTGTGCTTAATGGCGACACCACGATCGTTCTTCACGACTATACAGTCAACGATGTACCTGCGAGTGCCGTGCTGTTCCAAACAGCCAACGACTCCTGCTGGCGCAGACGTATCTATGGCAGTCGAACCGACATGCGTCAACGCGTTGATTATGAGGAAGGGCTGCAGATATTGGCCAATAAACAAGATACGTTCCAGAACTATAATGGACACGATTACTACCTATCCCAACTGCGCCAATACCTTCCTAACTTAGAAGGTTTCATGATCACTTCTCGCAAGATATATGCGAGAACAGCCAATCTTGGTTTCTGTATCGCCAACCTTCCGGATGCCAATAACTTAGTGGTGATTGACCCCGAAGGTGCCACCGCTATCCATGTGGATAATGTCAATAACCGCATCTATTGGGCGAATAACAATGGCATCCAATATATGCCACTCATTAACTCTGATAATAACCATTTTACAACTCTTCCAACGACTTTGGATTCAATTACCCAGGTCGTTAAGTTAGCTGTTGATCCTACTTTAAGATGAAACATTTAGAACCCCAGGAAGTATTCTCTATCTTCCAACAAATAACTCAGATCCCTCGTCCTTCTAAACACGAGGAGAAGATTAGCCAATGGCTTGTTGATTTTGCCGCTGCCCACCACTTGGAGTGTGTGCGTGATGAGGCGATGAATGTGATCATGCGTTGCCCTGCCACAGCGGGTTATGAGGATCATGAAGGCGTCATCTTACAGGCGCACATGGATATGGTGTGCGAGAAGAATAAAGATGTAGAGCACGATTTCATGACGGATCCCATTGAGACCTATATCGATGACGATTGGCTCAAAGCGCGTGGTACTACGCTCGGCGGCGATGATGGTATCGGTATGGCGATGGCATTAGCCGTCATCACCTCTACCACTCTCCCTCACCCCGCCTTAGAGTGCTTGTTCACGGTGGACGAAGAGACGGGTTTGACGGGTGCCTTTAAACTCCAAGATGGTTACCTCCAAGGACGTCGACTCATTAACCTGGACTCCGAGGATGATGGGCAGATCTTCATTGGCTGCGCCGGAGGCATAGACACCTTGGCTAAGATGCACTATGCGCCAGTGGCTTTGACCAACAGCGTCTATAAGATGGCCTTCCATGTGTCGGTAAAAGGACTGATGGGTGGACATAGCGGAGATGATATCAACAAAGGTCGTGCCAATGCAAATAAAGTGATCGTTAACTTCCTCGATGCTATCCGTGACCTTAACTGGGAACTATCAATCATTGAAGGCGGTAACCTCCGTAACGCCATTGCTCGCGAAGCGGAAGCGATCTTTATAGTTAGCCAAGATCATAAACACGACGTAGTGGCTCGCTTTAACCAATATAAAGCATCCGTCGAGAATCAGTTTGGAGCCATCGAGAAAGACCTCTGCCTCCAATTGGAATCCACCGACCTACCCTCTACTATCCTACCTACTGACAAAGCCCATGCTCTCATCCATGCCCTCGTGCAATGTCCTCACGGCATGATAGCCATGAGTGCAGATATGCCGGGTTTGGTCGAGACTAGTACTAACCTCGCATCCATCAAGATGAAAGAGGGTTATATCGAGGTCAATACTTCCCAACGCTCCTCCGTCGAGTCCGAGAAACATCGTATCAAGAACGAGGTAGAAGCAGCCCTCGCGATAGCCTGCGACGAAGTGACCCATGGCGATGGTTATCCCGGTTGGAAACCTAATGTACATTCGCCCCTTATGGAGGTGACTAAGGCAGCATACGTGCACTTATTCCATCACGAACCTGCCGTACTCGCTATCCATGCCGGATTGGAATGTGGACTCTTCTTACAGAAATATCCATACTTAGATATGGTATCTGTTGGACCACAAATGTATGGCGTCCACTCCCCGCAAGAAAGACTGAGCATATCTTCCACACAACGTTGCTTTGCGTGGCTCAAAGAGACCCTCAAAAACTTGTAATCATGACAGAAATAGAACTACCTATATCCAAAAGTATTGCTAACCGCATCCTCATCCTCCAAGCCCTACACCACCAGCCACTGATGGATGTGAGTGATAGTCGCATCCCCGATGATGTGAAGACACTCCATCGCTGTTTACAGGCTATTGAAAAAGGTGCTGAAGAAGTGAATGTAGAGAACTGCGGTACTGCTATGCGTTTCCTCACCGCTTATTGTGCCCAATTAGAAGGACAAAATGTCGTGATCAAAGGGAATGAGCGAATGAATAAACGCCCTATCATCCAAGAAGTAGATGCTTTACTCAAATGCGGTGCCGATATATGGTATGAAGGCGAATATGGTTTTCCACCCCTTCGTATCCGTGGTAAGAAACTGCATAACCCATTAGATTCATCCCATCACACCATTACCATTAAGGGGCCACAATCCTCCCAATTCGTGACGGCTATGATGCTCACCGGATTTGATGTGCAAACAGATTGCGATTCTCCTTATATACAGATGACGCGCGAAGTCATTCGCCGATTTGAGAATGGGGATCTAACTATCGAAAAAGATTGGAGTTCAGCCGCCTTCTGGTACGAGTATGTCGCTATTCATGGTGGTGAATTGCACCTCAATGGACTCACCTCAGAATCCATTCAGGGAGACAAGATCTTAGCCCATATCTACAAGCACTTTGGAGTGGGTACCAGTTTTGATGACACAGGAGTGCGCATATCCAAAGTGGGTCGCAGCAAATTATGGCCACTCGTCCTCAATTTTGAACAATTCCCAGACTTGTATCCTGCTATTGCCATTACTTGTAAGCAGTTGGGTAAGATCCTCTTTGCACGCCATACCGCTATGCTACGGCTCAAAGAGAGTGATCGTATCGAATCCATCAAACATCTGCAACCCAATGGTGATCACCGCATTGCCATGGCCATGTTAGCAGCCCATCTACCTATGCGTTGCGACGATATAGACTATATCAATAAGTCCTATCCGACGTTCCATGACCAACTATGCACATTACAGTCATTGTCCCAAAAAGAGGAATAAACGATGATGGTTTAGGAAAAAAACACGCCCTACACAAACTCATCACAGAAGCCAACACCGACTATGTGTGGCTTCAAGATGATGATATCACACCCCCTACTGCTACTCCCTCTACCACAGCCGACTTGCTCATCCTCCCCCTTCGTATGGTCGGTGGAACATCCCTCATTGAACGGCTACAAATAGCCGAATATGCAGCCATTCAGCAGATCACCATACGCACAGCACAACAAGGTCACCACGTTATGTGCAGCGGTGCTAACCTCATCGTCCGCCGCGATAGATGGCTGGAGAGTTATCCCGACATCCACCCGGAGATACCTAGTGGGGATGATATGTTCCTCCTAGAAAGTTTCAAACGTCGTGGCCTATCTATTGCCGTATTAGATCAACCACAATACACCGCCACCATACAAGCCATACCCACTCTTCGTCAACTGCTACATCAACGTATGCGCTGGGCAGGAAAAGCCCCACACTATACCGATCGGGATATTATCCGCTATGGTGCACTCGTAGTTGGCCTTAATATGCTACAACTCCTGTGCCCGCTCATTCTCCTTGTTAAGTTTCCCTACGAATACCATATAATAAAACAAAGAGACGCGTCCGTCTCTCTGTTTGATGCATTCTTGTTAGAATTACTCTACCCCTTCTATCTGCTTATCTGCCTGATAGGGGGACTATTTCGCCATCAATGGTGATTACTCAGCCTCTTGCTCCTGATTGAAGTCAGCAGCAGGTGCCTGATTGGCAGCAGCTTCTTGTACTTGCTCCGAGATAGCACTCTGGTCATCTGTCACAACAGTTTGACCTTTCTTCACGCCAACGGCAATGATACTGAGCAGTACAATGATAGCAGCCAAAGTCCAACTAGCCTTCTCTAAGAAGTCAGCCGTACGAGGTGCACCCATCACTTGGTTACCACTTGCGAAACCTGCGGCTAAACCACCACCCTTACTGTTTTGAACTAATACCAGTAAGATAAGCAGAATGGCTGCAATAACAATTAAGATAGTAAATAAAATGTACATAATATTTAAGTTTAAATATTTATTCCACGTAAAAACGGTGCAAAGGTACAATTTTTTTTTGATATACGCAAAGAATTTGATAAAAAACCTACTTTTTTACCACTTTGCGACGGTATCATTGTATATTTGTTCCGATATTTCGGTGATGATAGTGGCACATAACTCCTCTTGCACATCATTCAATGCACGACTGGAATCGAAGTTCTGATACCCGGTATACGTCCGCTCAAAACTCTCTTCGGGATTAGCATTGTTCGTGAATACGATCTTCACCACAATCGTCAAACGAGTCTCTGCCGCATAACTATCCGCTGCAATAGACATCGGGGTTAAGGTATAGGCCACAATCTCTCCTTGCAAATCCAAATCACCTCCTCTGCGCAGCAACTTCAATCGAGTCTGCCGTTGAAAAAGATCCCTTATACCTTCACTCAAGTCATTACTCAACGGCGGATACACCAGTGCTGCATTATTGGGAAAATCACCTATCGACACACTCTTGGTAGTAGCATAGTCAATGCTTGCGCCATTGAACTTGTAACTAATCGCACATCCGTCTAAGAGTAACAAACCCACCAATAGTCCTATGAAACTTTTCTTACAGCCCATATTCCTTTATCTTACGATATAATGTCCTTTCAGACACTCCTAATGCCTCCGCGGCTATCTTACGATTACCACCACTACGCTCCAGTTCACGGATGATCCGCTCCTTCATCACTTCCTCTAAATTGCTCGGCTCCTCCTTCAGTTCCTCCACCATCTGATAGTCCTCCTTATTGATCGGGGTCGATTGCAAACTGGAAGCCGACTGCGCCATCGGTTGACCATTGAGCAAACCATTCAACTGCTGCCGCATCTCACTCATATCCCGTTTCATGTCGAAGAGCACTTTATAGAGCAATTCGCGCTCGTTCATGAACGAATCGGAAGAGGTCGCTTGCTTCGCTAACTGCAATCCACCTACCTCGTTCTGGGGTAAGTACTTACTTAATGTCTCCGCCGAGATATCATGGTTCGTCTCCATGATGTTGATCTGCTCCGCCACATTCTTCAATTGCCGGATGTTACCATTCCAATAATAGGATTGCAACAGGCGATTGGCTTCTTCTGTCAACCTCACTTGCGGCATCCGATATTTCTCCGAGAAATCGGACGCAAACTTACGGAACAACAAAGGTATATCCTCTTTTCTATCTCGCAACGCAGGCACCCGTATCTCTACCGAGTTGAGTCGATAATACAAATCTTCCCGGAAGCGACCTTCCGAAATAGCCCGAGGTATATCTAAGTTCGTGGCAGCCACCACGCGTACATTCGTTTTCTGCACCTGACTCGAACCCATTTTTATAAACTCACCCGTCTCCAACACGCGCAACAAACGCACCTGCGTGGATAACGGCAATTCTCCCACTTCATCTAAGAAAAGAGTACCACCATCGGCTATCTCAAAGTATCCCTTACGATCAGCCTTAGCGTCCGTATAGGCTCCCTTCTCGTGGCCGAATAGTTCACTATCAATCGTCCCTTCCGGGATGGCACCACAGTTAACGGCAAAATAAGCGCCATGCTTGCGCGATGAATAAGCATGAATAATCTGCGGGAAATGTTCCTTACCTACACCCGACTCACCCGTAATCAGTACACTCAAGTCAGTAGGTGCTACCTGTACGGCCACTTCTATAGCGCGATTGAGAATAGAATTGGTTCCTATGATCCCAAAACGCTGTTTAATCGATTGTATATCTTGCTGTGTCATTATAACCACTTCTTTAATCTAAAGATTGCCAATACGCCTATCGTGAAAATCACCATCAGGAAAATGGCGAACAAATAACCATGCTGCCAATGTAACTCAGGCATAAAATCAAAGTTCATACCATACATGCTCGCTACCAACGTCGGCGGCAGGAAAATCACATTCACCACCGTGAAGATCTTGATGATCTTGTTCTGCTCAATGTTAACCAAACCTAAGAACGTATCTTGCAGGTAGTCCAGACGGTCAAAACCAAATCGGGTATAGTCAAACAGCGAATTGATATCTTTAATGATCATCGTCAATCTTGGCTGCAATTCGGCAGGGAAGAAATCGCACTTCAAGAAATTACTGATCACTCGCTGCTTATCCATGATGTTCTGACGAATGATCGTCACTTTTTCCTGTAAGTCCTTGATCTGTATCAACACATCTTCATCCACATGATCCGTCGCATTGATCTCCGTACTCAAAGCAGTAATGAGATCCGTCGTATCCTCAATCAAGTCGGCGTCCTTCTCCACACGCGTCTCCATCAGCGCTACCAACACATGATATCCACTGGGGAAATTGCGGGTGTTCACAAACATACGCTTCACCGTCTCCGTGAAACTCTCTAACTCCGCATCGTGCGAGGTGACTAAGATATTGTTCTTCATAATGAAGTTAACCGGCTCCACCTCAAAATTGGAATGCAAGAAGTTGGAATTGGCGACAATCGAGTCATCCGTCTGTATGTATCGAGACGACATCTCAATCTCCTCCATCTCTTCATCTTCCTGAATATCAATCTTTAGGAAACCTTCCAATACATCCTCCGTCTTGTCGGATACATCTAATAGGTCTATCCAGATAATATCTTTCTTATCCAGTTCCTTGAGCGCATTGATGGTCTTAGCCACCTTGATTTTCTCACTATCCTTATAGAATATTCTTAATTCTGACATGTTTCTAACAATTTAGTAAGTTCAACAAACTCATCTACACTCAGCTGTTCGGGGCGGCGCGTAAATATTTCCGCTTCCAGGACGGGATGACCCTTTCCTGCCAGCTGTTGAAGCGAATTGCGCATCTGTTTTCGTCGTTGATTAAACGCCGTCTTGACCACCGTCTTGAACAACGCCTCGTCACACCCCAACTCCGTTCGGCTGTTTCGTCGCAATCGAATAACCGCCGACTTGACCTTAGGCGGAGGGTTGAACACGTATTCGTCCACCGTGAATAAATATTCTATATCGTACCACGCTTGCAGCAGTACAGATAATATTCCATATGCTTTCTTTCCGGGCTTAGAAGCCAATCGCTCCGCCACCTCTTTCTGAATCATACCCGAACATACCGGTATACGATCCTTATAATCCAACACCTTAAAGAAAATCTGGCTACTAATATTATATGGATAATTGCCTATAATCTGAAACTCACCATCTGGATAAAGCACATCCAAAGGAAACTTCAAAAAATCACCCTCAATCAAATGCAACTCAGGAAAATGCTCTACCAAGTACTCCACCGACTCATGATCGAGCTCAATCGCAGTGAGTTCGATATCCTTATTGTGAAGAAGATACTGGGTAAGCACGCCCATTCCCGATCCTATTTCAAGAACACGACCGGAAGATATGGTTTCAGCAATTCGTTGAGCGACCCCAAGGTCTGTCAAGAAGTGCTGCCCTAGCGATTTCTTGGCTTTTACTTGTTGCATTTGCTTGGTGATAGTCGTCCATATGGGTTGATTTTCGTATTTTCGCCGCAAAAGTACTCTTTTTTTTTGAAATATCCAAATAAACACGTTATTTTTCGTCAAATATTTGCATATTTGGTTTATTTTTTGTAATTTTGCGGCGTATTATGGACATTTTTTGGTGTAAGTTATGAAAAATTTATCCTTTTGCCTACTTTTAGCCCTACTAGTGGTACTACCCTTGGAGGCTAAGAAAAATGCCTCTATCTTTTTAGTCGGAGATGAGACCATGGCAGACCACCTCATTGAGAACGAAAATACAGCCTGTGGATGGGGACAAGTCCTTCCCTCTTTTCTCGCACCTGGTGTACGGGTGGAGAACCATGCCGCAGATAGCGCTAGTACGAAGTCCTTCTACGAGGATGGCCACTGGGAAACGATGATGTACCGCGTTAGACGAGGCGATATCCTCTTCATCCAATTAGGACTCAATGATATGAACCCAGACGATAGCGTGCACCATAGCACCTTGGCGCAGTATGAGAACAACCTATCTACCATGGTCGTGGGGGCGAAGAATAGAGGCCTACATGTCATTCTCTTCACCCCAGTTAGTCAATGCTTCTTTAAAGATAGTATCTTCTATAAACGCTTTGGCGCTTACCCCGAAGGTGTTCGACGCGTCGCTAAACGCTGGGACGTGCCCTTGGTAGATCTTGAAACCATCACCGAAGGCAAATGGGATGGTATCGGGGAAAAAGAAGCACGTACCATGTTCGTGGAAAATAGTAATATCCTACTCAATACAAAAGGAGCCTTTACCGTATGCGGCTTGGCCGTGAGAGCCATTCAGGAGATGCAGATCAAATTCCTCGATAACCTACACCCCGCTACGGAAGCCCTCTATACACAACCTTGGAAAAAAGAATAATCATGAGACATACCATCCTTTTATCCATACTCACACTATCCACTTTTCTCTTTGCCGAAGAGCGAATAGAACCCGTCCCCTTTGGCGACTTTGAGACTTGGACTGTGCGTTATATCAAGGAGTCTCGACTCTTAGGCGGCCATACCAAAACCCTCTACGTCCCTGCCCCTACCGACACAATCCGTGAGAATATCCCTTACCAATATGGGCAACATGGTAGCCCTTGGACAAGTTCCAACGCATACGCCAAAGTTGCAGGTGTCGAGAAAGCTAGTTGTACCACCTACCCCGAAAAACGAGATAATGGCTATTGTGCCCGATTGGATGCCAAACTAGACGGCGTCACCGTCTTCAAAGTCATCGACCTCAAAGTCTTTGTGGCTGCCACCCTCTTCACTGGACAAACACTCGAACCTGTTTCCCAGAAAGGGGCTAACGACCCCTATGGCGTCCTCGACATGGGTGTCCCATTCACCCAACACCCCATTGCCCTCCTACTGGACTATAAAGCAATCATCGAGGACTCGAACGAAATAACTTATGCCAAAGCCACCGCTAACCCTAAGAAAAAAGAGGGACGGGACTGCGCTGAGTTCTATGTCTACCTCCAACACCGCTGGGAAGATGCCGAAGGACATATCTACGCCCGACGCGTCGCCACAGCCTACGAACGGATATGGAACACCGTACCCGAATGGCAAAATAACCACCGCATCCCTATCCGCTGGGGAGATATCACCATGCAACCCGACTATCAGGACTATGAAGGACTCAATAAACACCCCTTCCGTGCTATCAATAAAGCGGGCAAGTTAGTGCCTATTGAGGAAGTAGGATATGGCTTAGAAGCACCTACACACATGATCATCATGCTCACTAGTGGACGATATGAAGCCTTTGTGGGACACGAAGGAAACACCTTATGGGTAGATAATGTACGATTGGTTTACCATATGGAGTAGCATCCGCATCTTAGACTGGTGCTTATTAGGTGCATTGGGAGTTGTTTTCATCTACCAATGCTACTTCTATATCCGCTATATAGGCGCCGTTAGAAGACAGGCGAAACGACAACAGGTTACAGGTTGCAGGTTACAGGTTACAGGCGATGAGACACCAGGGGTCAGCGTCATTGTCTGCGCCCGCAACGAAGCACATAACCTTGAAACTTATTTGCAAGCCCTTCTCACACAGGATTATCCTACCTTCGAACTCATCGTCGTTGACGACGAATCCGAAGATGATACCAAATTGGTACTCGAGCGATATGCACAGCAGGATAAACGTGTCAAACTCTCTTTCGTACCCATAGGCGCACGCGTGGGCAGCTCCAAGAAACTGGCACTCACCTTAGGCGCTAAGGCTGCCCAATATGACTACCTCCTTCTTACCGACGCAGACTGCGTACCTAAGACTACCCATTGGATATCTGCCATGATGTCCGGATTCCAACAAGGAGAACATATTGAGATCGTACTGGGTTATGGCGCTTACTTCTACGAGAAAAGTGCTCTCAATCGCCTCATCCAATACGACACCCTCTTTAATGGCCTCCATTTCTTAGGGGCTGCTATCACGGGATGTCCCTATATGGGCGTCGGACGTAATCTCGCCTACCGCAAATCCACCTTCTTTGATCATGGCGGCTTTACACACCTCATGGACAAGATAGCCGGAGACGATGACCTCTTCGTCAATCAGGTCGCTACACCCCGCAATACAGCCGTAGTCGTTGGCGAAGATAGTATCACTTGGTCTATTCCTAAACATAGTTGGCACACGTGGAAACAGCAAAAACAACGCCACCTATCCGTCTCACCTTTCTACAAGAAAACCACCCAATATCGCCTATGTATTGAACCTATGAGCCGCGCCTGCTTCTATGGACTCATCATCGCCATCGCTATCGTTTGCCCATGGTTCGTCATAGCCGCAGCAGGACTGCTATTCCTTATTCGACTCCTTACACAATATATCACCCTACACCTCAGTGCTAAAGTGATGGATCAACGTGGCGTCGGAGCCGATTTAATCCTACTCGATATACTCCTCCCCGTCATCACCCTCGCCCTGATGACCCCGAAAAAAAGTAAACATTGGTAAAAATACAATATTATGGAAGAACAAAAACTCAACATCAACCTTTCCCCAGAGATCGCCGAAGGCGTCTATGCCAACTTAGCGATCATCTCACACTCCTCGTCGGAGTTCGTATTGGACTTTGTACGTATGATGCCCGGCATCAAGCAAGCAAACGTCAAGTCACGTATTATCCTCACCCCTGAGCATGCTAAGAAACTGCTCTTCGCCCTGCAAGATAATGTGGCTAAATATGAGAACCAATTTGGTAAAATCCAAATAAATGGCACTCCTAACCCTGGCTCCACCATTCCCATGTCATTCGGTAACGGCGAAGCCTAACTACACAAAGGGGTCTGACCCCGTGTGTAGTTAGCATTAAACCTGTAACCCTTAAACTTTTAAACTTTTACAAATATGAAGACCTTTCCAGCAAGCCAATTAATCATCAATGCCGATGGCTCGGCATTCCACCTGCATCTCAAACCCGAGTTCTTAGCAGACAAAATCATCTTCGTCGGTGACCAAGACCGTGTGAACATGGTCGCTTCCTTCTTCGACGAAGGTAGTATCGAATGTGATGTTCAATCCCGTGAGTTCCATACCATCACCGGTAAATATAAAGGTAAACGTATCTCCTGCATCTCCACCGGTATCGGTACCGATAACTGCGATATCGTCATGAATGAGATCGATGCCCTTGCTAACATCGACTTTGCTACTCGCACCGAGAAACCCGTTAAACGGCAGTTAGAAATAGTCCGCATCGGTACCTGTGGCGGTATGCAAGAAGATATACCTCTGGGCACTTTCCTCGTTAGCCAAAAATCCATCGGATTTGATGGCGTTCTCGCTTTCTATCACGATCGTGACAAAATAGCTGACCTCGGCTTCGAAAAAGCCCTCGTGGACTTCATCCACTACCCCGCTAAAGCCGCTGTGCCATACGTAGTAGCCGCTAACCCCGAACTCGTCGATCGTATCGCTAAAGACGATATGATGCGCGGTTGCACCATCGCTTCCAACGGATTCTATGGCCCACAAGGACGCGTACTGCGTGTCGATATCGCCGTTCCAGACATCAACGAGCGCATCACCGATTTCCGCTACGAAGGACAACGTATCACCAACTACGAGATGGAAGGTAGCTGCATCGCCGGCCTCGCTCTCCATATGGGACATAAAGCCATGACTGTCTGCTGCGTTATCGCACAACGTAAGGTCGAAGCCGCTAACACCGACTACAAACCCCGTATCAAAGAACTCGTACAAACCGTCCTCGACAGATTCTAGAAAATCTAGAAAGTCTAGAAAAAAACATCCTACTATGAAGCAATTACTAAGCATTGCCGTTATTGGTGTGCTCCTAACAGCCTGCCAAAAGCAACCCGCATTTACCTACACCGTGGATAAGTTTTATGATTTAGAGATATTACGCTACCAAGTGCCCGGATTCGACTCCCTGTCACTCCAACAGAAGAAACTGGTTTATTACCTCTCCGAGGCAGCCCTCCAAGGCCGCGATATCCTCTTTGACCAAAATGGTCGCTATAACCTCCGCATCCGACGTACCCTCGAAGCCCTCTATACCTCCGAATGGTATAAGAACGAAGACGAAGACGAAAACGAAAACAAAGAGAAGTTGGAAAAATACCTCAAGCGGGTGTGGTTCTCCAACGGCATTCACCACCACTACTCCGAGGATAAGTTCCTCCCCGAGTTCAGTCAACAGTGGTTCGTGGACGCATGCGCACAAGCCGGTGTCTCCTACGACCCCGCTATCCTGCCCGTCATGTTCGACCCCACCGTCATGCCCAAACGTACCTCACAATCAGGCAACGACCTTCTCCTCGCTTCCGCTGGTAACTACTACGGCGAAGGCGTCACACAGGCTGCCGCCGAAGCATGGTACGAGAGCCACAAGGACACATCAGCCGAACCTAAATGGATAGGCCTCAATAGCCAACTCGTCCTCAACAACAAAGGTCAAATCGAGGAACGTATCTACCAAGTAGGTGGCCTCTATGGCGCCGCACTCGAACGCGTCGTCTATTGGCTCGAAAAAGCCCTCACCGTCGCTGAGAACGAACAACAAGCCGAAGCTATCCGACAAATGATTGCGTTCAATCGCACAGGCGATCTCCATACCTTCAATAAGTACTGCATCGCATGGGTCAAAGACCTCCAATCGCGCGTCGACTACGTCAACGGTTTCACCGAAACCTACTCCGACCCACTCGGCATCACCGGCACATGGGAGTCACTCGTTAACTTCAAAGACCTCGAAGCCACCAAGCGTACCCAAGTCATCTCCGACAATGCCCAATGGTTCGAAGACCATTCTACCACCGACCCGCAATACAAAAAAGAGGAAGTCAAAGGTGTAACCGCTAAAGTCATTACCGCCGCTATACTCGCCGGCGACTGCTACCCCGCTACACCTATCGGTATCAACCTCCCTAACGCCAACTGGATCCGGAAAGAGTATGGCTCTAAATCCGTCACCATCGATAACCTCGTACAAGCCTACAACGAAGCCGCTAAAGGCAATGGCTTCAACGAGGAATTTATGATAGATGACCATATCCGCCATCTCTACGACTTATATGGTGCACGCTGCGGTGACCTCCATACCGACTTACACGAATGCGTCGGCCATGGTTCTGGTAAACTTATGCCTGGCGTAACCAAAGATGCACTCAAGGAACATGGCTCCACCATCGAGGAGACACGCGCCGACCTCTTTGCACTCTATTTCTTGGGCGATCATAAACTGGTCGAACTCGGACTCCTTCCTAACGACGAAGCCTACCAAGCCGTCTATTACCAGCAGATAATGAATGGTCTCATGACCCAACTCGTCCGTATCGAACCCGGCAAAGACATCGAGGAAGCACACATGCGTAACCGACAACTCATCGCCGCATGGGTCTATGCACACGCATGTAATAAAGAACTAGAAATAATCGAACGCGATGGCAAACATTTCCTTCGCATCAACGACTACCCAGGCGTCCGCGCTATCGTTGGACAAATGCTCGCCGAGATACAACGCGTCACCTCCGAAGGCGACTACGCTGCCGCCAAAGAGTTAGTCGAGACTTATGCCGTCCATGTCGATCCTGAACTACACCAGGAGATCCTCGCACGATACCAGAAACTGAACCTTGCCCCCTATAAAGGCTTCGTCAATCCAGTCTATACAGCTATCTATGATGTGAATGGTAACATCACCGATGTAACAATCGACTATTCAGAAGGCTACATCAACCAACACCTCCGTTATAGCCGAGACTACTCGTTACTACCTGATATCAACTAAAAAAAAAGCGGCGCATGCCGCTTTTTTTTGTTCTCGTCTCTTACCTTATCGCTTCCCTTTTAACCGAATACTCCTAAGCGACGCAATATAACTAAAATAGTTCACCACCCAGTCTATTAACACCACCAACTTATTCTTCGCACCCAGAATAGACCGCAAGTGTATAAATGACCATATCACCCAAGCAAAGAACCCACCAAAGTGCCACGAGCCTAAGTCCGCTACCGCTTTCCTACGACCAATAGTAGCCATCGAGCCTAAGTTTAAATATCTAAACGATTTAGTCGCTTTCCCTAATCTTTCTGCATTCAAGTTATCGGCTATCAACTTCGCCTGCTGCATCGCTACCTGCGCTAATTGTGGATGACCATTGGGGTACTTCTCCTCCGTGGTGAGCGCTATATCACCCGCCGCAAACACATCTTGCATACCTTGGACATGCATCTTATCATCACATAGAATACGCCCACCATGACCTATACTCTCAGTAGGCACACCTTCTATCGTCTCCGCCACTACACCACTCACCCAAATGAGCGTCTTGGAGCGTATCGTTGATCCATCACTCAGCGTCACCACATCGTTCTCATAGTCCGTCACTTTCTTACCTAATACCAACTTGACACCCATCTTCTTAAGCGTCTTTTCAGCAATAGCAGAGGCGCGGTCTGACATCGATCCAAGGATCTTTGAACTCACTATATAGATGTTCATTTTGAACCCTTTGAGTTCGCGGAAATTGCGTTTGAAAGCGTACTTACGCATCTCACTTATTACACCCGAAACCTCTACACCTGTCGCACCACCACCTACTACCACTATGTTCTCGTATGGTTCCCACTCTTGGCGATCCAAAATAGTTGCCTGCTCAAAGTTTTCAATAATACGGTTACGCAAATAAAGCGCATCCTCTACCGTCTTCATCGGAATAGCATACTGCTCAAAATGGGCGTTATGGAAGAAGTTCGTCTTAGCACCCGCACAAATAACTAAGTAGTCGTAATCGATCTCACCAATAGACGTTACTACCACTTTGCGCGCACTATCAATACGCTGCACTTCGGCTAACCGAAAGTAAAAATCTTTCTTATCACCAAATAACCGACGGAACGGAAAACAAATAGAGGCTGCCTCCAAACCTGTGGACGCTACCTGATAAATAAGGGGTAAGAACTGATGATAATTATTGCGGTCTATCAATACGGTCTGAAAATACCGATCATCTATTCGCTTAATAAATTGAAAACCAGCGAATCCGCCGCCTATCACAACAACCCGCTTCTTCTTTGTTTTTGGCACTTGCATAATAATATAAATTTATAGTGATTATTCTATAATAAACAAATTAACTTACCTCTCCGTTCCTAAAATACTATATTTCTTCCCATCATGGTAAATAACAATCTGATCTTTCTCTACCCTCTTGCTCGCCGATGGAACAGAACTAACCTCTTCTACCGCCGTCATATTCCCCCACTGCTCCTCCAACCAATTGACCCGCCACTGCATATTATTAAGAAACGAAGCCGTCTTAGCCACCATGTCGGCATTGGTCTGCACATTGGACGAGTTCTTCCACCGCTCCGCATCATTCGCTGCCGCATAACGTATGCGTTGACCCAAGGCCTCTATACTATCACATACCCCCTCATACTCATCCCTATAAAATACATTCCATAACTCCCTTACCCTCTTTTGGAACGACGGGAAAGAGGCTATTTGACCTATCCAGTATTGCGGCCATATCGGATCGACATAGATGAACTTATTCTGATGCCTATTATACGCGTTACCAAAATCCCAAACTGCACCCCAATACCACTTACTCACTACCCCAGCTTTATCCATATCTTTGTATAAATAGCAACTACCATGATACGACTCACAATCCTCCATAATCTCCTGCACAATATAGTACCTAACCGCCTCATCCAAATCGACTAACTGCTCCCAATGCGTCGATGTTGACTCATAGAAAGCCGTATTAAGCCCATTTAACTGCTGCTCGATATACGTGCGTTGCGCCGTGGAAAGAACCTCCGGATCTTTGATCGTGATCATCATATACTGCCCATTACCCTCGTAAAACTCCACATTCCCTTCCTCACGGTAGTTATCTATCTCCACTAACCAACCTCCCGTAATCGAATCAGGATCAGTGATATTCTCCTCCTGCTGTTCAATATTTATCCTATCCTTGTCCACACGGATGATCTCTGTCCAAAAATAGAGTCCTTCATACTTCCCATTAAGCACCAACTCCACAGGCTGCTGCGACGGCGTCCAACGCAATCCCATCGCCTCACTCAACATATACCCCGCCGGATTACGCAAGAAACCTAAATTATCATCTGCCGCAGCCATCAATGCCCAATGCTTATTTTTCTTCATCCCTAATACCTTCTGACCAGACTCTAACTTAATTCGATACGGCTTCTTATCAAACCCCGTCCATGTGTAGTTACCACGACCCTTAATGGACAAATTATTAGGCGACTCTTGACTACCTATCGACTGACCACCTATCGTGTCTAATAAATAATAAGTAGCACTCACATAAGTCTCTTTCGAATCTATCGCCTTACCCCCTTCGGTATTGATATAGAGAATAGGCAACGTACCACTCGGAACAGATTGACCTTCTATCGGCTTAGATTGCCACTCTTTCAACGACTTCCAACTACCTTGCGCCCAGTTATCACCCGAAGTAGGCACATAGATATATTCTGTCGTAATCGTTTGATCCGTCGTCGCCGTGCGATTGCATACAAGCGTCTTACTAATATACTCCTTTAAGTCCGAAAAAGTCTCATTATGCTCCCCATCACTTAATTGTGTATCCGAAAATGTATAACGATAAATATCCGTAACCGTTTGTGGAATAGTCACAGCCCATTTTTCCCCATCATAAGTCATCGTCTGCACATAGGACAATTGTTGACTATCATATCCATATATAAACTGCACATGACTGTACTGCGTCTTACTATTATCAAAATAAACCGTACCCGCAGGGATATTCACGGCATGAATAGGCAATGCCACTAATAAAAACAATACTTTTGAACAAGTTTTCAACATCATATGTTTATTCATTGTAAATAGTGTTAATAATACAACGGTTTTCAAAACAATATACATTTACTCAACATCTCTCTTTCTTTCTAACCCACTGACTCATAAATTCCTAATCCCCTTTTAAACAATTCAACAACATTATTATCAATATAGGATTTATTTTCAAATATATATATTTATAATTTAATTTGTAAAAGGATAGGTAAGTGATCCGAATAACCATCTTTTTGGTAACTATATCCTTTATACGTCCTTTTAGGTTGTGTGGAACTATATTTAGCATCTTCTTCCAATAAAAATGGAGCATCATAAATAACCACTTCACTACCTATCTTGACAGACTCCGATACATAAAACTGATCCAAACATGTCCATTGACCTTGATATTTATGCGAACCAAGCCCTTTTTTAGCCATTGTAAGCATCATATTATACATATCCTTTATATCTTCCTTTGGAGCCGAATTAAAGTCTCCCATGACCACTATTTTAGCCTGTTCATTTTGTCTAAGAATAAAAGATATATTTTGTCTTAATACCTGTTTAGCCTTTTCCCTTTTCCACTCTGTCGCACTACTACCTCCTAACTGAGAGGGTAAATGACATACAAAAATATGTAACGTATCCCTATTCTTATAACGCATCGTACAATAAAGTATATCCCGCGTATAATCATGACCATCTAACTCTACTGCCAAAGGTACACTATTAATCACCTTCATCGTTGTACTATCATACAACATCGCTACATCTATTCCCCGCTCGTCTGGACTATCATAATGCACCCATCGATACGGGTAATGTGGCATCTTCTTACATAAATCTATTAAACAACTATCATTCTCTACCTCATTCAACCCGATGATATCGGGTCGTTTTTTTTCACCCACCGCCGCTATCACTACCGCCATCTGATGTAACTTTTGATGGTACCTATACCTATTCCAATGCTTTTTTCCTTCCTCCGTGAACTCATCATCCACCTTCGTCACATCATCCGAAGGATGAAACAAGTTCTCTACATTATAACTCATTATCGTCTGCCCATGCACCTCTATGGCCAGTACTAATAATCCTAATATATAAGTACTTTTTATCACTCCAACATCCCTATCGCCTTCTTTAACGCCTCGACAAACCGATCGACATCCTCCTTCTCATTGTACAACCCAAACGATACCCTTACCGTCCCCGGAACCCCTAAATAGTCAATCAGCGGCTCTGCACAATGATGACCCGTCCTTACCGCTATTCCCTGATGATCCAATAACGTACCCACATCAAACGGATGTATCACCCTCTCACTTCTCACATTAAACGACACCGCTCCATACTTATCTTGCCCCGCTGCATAAACAACCACTTCCGGTATGCCTGCTAACTGCTCCTCACAGTAACGCGTCAGTTCTCTCTCATGCTCCCTAATCTTATCCATCCCTATACCATCCAAATAATCCAACGCCGCCGCCAAAGCATACGTACCTATGAAATCGGGCGTTCCAGCCTCAAACTTGTACGGCAGCGTGTTATATGTCGTGTGCTCAAAGCGGACATGCTCTATCATCTCACCACCACCCTCTGCCGGCGGTAACGATTGTAACCACTGCTCCTTACCATATAACACCCCTAATCCCGTCGGTGCATACATCTTGTGCGCTGAACATACAAAGAAATCACAATCTAACTCCTGCACATCTATCTTCATATGCGGCGCCGACTGTGCCCCATCTATACATACAGGTACATGCCGCTCATGCGCTATCCTTATAATCGCCTCTATAGGGTTAAGCGTTCCTAATACATTGCTCACCTGCGCAATAGATACAAGACGCGTACGATCACTCAATAATGCCCTAAATGCCTCTACATCAATCGTCAAATCCTCCTTCAAAGGTATAACCTTCAATATCGCTTTCTTCCTTTCACACAGCATCTGCCAGGGCACAATATTCGAGTGATGCTCTAAATACGAAACGATGATCTCATCCCCTTCCCGCACCTCAGCTTCACCAAAACTGTACGCTAACATATTGATGCTATCCGTTGTCCCTTTGGTGAAAATAATCTCCTTCCCCGACCTTGCACCTATAAAACGCGCGACACGCTCACGCGCCTCCTCATGATGCGCCGTCGCTACTTGACTCAGATAATGCACTCCACGATGGATATTAGCATTAAAATGCGTGTACCCATACATCATCGCATCCAATACCACCTGCGGCTTCTGCGTCGTAGCAGCATTGTCTAAATATACCAACTCTCGGTTGTAAACCTTCTCGCTTAATATCGGAAAATCTGCTCTGTTCATGGCCTATAATAACTCTCTTGTAATAACCTTTCTGCATCAGGCTCCGCCGCTAACTCTTGCAGCGTCACCTCACTATGTTGATTCATATAACTCTCTATAATACGCCATCCTATCCATGTCCCTAACCGACCCGGCGAATCTTGCGATATCTCCGCCGTGAATGGACCATCGTTCAGATAAGATGTCAACACCAACGACTCCGTCTTAAATAAATCTCGCTTATCCATCATCATCTTCCATATCCCCTCCTCGTACTTCTCACACCACTCCCACTGCTCCTTCGTGTATCCCATCACTTCGTATTCAGGCACATCATCGAAGATCTGCGCCAATATATACATCACCTTACCCCTATATAGCATGTTATCAATCAACCTACTCTTCGTACTCGTGTAGGGTAAATGCCTGAATAAATACGCACTCACTACATCTACCGCAATACACTCTTTCCGCATCGTCTGCTTTTGATACTGATTCACTACATGGTTATAGTACTCATAGTCGCTCCCTAAATACATATCACCACCTATCGCCATATCTTCCCCTATAAACAGCAAACTGGCGTTGAATCCCGAGATAAACAAATATACCTCCGGTATCGGCAAATCTGGATACAACCAATGTACCCGCCCAAAAGCCTTACCCAATGCTTTCTCAATGTCCCGCGTGTCGGCAAACACCCTCTGCTCTACCTCGTTCGTGTGCTTGAACCCATACAACGTGTCCTCTAAGAAATCGGGTAACGCCGTGGCTAAATAGGCCGTGTCATAACTCGGTATTCCTAATATATCTTCTACCCAATACGGCATGAAACCATCATACTGCTTATATAACCGCTCTATATCCTCCCGCGCCGTCGCACGCGCTACACACAACATCGCACTGTCGAAACGAATCAACTTCATCTCAACATCGGCTATTTGCTCCGGAAAATAGTGCCGCTTAGACTCACATCCTACGAACAGCACCATCGCCGCCAATAACCCTATCACTCTCACTTTCACTTTCATACTATCACGCCATCTTGCATCGTGATCACACGGTCGCTTATCGCCGCTAACTCCTTATCGTGCGTCACAATAATAATCGTTTGGTTATACTTACTCCGCATATCTAATAACAACTGATGCAACTCCTTTTTGTTCGCTTCATCTAAACTGCCACTCGGCTCATCCGCTAATATCACACTCGGATGCATCATCAGCGCCCGCGCAGCCGCTACACGCTGCTTCTCACCGCCCGATAACTCGTTCGGTTTATGCCACAAACGCTCGCCTAACCCTAACTCCGTCAATAACTGACGCGCCCTCTCTTGCGCCTCATCCCTCTTCTCTCCTCCTATCAACGCCGGCATCATCACGTTCTCTTCCGCCGTGAACTCCGGCAATAACTGATGGAACTGAAAAATGAACCCAATATGCTTATTCCTAAACTTCGCTAACTCTCTCTCACTCAATCCATATACATCTGTCCCGTCAATCATCACACGACCACTATCCGGACGATCTAACGTACCCATGATCTGTAACAACGTCGTCTTACCCGCACCGCTCTTACCAATGATGGCTACAATCTCGCCTTTCTTTACTGCTAGGTCAATACCCCTCAACACATGCAAATCACCAAATGATTTCTCAATCTTCTCTACTTGTATCATAGTCTTTTCTTATTAACATTTATTCAATAGTCAACTCCCTATCTCCATTATCTAATACGCGTATGCGCACACGTACCGTATCTTCCGGCAACAGCGCCTCAATCACCTCTGGCCACTCTACAAAACAGTAGTTACCACTATACAGATAATCTTCTGCCCCAAAATCAATCGCCTCCCGGATGTCCTTCAGCCGGTAACAATCGAAATGATAAATCTCACCATCCTTCAACCCATATACATTCACAATCGCAAAGGTCGGACTGTTCGCTACATCCTCCGTACCCATCTCTCGACTCAGTTCACTGATCAACGTCGTCTTACCGGCACCCATCGGGGCATCAAACGCAAACACCCGCGCTTGCGGACACTTGTCCAACATATCCGTCAACCTCACCTCACCAACCTCATTCCATAGATGAAGCTGCCCATTCTCATCCTTTTTAATCGTGTATCTATCCATATTCGTTCTTTTTATCCAATTCTCAACGCGATAAATCACGCCTAAACCACTCGTAAACAACTGATCCTCTGCTCTTTCCTAATAATTTCTGCCACTCCGCCAACTCTGCCTTTCTAGCACGACTAACCGAACCAAAATGTAACAGTATCTTTTGCTTCGTTGCTGCTCCAACTCCTTGAATATCATCCAATTGACTCTTTACTTGCGCCTTACTACGCTTCTTTTTATGGTAACTGATCGCATACCGATGCACTTCATCCTGTATCTGCACCATCAATCGAAACACTTCACTCGTTATCGGCATCTCTATCTCCATCACCGGATCACCATATAGTAACGTCTGCGTCCTATGCTTGTCATTTTTCTTCAATCCTGCTACGGGTATCTCCAACCCCAACTGCTTCTCCACTACCTCCTTGATAGCGTTAATCTGCCCGATTCCACCGTCAGCTATGATCAGATTCGGCAACTCCTCACCCCGCTCTATCAACCCCTCATATCGGCGCTTCACTACCTCCCGCATCGATGCATAATCGTCCGCACCCGTCACCGTTCGTATCTCAAATCGCTTGTAATCACTCTTGCTCGGCTTCGCTTTCTTAAACACCACACATCCCCCAACCGCACTCGTACCACTTATGTTCGAGTTATCAAAACTGTCGATGAATACGGGCAAACTTCCTAACTTCAATAACCCCTGCAACTCACTCAATATCCGCGTCGCCCGCTGATCTGGATTGAGCTTATCCGCCTGCCGTATCTTATCTTTCTTATACTGCATCACGTTCTGCATCGCTAAGTCCAGCAGCCGCTTCTTGTCCCCACTCGTCGCTATGTAGATGTGCCAACTTTCATCGATTACATCGGGCATGAATGGAACCACCATCTCCTTCGTTTCACTCCCTAACTGCTCCCTCAATTCTACTATCCCTATCGCTAACATCTCCTCCTTACTCTCCTCCATCCGCTTTCTGTACTCCACCGTCTGACCACTCACTATCGACCCCTTGTTTACATGTAGCATCGATATATATACATTGTCCCCATCTTCGTCATATCCAAATACGTCGATTTCACCGACATGATTGTTCATGATCACCGTCTTGGAGCAGAACTTCTCTAACAACTGATACCGTATCTTCACCGCTTGCGCCTCTTCATACTTCATCGCTGCCGATAACTCCCCCATCTCTTCTACTAACTGCTTCCCTATCTCTGCCGCATCTCCTTTTATGATCTTGCGCGCCTGTTCTATCCATTGATGATACTGCTCCCTGTATGCCGAGTACGCACATATACCACAACATTTCTTCAAGTGATATTTCAAGCATACCTTGTATTTCCCCTCCTCTTGACCCCGCTCCGATATCGCCATATGGCACGTTCGAATCGGATAAAGTTGATGAATCAGTTCTAGCACCAAGTCCACCGTGTTCCCAAAACTGTATGGCCCATAATACTCCCCCGCACCCTGTATGATCTTCCGCGTCTTGATGATCCGAGGATACTCCTCCTTCGTGATACATATACTCGGATAACTCTTACCATCTTTGAGCAGTATGTTATAGTGAGGCTGATACTTCTTGATAAGATTGTTTTCTAATAAGAACGCATCCTGCTCTGACTCCACAACTATATATTTTATATCCGCTATGTGCGCTACTAACTGCTTCGTTTTATAACTCTGCTGCTCCTTTATAAAGTAACTAAACACCCGCCTCTTCAAGTTCTTCGCCTTACCCACATAGATAATCTTCCCCTCCTTATCCCAATATTGATACACCCCCGGACTCTCTGGAATCTGGCTCAATATCGCTTGTATATGTTCATTCTTTTTCGCCATACTCTATACTCTATATTCTATACTCTATCATCCCCATGTTCCACGTGGAACAATAGTTTTTGTTTACTTTGTAAACAATGCTCTCTATCTGTTACTCCCTCGTCTATCCCTCCCCCTTCGAGGGGGAGTCGGTGGGGGTCTACCCCTCCCCTTCGAGGTGGAGCCGGTGGGGGTCTACCCCTCCCCCTTCGAGGGGGAGTCGGTGGGGGTCTATCCCTCCCCCTTCGAGGGGGAGCCGGTGGGGGTCTATCCCTCCCCCTTCGAGGGGGAGTCGGTGGGGGTCCTTATCTAGAACTTCTAGGAACGCCTAGGATTTCCGAGTCTCCCTAGTTTTCCTAGTCCCTGCGCTATAGCGCTCCCTTCGGTCGCTATTCCTCTCGCCTTTTGCTATTTGTTGTTTACCTCGTTTATCCCGACCAGTCGGGACGGTGCCACTACGAATTGTTCTATTTTAGTTTACCACCTATGGTACTATAGTTATCTAGGCTATCTAGAACATCTAGAACTTCTATTTTTTTCCCCCCCCATCGGATAGGTATTGCTGCA
>DCID01000039.1:2300-2491 GCA_002315745.1 Bacteroidales bacterium UBA1735 | reverse complement strand
ATCGGATAGGTATTGCTGCAGAGAACATTGTGTAGTACGCAGCGCAAACCTACATGCGACGGGAGCGGCTAAATTTAGCTTGTTTGAGCGCATCCCGAACGTCCGACTAGGGCGCGAGTTTTGCTAAATTTAGCGAGCAGCATGATAGGTTTCTGCGGACGGAACTAGGTCTCAGCAGCAATATCCTATCC
>DCID01000039.1:0-2264 GCA_002315745.1 Bacteroidales bacterium UBA1735 | reverse complement strand
GCAGCCGCATATACTACCTCAGCCCGTTCTCTCTATTTGTTATCTACCTGCGGTGCTCTAGTTATCTAGGACATCTAGAACATCTAGAACATCTAGAACTTCTATTTTCCCACCCATCGGATAGGTATTGCTGCAGAGAATAGGGTTGTTTACCTGCGGTGCTCCTAGTTGCAGCCAACGCCCTTAGGCGTTCTCGGTCGGAAAAGATAGCTTCCTCAAAGCGACCTGCACAATTCACCTATTTCCCTTTACTATCGCCCCATCATTACTAGCAGCACACTCACATCATTGGGACTTACCCCCGGTATCCGACTCGCATCCCCAATCGTCGCCGGCCGTATCCGACTCAGTTTCTGCCGCGCCTCCGTCGACAACGACTGCACACTATTATAGTCAAACTCCGCCGGCAGATGGATCTGCTCTAATCGCTGCAACTTATTCACCGCTACCTGCTCTCTCTCAATATACCCCGCATACTTAATGCGTATCTCCGCCTCTTCGACCACTTCATCCCGCTTCTTCCCTAACTGCTCCAAATAGGCGCTAAGAACAGGCGCCATCGTGGCAATATTCTCAATCGTTACCTGCGGACGTAACACTAGATCACTCAACTTACACCCGTGTTGCAGCGGGCTGCTCTCCTGTGTCTCTAACCACCCGTTGATATCGTTCGGCTTAATCGCCGTCTGCTGCATCAGCCCGATCAAATCGTCAATAGCTGCCTCTTTCTTCTTATATAACTCGTACCGGTAACTGTCGGCACTACCTATCTCGTATGCCCGTTTCGTCAACCGCTCATCCGCATTATCTTGTCTTAGCAGTATGCGGTACTCCGCCCGTGAGGTGAACATCCTATACGGCTCATCTACACCCTTGTTGATCAAGTCATCGATTAGCACCCCTATATAACTCTCGTCCCGACCTAAGGTGAACGCTTGCCCACCATGCACGTTGATACTGGCATTGATACCTGCTACTATACCTTGTCCTGCCGCTTCTTCATATCCCGTCGTACCGTTGATCTGCCCCGCGAAGAAGAGGTTCTTGATAAGTTTCGTCTCTAACGTGTGCGTCAACTGTGTTGGGTCGAAATAGTCGTATTCTATCGCATAACCCGGTCGGTACATCACCACGTTCTCTAACCCTCGTATCGTCTTCATGGCCGCTAACTGCACTTGCCATGGCAGCGATGAACTGAACCCATTCACGTAGTACTCATACGAATCTACACCCTCGGGCTCGAGGAAGATCTGATGTGCATCTTTGTCGGCAAACGTGATGATCTTCGTCTCTATGCTTGGGCAGTAGCGAGGCCCGATACTATGGATCTGACCATTATATAGCGGCGAATCTGGTAACCCCTTGCGCAACTCTTCGTGCGTTGTGGGATTGGTGTAGGTGATCCAGCAACTCATCTGTTTGAGTTTCCGCTGCACGGTATCTAAGTAACTGAACTGATGCCAGTCGTCTTCGCCAGGTTGCTCGATGAGTTCGGAGAAATGGATGCTTCGTTTATCGATACGTGCCGGTGTACCTGTCTTCATCCGATCCGCTTTGAATCCTAACCCAACTAACTGCTCTGTCAACCCGTAGCTCGCCGGTTCGGATATACGGCCACCTCTTATCTGTGCTTTGCCGAAATGGAGTAATCCATTGAGGAAAGTGCCATTGGTCAGTATCACTGCCTTGGCATACATCTCTATCCCTAAGGCTGTTTTCACTCCGCGTATCTCGCCTTTTTCAACGATTATCTCGGTCACTACATCTTGCCATAACTCTAAGTTTTCGGTACTTGATAGCACCCGTACCCATTCGTTGATGAACTCCTTGCGGTCGGCTTGACTTCGTGGACTCCACATCGCCGCACCTTTGGATCGGTTCAGCATACGATACTGTATCGCTGACCTATCTATCACCTGCCCCATCCGACCTCCAAGCGCATCTATCTCCCTCACTATCTGACCCTTAGCTATTCCTCCAACCGCAGGATTGCAGCTCATCTGTCCCATCTTGTTCATGTCCATCGTGATGAGTAACGTACGACACCCCAACCGTGCCGCCGCCGAAGCCGCCTCACAGCCTGCATGTCCTGCTCCTACTACTATGACATCATACCTAAATTCCATTTATTTTCTATATTCTATACTCTATATTCTATACTCTATATTCTATCTCTCCCCCTTCGAGGGGGAGCTGGTGGGGGTCTATCCCTCCCCCTTCGAGGGGGAGCTGGTGGGGGTCTATCTCTCCCCCTTCGAGGGGGA
>DCID01000036.1:54831-61498 GCA_002315745.1 Bacteroidales bacterium UBA1735 | reverse complement strand
CGCAGGTAGTCAAAACCGAACTCATTGTTCGTTCCAAATGTGATATCGCACGCATAGGCTTTACGGCGTTCGTCGCTATTGGGACGATACTTATCGATGCAGTCCACACTCAAACCATGGAACATATATAATGGTCCCATCCACTCAGAGTCACGCTTAGCGAGGTAGTCGTTGACGGTTACCACATGCACACCTTCGTGCGTCATAGCATTGAGGAAAACAGGCAGCGTTGCCACCAGAGTCTTACCTTCACCCGTCGCCATCTCCGCAATCTTACCTTGATGCAATACCACACCACCAATCAACTGCACATCATAGTGCACCATGTCCCATGTAATCTCATTACCACCGGCAGTCCAGTGATTGCGATAAACGGCTTTATCGCCCTCTATATCCACAAAATCGAAACGACTATCGGCAGCCAGATCGCGATCCATATCGGTCGCATTGACGGTAATAGTCTCGTTCTGAGCAAAACGGCGAGCAGTTGATTTAACGATAGCAAAGACTTCGGGCAATATCTCCATCAGGACGACTTGGTAGTCTTCCTTTATCTCCTTTTCGAGTCTATCCACTTCGTCGTATATCTTCTCACGCTTATCGATGTCGATATCCTCGATGCCGCCTTTGAGTTCAGCGATACGATCTTTCTTCGCTTGCACGCGTTCCGCCACTTTGAGCATCAACGCACGGCTACGCTCACGCAGGGCATCGTCACTCAGCGCATCAATCTCCGGGAACACGGCTTTGATCTGCTCCACATACGGCATGATCTCTCGCATATCTTTCTGCGATTTGTTGCCGAAAAACTTAGTAATCAGTTCTATAAAACTCATAGTTTATTATTTTTACGCAATTTGGGCGCAAAGGTACTAAAAAAAAATGATATATGCAAACTTATCCCGATTTTTTCGGGACGAATGGGCAAAAAAACACCTATTTATTGATTCTGCTCCGCAGCAACCGCTTTCTCGTAGCAAGCACGGCAAAGAGGCTCATAGCTATCTGTTTCACCGAGCAACACCCTCTTTTCGGAAGCTACTAATCGGTGACTCACATACGCCAAATCGCCACAATGGACGCAGATAGCATGGGTCTTATACACATCCTCCGCAATGGCCATAAGCGCAGGCATGGGTCCAAAAGGTACGCCCTTGAAATCCATATCCAATCCCGCACAGATGACACGCACACCGCGTTGCGCCAACTGCTGGCAGACATCCACTATACCCATATCAAAGAACTGCGCCTCATCAATACCCACCACATCGATGTCGTTGGCAAGAAGCAAAATATTTTGACTACTATCAACAGGAGTCGATTGAATAACATTGTGGTCATGACTGACCACATCCTGATCCGAATAGCGCACATCGATAGCAGGTTTGAAGATCTCTACCCGCTGCTTGGCAAACTGCGCGCGTTTCATACGTCGAATAAGTTCTTCGGTCTTACCTGAGAACATCGATCCGCAGACTACTTCTATGCTGCCCCGTCTGCGCGAGGGGCCTTGTGTATCTCGTTCGCTAAACATAAAATGATTTACGATTTACTTATTTACGATTTACGATTTACTTATTTACGATTTAATATCTTCGACCATCATTTGTAAACTCGTGACGCCATTGAACGTATTTTCGTCGAGTGCGTAGCACACATCGACCGCATTGCCATTCTGCAAGTGCAACGCCCAATCGCCCATGCCAAAAGCAATACCCGTGATGGCAGCCGTTTGATCCGTAATATCCAATCTAAGGTGTTCCCCCGTCTTCCCTACCCGCTTGGTATAGCGGTTATTGATCACTTTGCGCGTCACGAAGATCGGCTTGGGGTTATTGGGTCCAAATGGTGCCAGACAGCGCATCACTTTATAGAACTGCGGTGTGATATCCGATAAACCTATCTCCGCTTCTACTTGAATCGTAGGATGCATCTGATCGGGCGTAATATGGGCTGCCACATAGGCCTCAAAACGCTCCTTAAACTTCGGCAAATCTTCCTTGCGCATACTCAATCCTGCCGCAAAAGAATGTCCGCCAAAGTTCGTGAGTAAGTCACGACACGAAGCAATGGCTGCATGTATATTAAAACCAGCAACCGATCGCGCCGACCCAGAGATGATACCTTCATCCGAATCGGTGAGCACAATCGTGGGACGGTAATAAGTCTCTGTTAATCGACTAGCTGAGATACCCAACACGCCCTTGTGCCAACCTTCGCCATAGACAACGGTTGTATGCTTGTGGTCATTATCTGGATCCGCCTTCAACTGCTCCAACGCCTTTTGGGTTGTTTCCGTATCCTTATCGCGCCGTTCGTTATTATAAGTGTTGATTGCCTGTGCCCGCGTTTGTGCGAATTCCACATCGTCCGTAAGTAATAGTTCCACTGCATCCCGACCTGTATAGAGTCGTCCACAGGCATTGATTCGCGGTCCAATCTTAAAGCCCAAATCGCCCTCCGTAAGGTGACCAGGTTCAATGCCCGCTACTTCCATCAAAGCGGCTATACCCACCGACGGATGGGAATTGATTTCCCGCAATCCATAGTACGCTAAAATTCTGTTTTCGTCCGTCATAGAGACTATATCCGACGCAATGGATATCGCTAATAGGGGCAAGACTCGATGGATATCAAAACCCGACGGATGGCGTTGCTCATAGGCCTGCAGCAATTTGAAGCCTACGCCACAACCACTCAGATCCTTGAATGGATAATCGCAATCGGCACGTTTCATATCGAGTACCGCCACCGCTTGCGGTAAGTCTTTCTCTGGTTCATGGTGGTCACAGACAATCACATCTATACCCTGTTGCGCCGCGTATGCCACTTTATCCACCGCCGTAATACCACAATCGAGCGCAATCATCAACGTGCAACCATCCTCTTTGGCCACATCTATACCTTGAAACGAAATGCCATAGCCTTCCGTGTATCGATCAGGGATATAGAAAGTGAGATTAGAAGTCATAGATAAGAGGTAAGTATACATCAAGGTTACCGCCGTCGTACCATCCGCATCATAATCACCATACACCATGATACGCTCCTTCTTGGCTAACGCCTGCTCTAAGCGCGTCACCGCCTTCTCCATGTCCCGCATCAGAAACGGATCACGCAGTTGTGCCAAATCGGGACGAATGAAAGCACGCGCCTCATCCGCCGTCTTCACACCACGAACAACGAGCATCCGTGCCGACTCGGGACTAATCGACAAATCCTTAGCCAGTTGCTTAGTGCGCACTTCCTCAGTCTCCGTTAGAGTTCTTATTTTCCACGTATATTCCATAATTCGGCTGCAAAATTACAATAAAATTTCTAATTATGCAAATAATATGGATAATTATTTGCTTATATCAAAAAAAAGTTGTAATTTTGCAACTTCTTTTGAACATGGAGCAACATGACCAAATAGTAATCTCGGGTGCACGGGTACATAATCTGCGCAATGTCGATGTCACTATTCCTCGCAATCAACTGACAGTGATTACGGGTCTAAGCGGTAGTGGCAAATCTTCCTTGGCGTTTGATACCATCTTTGCGGAAGGACAGCGTCGCTATATTGACACCTTCTCTTCTTACGCGCGCGGATACATTGGCAATTTGGAGCGTCCCGATGTGGATAAGATAACAGGACTCTCGCCCGTCATCTCCATTGATCAAAAGACCGTACAAAAGAATCCTCGTTCGACAGTAGGGACGATCACAGAGACCTACGATTACCTGCGTCTGCTCTTTGCTCGCGCAGGCGAAGCGTACTCCTACGCGACGGGCGAAAAGATGGTGCACTATACGGATCAGCAGATTGTTGATCTTATCGTTAAAGAGTACGCAGGACAGCGAATTCTGCTCTTAGCGCCCCTCGTTAATAACCGCAAAGGTCACTATAAGGAACTGTTTGACAATGTCCGCAAAAAAGGGTTTGTACAAGTGCGGATTGATGGTCAATTGCAGGACTTAGTAATAGGGATGAAAGTGGATCGGTATGTCAATCACACCATCGAACTTGTTGTGGATAAGGTTGTCGTGAACAAAAACGAAAACGAAGACGAAGACGAAAAGCGATTGCGGCAGAGTATCGATACAGCCATGACGCAGGGCGGAGGGATTATGATGGTGGCAATTGTCAATAGCGACCAAGAACCCCGCTATTTTTCCCGTAACCTGATGTGTCCGACGACTGGATTGAGTTATCCTGACCCCGCACCCCATACGTTCTCGTTCAATAGTCCGAGTGGATGGTGCCCTTGCTGCAAAGGCATCGGCCGCGTGTGGAATAGGGAGATAGAAAAGGAGAGTGTGGTGGATGATATCATCCGCGATGACGAGGGCTGGTACGAACGGATGGTTGCGTATGTGAACAATAACGACAACCATAACGACAACCACAACGATAATAACGAAAATAACGAAAACAACGAGAATCTAATGGTGGAGTGTCCTGAATGCCATGGGATGCGGTTGAATAAGGAGGCACTCAGTTATCGTTTTGCGGATAAGAACATCGCTGAATTGGCGAACATGGATATCGACGAGTTGCTCGCTTTCTTGGAAGCCCCGCACCAACTGACCGTTACCCAACAAGCCGTTGCCACACCTATCCTCAAAGAGATATTAGCCCGTCTACGATTTATGGAGAGCGTAGGTCTCAGTTACCTCAGCCTCAATCGTTCGTCTGAGACCCTATCTGGCGGTGAGAGCCAGCGTATCCGCTTGGCAACGCAAATCGGTAGCCGTTTAGTGAACGTCCTTTATATCTTAGACGAACCCAGTATCGGTCTGCATCAGCGCGATAACCAACGGCTCATCAACTCCCTCAAAGAGTTACGCGATATGGGGAACTCCGTCATCGTGGTCGAACACGATGAGCAGATCATGCGCGAAGCCGATTATATCGTGGATATCGGACCTCGAGCAGGTCGATTAGGTGGTCAGATCATGTTCCAAGGGACACCTGCTAACATGCTCCAAACGGACACCTTGACCGCCCGTTATCTCAAAGGTGAGATAGCCGTAGTACCATCCCTGCCACAGCCAATGAGTCTTGACCCCAAGAACGCCATCACTCTGTACGGTTGTCGCGGCAATAACCTCAAGAACGTGACCGTCTCTTTCCCGTTGGGTAAGATGATTGGTATAACGGGTGTGAGCGGTAGTGGCAAATCAACCCTCATCAACCAAACCCTCTATCCTATTCTCCGACACCATTTCTACCGCAGTCTCGCCAAGCCGCTCGAATACGATCGAATCGAGGGTATGGATCTAGTGGACAAAGTGATAGCCGTTGATCAAAGTCCTATTGGTCGTACCCCGCGATCCAATCCAGCCACCTACACCAACGTGTTCAACGATATCCGCGATCTCTTTGCCCAACTGCCCGAAGCGCGTATCCGTGCCTGGAAAACAGGTCGGTTCTCATTCAACACCAAAGGAGGGCGCTGCGAAGAATGTCAGGGTAATGGTTACAAGACGCTCCAGATGCATTTCATGCCCGATGTACTCGTACCCTGCGAGGTGTGCGGCGGCAAACGCTATAACAAAGAGACCCTCGAGGTGCGTTTCAAAGGTAAAACGATTGGCGACGTGCTCGACATGACGGTCAATCAAGCCGTGGAGTTCTTCGAGAGTCAGCCCTATATCCTCAAGAAAATCAAGACTATACAAGATGTCGGTTTGGGCTATATCAAACTCGGCCAACCCTCCACCACCCTCTCGGGCGGTGAGAGTCAGCGTATCAAATTAGCCACCGAACTGTCACGCCCTTCTACGGGTCGCACCTTATATATATTAGACGAACCCACCACCGGCCTGCACTTTGAAGATATCCGTATCTTACTGCAAGTGCTGCGCCAATTGGTCGATAAGGGCAATACTATCCTCATCATCGAACATAACTTAGATGTCATCCGCGCCTGCGATTACCTCATTGACTTGGGTGTCGAAAGCGGACGAGGCGGCGGCGAAATAGTAGCCGTCGGTTCGGCAGAAGACATACGCCATAACCCACGATCCTTAACAGGTCAATACCTATGATACACAGTTTAATTATCTTAACCCTTTTCTTGGTAGCCATCCTTTTGGTACCCTTGGTTTGCCACAAGATTCACGTGCCCAGTTTGGTCGGTTTCATCTTGGTCGGTATGGTCTTTGGGCTCTGCGGGTTACCAATCTCGGACGATAATCCGACCATCCACTTGTTTGGACAGTTAGGCATGCTCTATATCATGTTCCAAGCGGGCGTCGAAATCGATATGAACGATTTTCACCAGCAGCGGAAACAGGCACTCTTATTCGGGTTCCTATCTTTCCTTTTCCCGTTCGCGTTAGGACTACTAACGAGTCGATGGCTGGGTTTTGCATGGACAACCTCACTTCTCTTGGGCGCGATGTACGGTAGTCACACGCTGATGACTTACCCTATTGTCAGCCGTTATGGCGTTCAAAAAACACCCGCGGCCAACATCGCCGTTGGCGGAACGATGCTCACCATTACCCTATCACTCTTGGTATTAGCCATCTTGGAGGAGCACACTAGCCAAACCGGAGATTTCTGGGTATGGATAGGTAAGTTGGTTCTTTTCTTAGGCAGTATCATTTATATCTTCCCCAAGATATCACAGTGGTTCTTCAAGCGGTGGCAAGATGAATCCTTGCAGTTCGTTTTGGT
>DCID01000036.1:44734-54756 GCA_002315745.1 Bacteroidales bacterium UBA1735 | reverse complement strand
TTCCTTTGCGGCGTCGCACTCAATGGTCGTGTACCCAATCGCAGCCAGTTGATGGGACGTATCAATTTCATTGGCAACACCATCTTCGTTCCTATCTTCCTGATGGGCGTCGGGCTAATGGTCGATATCCACACTTTCCACGCAGGATGGTGGATCATCCTCATCGCCTTAGTGATGATTATCACCAAGTTAGCAGGCAAATGGCTCGCTTCATGGGCAGGACAACGTCTTTTCCACTTGCTGCCTCTGGAGCGGCAACTGATGTTCGGTCTGACTCACGCAACAGCGGCAGGTACCTTAGCCATTGTGACCATCGGTTACCAAGCAGGATTCTTCAATGCCGAGATCCTCAATGGTGCGATTGTGATGATATTGGTGCTATGCACTATTTCCTCTTTCGTAACCGAACATGCTGCCAAGGAGTTGGCTCTCTTAGAAGACGCGAAAATAGAGAACGACAGCCACAGCAACGAGTGGTCGCTCATTGGCGTGAACAACACCATGCGCGCTAATTTGGAGCAGTTAGCCACCTTCAGTCAACTGCCCAATACCCATTACGCCGAATGTGACGAAACAGCAGAGGCACAGACGATGATTGAACACAACAGCCGAACCTCTATTATATATAAGGAGCAGCAACCACTCAACACCATCTCGCGCATCTTAGTGGCTGTACCACGTTATGCGGAGAAAGAGCAAGACTTCATCTCATGTTTCGGTTTTATCCGTAGGTTAAGTGGACAGATTGGTGCCAAAGTGACTTTCTTCGCCACCGCCGAGGCGCGGCAAGCCCTCAAAGCATTCTCCAATCGTCCGGGCAAGTTCCTCCGCGCATCCTATCAAGAAATAGAGGACTGGGAAGATGTGATGATGATGGCGCGAGAAACCAAGCACAACGATCTGGTTGTCTTCCTCTCTGCCCGCCAATCGACACCATCTTATAACCCACTATTCGCACAGTTGCCATCCATGCTATCTCGATTCTATGCCGATTATAGCCAACTCATTGTCTATCCCGAACAGGATACCGAATCGGGTACGCAGGATATTATCTTAACCGACATCCCACAAGCAAGTTCGACTTGGCGTATTGTCACTAAGATCAAACAAGGTTTATTACACCTCATCCATCGTATTCAACTCCGCCAATAAGCATGTCTCTCTACGTCTATTTCAATCCCAAAGCAGGTTCTGGTCGCGCCGCGCAACGATGGCAAGAAGTGCAACATCAACTTCTACATGCGCATGTGACATGGGTCGAACTGCCCGAACAACCGACCGACCTACCCGACGCCTCGGATATCTTAGTCATAGGTGGAGATGGCACGTTCAATCAACTGCTCAATCGCTTGCCACAGCCGGAGAAATATCGTTTCATCCTTCTACCTGCCGGCACGAGCAACAGTCTCTGTTCGCAGATTAGTCCAGCCCTCTCCTGTGTCGAAAAGACGAAGCGCTACCTCCAAGGCGCAGCGTTTCAAAAGGTCGATGTGGGTGAACTAACGGCGAATAAAACAACCTATCGTTTCATCAACGAAGCCAGTGTCGGTTTTGCCGCTGCTATTGCCCGCGAAATGGAGAGAAACAATCGTTGTAAGCGATTCTTCAACACCCTACATCTCAACGAGTTATCCTATATCGCTATTGCTTTTCGTTGTTGGGCAAAAGAGCAACCATATTTCCTCTCGCTATGCAATAATCGCCGTATTAGCGGCAACCTCTATCCTTGTCCCAACGCACGACTGGATGACGGGACGATAACGAGTTACGAACTGCGTTGTCCGCGGTGGCGACTCCACCTCGAACTCTGCCGCCTCATCCGCAACACGCGACCTATTGAGTCGCCATATGTTCAATACACTCAATTCGCAGAGCATCTTTTCCACTTCGATCACTCTCTCCCCATCGAGATAGACGGCAATCCCCTCTCCCCCGCCACCGAGGTAAAAGTGGGCGTTTACCCCCACACAATCACTCTATTTTAACCTTATTTTCTTGTAAAATGTAAATAAAACAGACTTTTTTACAATAAAGTTTGCATATATCAGAAAAAAGTTGTATTTTTGCGGCGAAATTAGAAAAAATAATAACATTATGGCAACTTTAGATTTAAACAATTTTGAAAATTGTAGAATGGAGTTTATGCCCAAAAGGCCAAACAACCGAGTATCGCACTCAGGTTATGCGCGTGTGCTCCGAGTTGAAAATAATATAAACATTCCGCCCGTTACAGTATTGTTGGGTGGTATTCAAATGAACTAATTGCGATGGGGGTATTTTCAAAGAAGTTTGAATCACTGGAAGATGCTATTATGACAGAATGCTGCATCTATCCTGGTGTTGATTTATCAAAAGAAAAGCCGAGTAAGGTGATAAATATTAAAGATGCAGCATGGGATACAGGCGCAACGCAAACCTTAATCTCAGGGGCTGTAATACGCTATCTTAACTTAACACCCATTGGGAAATGTAGGGTGGATGGTTTTGATGGTTCAAAGATGGTTAATGAATATCTTATACACATAGGATTGCCAACAGGTGATGCTGTCCTTAACATAAGAGCACTGGAATGTGATGGTGCGGCATACGATGTTGTGATTGGGATGGATATTATTAATAAGGGTGATTTCTGCTTTACCAACAAAGATGGGAAAAGCGTCTTTTCATTCCGTATCCCATCTACTGAACATATCGAATTAAAATAACTATACGTTGCCTCGCACAACGATAAAAAGCGAGCGTCGCCGACAGACGTTAAACAGCGGGACATAGATTTGCAGTGGCAAATAAAGATAAGCGTTGTAAGCCTAAACTTGATCTTTTGAAAACTGGACACTTTCAAGAATCGATAACAATTCAAGCATGGTTTTGCACGCTCACGTTTTTGGCGTGAGTTTTCCGTGCATTATTTGAATTGTTAAGGTAGTCCAGAACCTCAAAAGATCAAATGAAGCGAACGAAAAGTTCACGCTTTTTGTGTGTATACCTGAATAAAACAATTTGTAAACAACCAAAATAATCACTATTTAATAGTTGCGCCCGACACGTATAAGGGAACATATCATGAGAAAAACTCTCACACTCATCTGCATGGCTTTACCCATGATCCTTTTCGCACAAACGGAAATTAAGGAAGGTGACTTCGTATTTGTAAAAAAAACCACCACCCATTATTCCACCGGTGAGTCCATATCTTCGTGGGTCTATGGCGAACCGCATCAAGTGTCACAAATTGATTCCAAATACCACCCAGATGGGATATTGCTAAATGTACGTGGAGCTAAATCGTGGTTAAATAAGAGTGATGTTCTATTGTGTGTTCCGCAAGGAGAAATTGCACAACCGCAAGTGATACGTGAAGAGCCAAAGGTTTCTCCCGCCACTAGTACGACTCAAGTAGTAAATGGCGAACCAATCATCATCCATGACACTATCACCAATTATGTAGAGAAGATCAAAGAGATTGTGAAGGTGGATACCGTGACACGGATTGATACCATCGAACGCGTTCGTTCCCAAAAGACATATCTTCAATTGGATGCAGCGCCTCAGATTACGTGTGGCAAAGAGAATTTGGGAATGGGTGCTCATTTGACTGTGGGTGCACGCGTTTCAGACTATTACTTCATTGGTTTCGGATTTGGTGTAGAAGGTTCGTTGGTTAGTTTTAAAGACTATAGTTCGGTGTACACCATGCAAATACCCATGTATGCCAACATGCGTTGTTATTTTCCCATTCGCGACGTATACCCCTTCTTAGATGGTGCAGCGGGTCTCAATGTTCGTGAATTGAATTTTAACCATAAGATTGATAAAGAGTGGGTTTGTGGTCTATATGCTCGCGCTGGTATCGGTGTCGAATGGAAACGACTGATTGTGGGTGCTGGTTATCAGTTCACTGGTGGACGCAATGCAATTGATGACAATGTCCACCAAGCCTATATCAAATGTGGTATCCGTTTCGTGAATAGGGACTAGCAAATATACACCAATCGCATTGCGGCAACGGCATCTACTATAATGCCCAAGGGGCAATAGTGGAATAGACCTTTTCCGTCACACTTCGTAGTGGCGGAGTGGCGGAATGGCGGAAAACCGCCACACCGTCATTCCGCCACTTGAATTGTATATACACCTGCAAAAAACTATAAAATAGCACTATTTCTCCAAAATATTTGCATATTCCAAAAAAAAGTTGTATCTTTGCGGCGTTTTATGACCAATATCGCTGTCATATTAGCGGGAGGTACAGGCAAACGCTTTGGTGCAGGGTTACCCAAACAGTTGCGTACGTTAGACGACGGACGGACTGTTTTGCAGACCTGTATCGACGCGTTCCGCGCTTGCCCAATGATAGATGATGTCCTCGTCGTCATGCATCCTGATTGGATCAATGACGTACAGGGTGTCCAAGTCGTTGCGGGCGGAAAAGAGCGGTGGGAGAGCAGTTGGCATGCGATTGAGAGGTTACAGGACACAGGTTACAGGTTGCAGGATGTCAATATCCTGATTCACGATGCGGCACGACCTTTTGTGAGTCGACGGATCATTGAGGATGTGTGCCACGCGTTGGAGACGCACGAGGCGGTAACTGTCGCCGTGCCAGCTACGGACACGATGTACAGGGTTAAGACCGCTGACGCTGATGGAATAAAGACCGCTGACGCTGTCGGAATAAAGACTGCTACGCTGGTGGACATCCCCGACCGCACAACGATGTGGCGGGCACAGACGCCACAAGCGTTCCGCTTAAACCTCATCCGCGAGGCGTATGAGCGATTCCTGCAACCCTCTCCCTTTGAGGGAGAGTCGGAGAGGGTCTTTACCGACGACTGTGGCATCCTGCATCGCTACCTGCCCGAGGTGCCTATTCACATCGTCGAAGGCGAAGAAACCAACCGCAAAATAACGTATATAGAAGATTTATAACATGATACTCGAAGAAGGCAAACAATGTCTGCGCATTGAGGCGCAAGCGATTTTGGATACCATCGATCATATCGACGAGCAGTTCGAGCGCGCCGTGCGTCTCATCCTTAACTGCCGGGGCAAGGTCATCGTCACGGGCGTAGGCAAGTCGGGACATATAGGTTCGAAGATTGCTGCCACACTCGCCAGCACGGGCACACCCTCTTTCTACCTCAATCCGCTGGACGCTTATCATGGCGACTTAGGCATGATCGGCACGGACGATGTGGTGATGGCAATCTCCTATTCGGGCATGACGGACGAACTGGTGCGATTCATTCCATTACTTAAGGAACGTGGCATTCAGATCATCGGCATGAGCAGTAACCCCGAGTCGCTCTTGGCGCGCTACGCGGATATCCATATCCATATCGCCGTTGAGAAAGAGGCTGACCCACTGAATTTAGTGCCCACCTCTTCGACTACGGTCACCATGGCGATGGGCGATGCCATTGCCTGTGCACTCATGAGCGAACGCCATTTCCAGTCGGGCGATTTCGCACGCTTGCACCCCGGTGGAGACTTAGGCAAACGCCTACTCACACGCGTCGAAGATATGATGTTTAAGGACAACCTACCCTTTGTATCGCCGACGGATAAGATGGGCGAAGTGATTGAACTCATCACGCAGGGCAAGTTAGGATTAGCCATTGTGACTGAAGGAGACCAACTAGTAGGCATCATCACCGATGGTGACGTCCGTCGGGCGATGCATCGCTTGAAGGAAGCGTTCTTCACGACCCCTGTGGCAGAGGTCATGGCTCGTAACCCCAAAACCATTCAAGCCAAGGCGCGTATTGTCGAAGCCGGCGAGCAGATGAACCACTACTCCATCCACTCCCTCATCGTCTTGGACGAAACGAACCGCGTGGTCGGCGTCATCGATTCCTTCTCCTGCCTCCCCGGCACACGGTTTTATCACTAAATTAAGAGGTAAGTAAAAGCTAACTAACAGATGCTGCTACTACCGATGTACTACCGATAAAGATCCGTAATTGATATGGCAAAAGTTGTACCTATAGATCAAGTGAAAGCGTTGCATGGCAAAGTCAAAAGCCATGGTGATATGATGTTTGTCACCAATTCATTGTCAGGGGACATAAACACTCGTATGATTGGCAAGCGCAATAAAGAGGCGCATCCCGTTACGGAAAGGGAAGTTACGACTCATAACAAAATGCATGATGCCACAGCGGCTTACCATGAGCTAAAACAAAACTTGGAAGCATATCGGGCATTTTTGGAGCAATACCAAGAAGCCAAAGCGAAAGGGTGTACTTGCGACAAGTACCGCTATTTTTTGAAGCAATACTTGGACGAGGGGAAGAATACGGTGACGATAAAGATTGCCAATAAAGGCAGCAACGAGGAGAGTTATGTAAGAGGAATGGAAAGGTGTCAGACGATAGAGGAGGCGGATAGGTTGTTGGTGAAGTTTGTGGAGGTGCTTGGGTATAAGAAGTTGGCGGAGGCGTATAAGAGGGTTGGGAAGTAGGTTAATCGACAAAAATCCACAAAAAACAACAAATAATCTAAAAAAATCCCTAAAAAAAGTTGCAGTAATCTAAAAAAATCCCTATCTTTGCACAAAATTTATAAAATAATGGAAAAAAATCCACAAGACATAGGATATCAAATTTTACAAGAAGTAGTTTTTGCAGGTACTGACAAAGAGTCGTCAAGACATATATCCACCTTGTTGGCTGCTGGTAAAATTAAACGAATAGCACCTAAAGTATATACATCTAACTTGCAGGATGATGCTTCAGCTGTCATTCGGAGAAATCTATTTCGAGTGTTGGGTAGGTTGTTTCCACAAGCAGTACTTAGCCACCGAACAGCTTTTGAATATAGCCCCACCACAGATGGAGATATTTTCCTAACCTATTCGTATAGTCGCAAAGTAGAATTGCCAGGAGTGACTGTACATTTGATTGAAGGTCCTCAAGGCGAGGCAGAAGACACTCCGTTCATAGAAGGACTGTATGTATCTCAGCAAGCACGAGCTTTTTTGGAGAATATGCAGCCATCCAACAAGGGTAAAGGAGCTGTCAAATGTTTGTCACAACAAGAGATTGAAAACAAACTGGAACAGATTATTCGTGTGAATGGTGAAGAAGCTATCAATCAGTTAAGAGAACACGCTCGCGAGGTTTCTTCTCGCCTTAATATGACGAGTGAGTTCACACAGTTAAACCGTTTAATTAGTGCCATATTAAACACACACACAACTAAAATACTTACATCGCCTATCGCCATTGCTCGTGCTATGGGAGAGCCATACGATGCCCATCGATTAGAGATGTTTCATAAATTATTTATTTACCTAAACAACGAAACTTTTGCCGATTGTAAAGAGCAGAATAGTACAACAGAACAATTTAGAACCTTTGCATTTTTTGAGAGTTATTTCTCTAACTATATTGAAGGTACGGAATTTACGGTCAAAGATGCACAGCAGATTATTGATACCAATCAACCATTGGTTGCTCGATATGATGATTCGCATGATATCTTAGGTACCTTCTATTTGGTAAGCAATCGCGCAGAAATGATTAGATTGCCACAATCAGGAGATGAGTTGATACAGATGCTGCAAGCTCGTCATCGAGTGTTGTTGTCTGCAAGAGAAGCAAAACATCCAGGGCTATTTAAGATGGAGAATAACCATGCAGGTGAAACTTTTTTTGTGGACTTCAATTTGGTGCGTGGCACACTAAAACAAGGTTTTCAATTCTATCAAGCTTTGCAAAACCCCTTTGCCCGTGCGGTGATGATGCATTTTTTGGTAAGCGAAGTGCATCCGTTCAACGATGGTAATGGTCGCACAGCACGTGTGATGATGAATGCCGAATTGTCGGCAGCCAATCAATGCAAGATTATCATACCGAATGTTTATCGGGACAATTATATCCTTTCGCTGAAGAAACTGAGTCGACAGGGTGATGCCAGTGTGTTTGTTCAGGTGCTACAACGTTTGCAGCAGTATGCAGCCACTATCCCATGTACATCTTTTGACGAGGCGAATAATTATCTCCTCCGAACTCATGCCTACATGGATCCTGATGAGGGGCAATTGATAGAATAGACATAGATTGCGAAAATGACAGCATATTTTTATTTTGATAAAATCAAAGACCTAAAAAGATGGAGTTGATAGATAAAAAGAATATTATGAATGAGCTTGGCATGCTACACAAGGATATTGTTAGCGTCATCGAACAAGCTCAAAATGTTGCTTACCGTTCGGTTAATCTGATATTGACAAAACGAAATTGGTTGTTAGGCAAACGTATTATTTCGGACAATTTCAACAATGAAGACCGCGCCACTTATGGTAAACAGGTAGTAAAAGAGTTGTCCGCCATGCTGTCCGCGACATACGGTGAGAGTTTTAGTGAAACGAACCTTTATCATTTCATTGATTTTGCTCGAACGTTTCCTGATATATTCTATATAGATAGACAAAAATTCCACACGCTGTGTGGAGAATCTGCTATATCTAATATGCCCACACAGGAGGCACTTAGGCGTGAAATAGAGCAGCAAAAGACACTCTTTAAGTTACCACATGTGAATAGATTGTCACATTAGAGAAAATCAATATGTAAGACAACCAACGACCGCTTTTTGGGGGTTGCGGTTGAGGGAACAATAATGAGAATTAGGAATTTTGAATTAGGAATTAGGAAATAAGAACAATATATGCAAGCAATTATTTTAGCAGCGGGAATGGGAAAGCGCCTTGGAGAATTGACCAAGGGACACACCAAATGTATGATTGAAGTTGGCGGTGAAACGCTGATTTCACGTCTGTTGCATCAGTTAGATCAATACAAGTTGTCACGAGTGGTGATGGTCATTGGTTACAAAGCCAAAGAACTACGGGAGTATCTGCAAACATTAGATATCACCACGCCTTTGGAGTTTGTGGAGAACACGGTGTATGACAAGACCAACAATATCTACTCGCTCTACATGGCAAAAGACTGGTTGGAGAAAGAAGACACGTTGCTCTTTGAATCCGATATCATCATGGAGAATGCCGTGATTGAGAAACTGCTAAACAACCCTTACCCCAGTTTGGCATTGGTGGATAAGTTTGAGAGTTGGATGGATGGCACCGTGGTAACTATTGACGAAGAGAATCGTATTCGTCGGTTCATCCCCAATAGCCAATTCCGTTACGACGAAATCCCGACCTATTACAAGACTGTGAATGTGTATAAGTTCTCGCGGGAGTTTGCACAGAACATGTACGTGCCTTTCTTGGAGGCCTACTGCAAGGCACTGGGCAAAAACGAGTACTACGAGCAAGTGCTACGGGTGATCAACATGTTAGACAACTCGGGTATGCGGGCTTTGCCATTAAGTGGCGAACAATGGTACGAGATTGACGATATACAGGATTTAGATATTGCAGAGTCTATTTTCACGAATAAACAATACGATTTATTGTGCTCACGCTATGGTGGATATTGGCGTTATCCGCATGTATTGGATTTCTGCTATCTAGTCAACCCCTACTTCCCAAATCGACGTTTGCGCGATGAGTTAGCAGCTAATTTTGATCGCTTACTGACTGAATATCCGTCTGGGCAGCGTGTAAACAACCTACTAGTTGCCAAAGACTTTGATGTGCGTCAAGACTATATTGCCGTGGGAAATGGCGCAGCAGAGTTGATTAAGGCATTGACGGAACAGATGTTAGGTAAGGTAGGCGTGGTGCGTCCGACATTTGAGGAATATCCCAATCGACTGCTACCCGAACAAGTGGTGGCTTACGAGACCAAAGCTCCTGATTTCAGATACACAGCGGATGACTTGATGCGCTATTTTGCGGATAAAAACATCTGGTCGTTGGTGCTAATCAATCCCGATAATCCAAGTGGCAATTATATCCCATATAAAGATTGTTTGAGACTGATAGAATGGTGTCAAAAACACGATATAGTCCTAGTGTTGGATGAAAGTTTTATAGATTTCTCGACTGAACATCCAACATTCTTGAACAATGCCGTATTGGAGCAGCATGACAAGTTAGTGGTCGTAAA
>DCID01000036.1:0-44676 GCA_002315745.1 Bacteroidales bacterium UBA1735 | reverse complement strand
AGCAATAATATGCTAATGACCAACATCCGCCGCAGTTTAGCGATATGGAACATCAACTCGTTTGGCGAATTCTTCTTGCAGATTTTAGGCAAGTACGAGAAAGTTTATCAACAAGCAATGGAAGCTTTCCGTGAGGAACGGAGTCGGTTTGTGGAGCAATTAAAGGGAATATCGTGGTTGCGTGTGTTGCCAACCGAAGCCAACTATGTACTATGCGAAGTGAAAGCGCTACATAGCCCGCGAGAGCTGGCGATTCGTTTGCTCAAAGAGAAGAATATCTTGATTAAAGATTGCACGAATAAGTGCCATGCGCCTTATATTCGTTTGGCAGTTCGTGACATCAAAGATAATGATTTATTGATTGAGGCTTTGAAGGGATTATGACGCATATCTGCATTTGTGGAGGAGGAGGACTTGGACATACTTGCAGCGCAGTATTGTCGTCAGCCAAAGGAGTATCAGTATCCTTATACACCAAGCATCCTGAGTCTTGGCAGTCTTCCTTTGTGGTAGATGATCCTAATGGTAGAATCTTTCATGGGCACTTGGATAAAATTAGTAATCAACCCCAAGTTGTCATTCCGCAAGCAGATATTGTGCTGTTGTGTTTACCTGCATATCTAATAGAGAGCACCTTGCTGGAGATACGCTCCTATTTATCGGCAAGTACTATTGTTGGGGCGGTAGTTGGTAATACTGGATTCTTCCTTTTTGCCCATCAGTTACTACCTCAAAAACAAGGTTTATTTGCTTTTCAACGTGTACCTTATATATCGCGCGTCGAAGAATATGGACGAACGGCTCATCTGCTTGGATATAAGGACGAGTTGTTAGTCGCGGTAGAGAATGTGGAGAATACAGATGTGTTTATAAAGGAACTCTCTCGGCTTTTTCTCACCTCTGTGAATAAGGTTGATTCTTTCTATGAGGTAACATTAAGTAATAGCAATCCGATTCTTCATACGGGACGATTGTACACCATGTGGAAAGATTGGCATGGGCAAGTTTACAACACTAATCCTCGCTTTTATTGGGATTGGACAGATGAGGCATCAGAGATAGAAATACAGATGGACAAGGAACTTTTTGAGTTATTACATGTTCTTCAAGTAGGCACTAAACATTTCAAAACACTCCTTCATCATTACGATTCAACGGATGCCGCCTCATTGACTGCCAAATTGAGAAGCATACCATCTTATGAAACAATCTATTCACCCATGAAAAAAACCGAAGGTGGTTGGATACCAGATTTTAAGAGCCGCTATTTTACAGAGGATTTCCCATTTGGGTTACGCCTACTTCACGATTTAGCGCACGAAAATAATGTTCCCTGTCCGATCATTGATATGGTATATGGTTGGGGAGAGAAAATGATTTTATGTAAAATATGAGAGACTTCATCGTTAAAATATTCGTCAAGTTAGGGTTGTATCAATCCGCAGTTCGAGTAATTAATTATATCAAGTTTGAAATTCAAGCCCATCACATGAAACACGATGGACTTGCTATGTTGTCTAGAGCCGACCAAACATTCTCCTCAATGGGAGTACAGGCGTTCTTGACATTTGGCGTCCTTCTTGGTGCATACCGTGACCATGGATTTATCAGTTATGACCCTGATATTGATGTAGGCATTTTGGCAGATCAAGTTCCTCATAATCTACATCAGATTATGGAAGATGCGGGATTCCGTTTACGTTGTCAAAATGTCCTTGCAGAATCAGGCACAATAATGGAGGAGTCTTATGCGTATAAACAAATCCATTTGGATATTTTCTACTATTACAAAGACGGCAAAGATTTTTATTGTTACATTCCTCGCAAGCATGAGACAAAAGAATGGAAAGAGGCAAATGCTACGGATGGTTTCCCTTGTGATCGTTCTTATGTTCCCGCATGTGAGATGGAGCGCCGTGAGTTTTTAGGTTTGCAGATTTGGATGCCTAAAGATACGGATGGTTGGTTGCGTGCTATATACTCTGATTCCTTTATGACACCTATCAAAAATTGGGATCTAAAGGATGGCTATGTAACACGGATTATGCATACCAAAGAACGTTGTTATCGCAAATATCCCAATAAATTATACCGATGACGCTCACCGACAAGCAAAAAGAGAAGATAGACGAGAAGAAAGCCACCCTACCAGATGCACTGAAGCGCGATAAAAACATCGACTACACGGAGGGGTACTTCTTTATCACGCTCAATACGCGGGATGAAGTGCCTGTATTGGGGAGTATAGAAGGGCGCGTCGGGGGCACTACTGAGGAGGATATGCCACATGTACAATACTCGGAGTTGGGGAAGAAAGTGATGGAGGTGTGGAAATCTATACCGCAGTATCATCCACAGGTGGAGATCATCGCGGCAGAAGCTATGCCCGAGCATTTTCACGGATTACTATATATCCAACCGCAACATGGCGAGCATCTGGGACAGATTGTCAACGGATTCATGATTGGATGTACCCATGCCTATTGGGACATCTTGGGCATTGAATGGCGGAATATGCAGAGAGAGCAATGTATGGGAAAAAGCGCTATAGCGCGAAAGGCAGCGCTACAATGGCAGGACAGAGACCACTCCTACTCTTATCGTGGACCCTCAGTCTTTGTACATGGCTACAATGACGTAGTGCCTATCACGCAAGAGGAAGTGCAAACGAAGATTGAATATATCTGCACACAAGCGGAGAAACGGCTCATACGGGGTGAGAACGCCCCTTGCTTCCGTCTCAACCGCGGACAACAGAGCAGTTGGACGACAGAAACGGCACTCGCGGTTATCGCACGCGACTCGTTTTTTAAGAATAACGCTGCAGCGTGCCAAAATGCGCAAGAGACTGTCGCAAAGCGACTGACGGATGGGCTCGATTGGATTGGAGACAAACAGGTGCTGATGTGCGAACGCAAACTGCCGCTAGTTTGTCATCGATTGGATATCGACCGTTTTGAGCAACAGAAAGAAGCCATCATAGCCGTAGCACGTGAGGGAGCGGTCATTGTGTCGGCATTCATCAGTCCCAAAGAGCGAGAGATACGAGACATACTCTTTATGGAGCAACTGCCTGTAATAGAGATTATGGATAACGGATTTGCCCAACGATACAAGCCATTTGGCAAGGCTTTTTATGCTTGTGCGGAACGGAAGTTGGTGCAATTCACGCCTTGGAAATATCAATATGACCGAGAGGCAAAGATCAGCCGTGAGATGTGCCTCGTAATGAATGAATTATGTAGAACCATTTGCCAATGTAACGATGATTGGTGGAAAAAGTAAAATAAGTGTTATTATCCCCGTTTACAACGTAGCGCCTTTTTTAGAGAGGTGCTTGGATAGTATTGCCCGCCAGACTTTGAAGGAGTTGGAGGTGATACTCGTGGACGACCATGGGAAAGATGAGAGTATGACTATTGCGCGGAAGTTTATCGAAGCACGGCAAGTGTCCTCATCTTGGCATATCGTGGAAACACCCCAAAATGCGGGTCCTGGAGTGGCGCGTAACGTAGGGATGGAACATGCCACAGGCGAATATATCGCTTTCTGCGATGCGGACGATTGGGTCGAGCCCACTATGTATGAGCGACTCTATGTCCAAGCACAAAAGCATCATGCCGACCTCAGTTCTGCCGCTGCCATTTTGGACTATCCAGATGGTTCTACACGAGTTATGCGCAATCCCGAGATTGGTTGTGGGAAGGTTACATATGCGCAACGTCGGTTGATTCTTCGCCACTTTGTGAGTAACTTCACCACTATGCTTTTCCGTCGAGAGTGGCTGAACGAATATGCGATACGTTTTCCTGACTCTAAAAGCGGCGAGGATAGTTGTTTTATGGGCGAGTGTTACTTGACAGTCGCACGCATTGCGCAAATCGATGCCCCACTCTACCACTACGTGATTCATGGCGACAGCATCAGTCATGGCAAGCATGTGTGGCGTGGAAAAGCCAAACGTCAAGCTTTTGGCGCATTGATAAACTTCGCCAAGTCCCACGGATTATGGCACGACTACCGCCGAGAGTTGGTTTGGATATATATTAAAAAAGCACTATTAACCCCTATTATAGAATGGATACACTATTAATACAAATATGAACCAGCGCATATATTCCATAGATATTCTCAAACTATTTGCTATGTGGCTCGTTATTTGGGGGCACATGTTGCAATTCTTATTATCATCGCATTACTTAGATGAGCCGGCTTTTGTATATATATACTCTTTTCATCTACCACTATTCATGATGCTATCTGGTTTTTTTGCAGGGCATGCATTGGAATTGCCTATTGGACAGTTTGTGTGGAAGAAATTTAAGCAGTTGCTTCTTCCATGTTTTACTTGGGGCACACTAATGAGTTTAGGCAACATGATTCAGCCGTTTATAAATGGAGTTAGTGTAGATAAAACCATTTTCTCCACATTTATTACTAATTTCTGGTTTCTAAAAAGTTTATTTCTTTGCTTCATTCTCGCATATATTGGCAAACTATGTGTAAAAAAAGAATGGCTGTATATACCTATAACCATCATCGCAAGTCAATGGATACCTATTTATTCCGTTGAGTGGATGTACCCGTCATTCATTATTGGCGTTTTGGGTGGTAGTCACTACGATGAATGGCGTTCTCATTCACTTAAGATTTCCGCCATTGCCTTACCTTTGTTCTTGATATGTTTGATTGGATGGGGTAAATATGTATTCACGGATTCTCCTAGCATTTTATATTTACGCTTATACCGTCATTTTACTGGCATCATTGGTTCAATAGGATTAATCGCATCGGCATTATGGCTTGAGCAACGATGGAAATTTTCACCCAATAATATCCTTGCACGTTGCGGACAATTGACACTAGGTATCTATATATTACAAACCTTCATTTTTATCATTCACAATCGGTTTTGTCCAATTATGTATGACCATATATCTCCACTCTTATTTAACTTGGTCATCGCACCATTAGGAGCAATGATTATTTTAGTTGTATGCTCATTTGGTACATGGATCATTTCAAAAATTCCTATTATCAAGACACTTATGTTAGGTTATGACAAATAATAGTACAACAATCAAGATCTTCTGCCGTTCGTTTGATCTTCGGCTATATGAAAAGTCCCGTCTCTTTTATGAGACGATGGGACTGCCATGCGTGAGATTGACGGATCAATCGGCAGATGGCTATTTCTATACGATGCTCCGCGATACTGATTGCGACATCGCTATCAATGTGGATGAGGATTGCTTCATTGCTAACACCGAAGCCGTTATGCAACTCGTGGATAAAGTGGTCAAAGAAGGTTATACCAATGCAGGCTGTCCAGATGGCGGTGGGGGCACACCTCGTAATGGCAATCCTCTGGTCACCAATCCGTTCTTTAATGTGTTCAACTTACGACTGATTCGCGAGCAGGCAGGAGATGCCGATGCCATACGCAATCAGGTTAAGTCGTTCGACTACCGCGCACATATAGACGAGATGAAGGCCACTTATCCCACCGAGATACTGATTCGGGAACCACTATATGAACGCTTCGGATTAGAGCCATATTATCCGTTTTTCTTTTGGTTGGCATATCGGTTTAAGACACTTTATCTGCCAAGTAAGAAACATACAGACGGATGGACAACGATGCTCTACGACAAGCAAGGCAACCTGCTCTGCCAGCACTCGTGGTTATCACGATTCTATTCTACGCCATCGTTTATTGTAAAACATTGGCAAAAAGAAGTTGGGAAACAAAAAGCCCGCATAGATGCCTTGATTGCTGAAACGGCAACTATGCGTGGCGATGTGCAGGTGACTAAAGAAAAGCCATCTGACACCCTACGCTATGGATTAGACAAGACGATCCGCTGGTGCATCAAAGTGCCGCAACGGATTATGGGCTGGCCTAAGAAACTAAAAAAGAAATTGCAAAAATGAAAATAACTACTATTGTTTCTAATCGAAAGATTGATCCTCATCATGCCAATGATCTAGTCTATGAGTGGGAGGATGAGTTGTGCACCTATTTCCAAGCGCCGCTCAGTTTCAACCATCCATGGAAGAATCAACGCTATTCCAAATACCTGCCTTTCGTGCTCAACTGGCTTCAAACCAATCAGCCCGCTTTTGCCTACGAGATGTGCACCATGCGACATAATGGAAACAATAAAAGGAACATCATTCCTTGTATCATTGATTTTTATATCCGCCAGCCATGGAAAGTGCGGCTATGGTATGCGCAATATTGGCGCAATAAAGTGATCTGTGTATCGAGTAGAGAGGTATATGAATATCTGCACGGCTTAGGATTATCAAAGATTCGCCACTTGCCATTATCTATTTCGAATAAATACGCATTGGCAGAAGGTACACAATATGAAAAGAAATTTGATCTTTTTATTGCTGGACGTCAGAATCCTATTCTCAAGCAATACCTAACACGTTACTTGGCGGAACATCCCGATATCACTTTTGTGAGACGTGATTTCAAAGACGGAGCAGCCATCTATGTCAATGAAAAGAATGAAATAGTATCTCCCACAGATTCTCGGGAGATATACATCTCTCTTATCCGTCAAGCTCGTGCTTGCCTTTATTCAACACCAGGGATTGATGGTTCGCGGAATACGAATGGATATAGTCAGGTCACTCCCCATTTCTTGGAGATCATTGCAGCAGGATGCCACCCGTTATTACGCTATCCCGATAATGCCGATACGCGCTATTATGAATTGCCATCATTCTGCCCACATTTAGAGACTTACGAGCAGTTTGCTGCCGCTTTGGATCGAGCCCGTACAACGGATGTTGATTGGGAGAAACATCGTGAATATATGCAAAAACATTATACTTCTAGTGTTGCTAAGCAATTGGAACAAATCATCGCAGAATTATGAAACGTATCGCCGTCATAGGAGCAGGCGTGTCTGGACTGACCATCGCACAGCAGTTGAGCCATAAGCCCGAAAACGAAGTTATTGTATATGAAAAAGAGAGCCAACCCGGAGGACTCATTCGTTGTCAAGACGTACAAGGCAATCTCTTTCATACCTGCGGTGGACATGTGTTCAATTCCAAGCGACAAGATGTGCTGGACTGGTTTTGGAATCGGTTCGACCAAGGTACAGAGTTCCGCAAGACTGATCGTTACTCCGTAGTGCACATGCGCGATGAGTTGGTTGTTCCCTATCCTATTGAGAACCACATCTACTGCTTTGACCAGTCTATACAAGAGGCTTTCTACAAAGACTTGGATGAGATAGAAATTGAGCAGAAAAAATGGCAACCACAAAACTTTGAAGACTTCTTGCGTCTTCGTTTTGGACAAACCCTCTACGATTGCTATTTCCAGCCCTATAACCATAAAGTATGGCGCAGACCTCTGAATACAGTACCACTAACTTGGCTGGAAGGCAAATTGCCAATGCCCACAGTGGAGGAGATGCGCTATAACAACCAACATCATATCGAGGAAAAGCAGTTTGTACATGCCACATTCTATTACGAAAAAGAAAAAGGGTCGCAGTTCCTCGCTAACCGTTTGGCGGAAGGGCTGACTATTCGCTATAATTCACCTATTTCATCTATACAGACAGAAAAAGATGGCATATTAGTCAATGGCGAGCGCTTTGACAATGTCGTCTTCTGCGGGAACATCAAACAACTTGTTTCTATATTGGAAGGTGTAGATGTGACCGAATTTGTGCAACCTATTGAAGCATTAGAAAGTCACGGAACAACCGCCGTATTCTGTGAGATTGATAAAAATCCATACACTTGGATTTATCTCCCAAGTGATCAATACAAGGCACATCGCATCATTTGTACAGGTAATTTCTCTCCAAAGAACAACGCCCCATCTTTGGCTACCAACCGCATCACGGCAACGGTAGAGTTCACAGATGAAATCATAAAAGAGGATATTCTCCGCAATCTACAAGCCATGCCCTACCATCCGACTTATCTCACGCACCATTATAATCAATACACGTATCCCATTCAAGATAATGGAACACGTGCAATGATTCAACAACTCAAAAAACGCTTAGCACCATCGGGTATCTATTTCACAGGGCGTTTCGCGGATTGGGAGTATTACAACATGGATGTCGCGATGGGAGCTGCGATAGATCTTACTCGTTCTTTTTTCGATATAGTTTAATCCCCACTACACCTACTAGCGTCAATAAGAAAATTCCGAAACAAATGAGCGACAAGATATTTCCCTTGCGCACACTTTCGGGTTCAAAAGTGAAGACGATCTCATGTTCGCCTGCGGGCAACGTAATGGCGCGTAGCATATAATTGACGCGGAAAATGTCTGTAGGTTGACCATCGATCGTCGCTTCCCATCCAAACGGATAATAGATCTCCGAGAAAACGGCGGTACGTGGTTGCTCCACTTGCGCATAATAGGTCAAGGTCTTCGGATTATGTTGTATGCACTCGATTTTCTCCTTGTCAAATGCCATCAGGGTACTTGCCTCTGGGTATTGACCAATCTTCGCATTCGGAGCATAGGTCTCGTCATAAACTGCCTTGTAACGAAGATCAATTGTGTTCAGTGCCTCGGATTCGGCATTGGCGTTATCAACCGCCACTAACTCATCCACGAGCCAACAGTTACCCATCGCATCAGGATTAAGGTACGGGAAAGGTTGTCCATCCTGACCTTTGGAGATAATATACTTGGTATTGAGCATATTGAGTACGGGCATGTGCATCTTCGATATATGCTCGTCGATCAAGTCCTGATAACGGCGCAGTTTGGCTGCCGAATAGCCACCGATGGACTTCAGATAATACGAAGTACGTGCATCATTGAAGGTACTGACGGTCAAGTTCAAGACGCGATAGTAAGAGGTGTCTTGTGCCAACAACTGTTTTTCGTAAGGTAGCATCTTGAAGGCTTTATCACGATCCTTGGATAAAACGAAATTATCGTCGTTGCAGAAACGTTTATCTACTGCCCACATATCTGCTACAATGAGTATGGTTAATGCGATACCCGCATAGCGCGTCCACTTCTGGATAGCCACTTCTTCAGTCTGTTTGTTGCGTTGATAAGCATATACGAATACTACCAATCCACCTAAGAGTACAAAGATCAAACTGCGCCAAGCGTCTGCACTAATGAGGGCTTGACGTTGGTCTAAGATAGCGCGATAGATTTGGTCTCCGACCTGTCCTTTCCATTGCGCATCATAGGAAGAGGTCACATCGATACTACCGCTGAACATCGCCATCAGCAAGCAAGCCGCAGCCGTTACACCACCAGCGATGAAGATACTCTTCTTCACTTTCTGCCAAGGCAGTTGTCCGTCGGCAATCGCTTTGAGTGCCAAGAAACCTAAAATCGGTACAGTTATTTCTGCTACAATCAAGATAGACTCCACTGCACGGAACTTATTGTACATGGGGAAATAGTTGAAGAAAAGTTCCGTCAACGGCATGAAATTATGTCCCCAACTAAGCATTACGGAGAATAAGGTAGCTACTAATAATGCCCATTTGTACGGACCCGAAACAATGAGTAATCCCAACAGGAACAGGAGAATCACGATTGCCCCCATATATACGGGACCCGAAGTAAATGCTTTTTCGCCCCAATAGGTAGGAGCACCTTGACAAAAACCTTTGGCTTGGCGCGCAGAAACGCCCATTTTCTTAAGATCTTTTTCGAGTTGACTATCCTTTCCTAAGTTATAGCCACTCGCACCGCCCATATAATTGGGTATAAGGAACGTCCAACATTCGTCGATGCCTTCGCTCCACGCGGTGGCATAATCTAAGTCTAAACCCTTCGTTTTATTGGTAGCATCGGTGACTTTGGCTAAATCCGAGTGCCCACCACGCATCGTCTGCTCCGCATATTCCTGATTGGCAAAGATATTGGCACTACCCATTCCCATTCCTATACCAAAGGAAGCCGCAAAGACAGCCGTTGCAATAGCAAAATGTTTCCATTCTTTGGCTTTGGCAGCAATAGCGAGTTCGGCAAAGAAGAAGATGCCAATCATCATGCAGATATAATAACTCATCTGCGGGTGTAAGAAGAAACCAATATAGGTGAAGAACATAATGAGTAATGCCCCCCATCCATATTGTTTGCGGTAGGTTAAGATAAACCCAACTACAACCAACATCATCCACGTGATGGAATAGCACTTTCCATTATGTGCAGCCGCTATTATTACGAAGAAATAACTACTCAAAGCAATACCAAAAGCACCGGCCATACTCAGCCATTTATTAATCTTAAATGAACGAAGCAATAAGAAGAATGCACATAAATAAAATAGAAAAACAAAAAAGGCACTGCCATTACCTAATGAGAAAAAAGAGCGAATAGGTCGCAAAATAGTATTTAAAATGTATGCTCCACCACCTATTTGATAGTTTGGCATACCACAAAAGAGCGAATTGTTCCAAAATGTCCGATCACCCGTTTCTTCAAAATATTCAACAGATTCTTGAACTGCAGATATAGCATTGATACAATCACTTGCATTAATTACTTTACCCTGCAATACTGGCCAAAAATAGATAGCCGATGCGATAATAAACACGCCTAAAATAATGAGATTAGGCAACCACTTTTTCCAATCAATATTCTTCATAATTCTATAATTTTACGATATTCTCAAACGCGGCAGTGAGTTTGTCCCAACTGTAGCGTACTTTCTCTTTTTGCAAGTACTTGGTAAAAGCCGCTTGGCGGTTATGCAAGAAATAGTCAACTATCGACTCTGCGATCTCCTGCCCATCGGGCGCAACGGCATAGCCCATTTTCTCATGGTGCACAATCTCACCCAATCCACCCACATTGGTCACTAAGATCGGTTTCTCAAAGTGGAAGGCGACCTGCGTCACACCACTCTGGGTGGCAGATTTATAGGGCTGAACAATCAAGTCTGCCGCACCGAAATAGAGTGCTAACTCGCTATCCGTGATAAACTCATTGCGAATAATCACACGGTCGGTCAGTTCCTCACGCGCTATCTGCTGGCGGTACTTATCTTCGTCCTCGTAGAACTCGCCCGCGATGAGCAACTGCACATCGGGCAAGGTTTCTTTAATTTTTCCCATGGCATCCAACAGTAGATCCAACCCCTTATACGCACGTACTAATCCGAAGAACAACATATACTGTTTGGTGGCATCAAGCCCCAATTTGGCACAAGCCTCCTCTTTGCTCAATCGCGCGCCATAATGGTCATAGATGGGATGCGGCGACGAAGTCGCAGGTGCAGAAGTGAGGGTATGGATATCGTGAACTACCGATTCGCTCAGTGCCACGAAAGCATCCTGACTATGAACGAAATACGGCGCACAGAGTTTGTCGAGCACACTCTTCTCATGCGGGAACATATTGTGCACCAGCGCCACACAGCGGGTATGGTGATTACGCTTCACCAAGCGACAAATCGTACCATACAGCGGGGCAAAGAATGCCATCCAATAGCAGCAGATGAGCATATCGGGTTGCAGGCGGCGCAACGCGCGCGCTACGCGTAACCAATTAAAAGGATTGCACGCGTTGAGACGACGCTCTATATGCAGTCCCTCGGGCGCAGGATCGGAAGTGTATTGGGTCTTACCCGGGAAAAGGAAGGAAGGATATTGGAGCGTAAAAGTCCACACCATCACCTCGTGCCCTTCGTCCTGAAACTGACGGGCGAGACGCTCGTTAAACGTAGCTAAACCACCACGATACGGCCATGCTGTACCTAAAATAATTATTTTCATGCCGCAAAAGTACTATTTTTTTCGCAAATATGCAAATTTTAAGTATTTTTATGGACAAAATTTGGTGATATTCATATTTTTTTGTAATTTTGTGCCCATCAAATATCAAGAACTATGATCAACACCATTCTTTTATCCATTATTACCCTAGTCATGGCAGACATGTTTGACGTACAGCAAAAGTCTCCCCTTTCGGCGACGGCTGACAGTATCACCATCACCGCCGAGAAAGCAACTGGACAAACCAAACCACAGATGCTGACTACCGGTTATCTATGCGTCTATGCCAACGGCAAGATCACCATCACTTCCACCGATACGATGTATGCCATCACCTTCGGTTCATGCGATATGAGCCAACTTGCCGCACTCACACCTTCCACCGGAAAGATGACACAAGCATCCCAAACCGACCCTATCTGGAACGGCGCGGCTAAGTCGGTTTCCTTCACCATTAGTGCCAAAGCCGACTATGGAAAGAAAACGACTAGTGCCGGACAATTGAAGTTCATGACCCTCTCGATCGAACTTCGAGGCGGCGGAGGTGGAGATTCGAAAGATACCACGCTCGTCAAAGGCGTCGATTTGTACTATGGTCACTACAGTGGCGAAACACCTTATAAGTACTTTAACCATCAACTCTGGTTAACCTCAGAGGGGCTCACTTTTGACGGATATGGTATCGAAGGAGAGGATGGACACGTTATGCGGTTAGATCTCTTCTGCGCATCTGCCACCGACCTCAGCGGCACCTATACCATCACCGACCCTAAGGACTCCGACAATCCCGGTTGCATCAATAAGAAATACACCTACTACGACTACTTCGAGGGTGGTTCTTTTGTGTCGCAGAAGTTGATTCAAGGCAACTGCACCATCACTTGCGTGACCACAACGACGTACGACATCATCTATGACTTCAAGGAGATAACCACCAACAAGCGCCATCAGGGCACCTTGCATAATATCCCCATCACGGCGATTACATCGAACGATTTTTCTAAAGAGGACTACGATATTAAGCCCTACACCTTAGTACCTATATGCCAAGAAATGGGTATTGAGCAAACAGAAGACCACTCTCCCGCGTCTCATATAAAACGCATCGAGAATGGTCAACTGATTATTGTGCGGGATAACGTTCGTTATTCCATCACAGGACAACGCTTATAATTATTCAGCGTCTTTCTTTGCAGCCTTCTTAGCGGGAGCTTTCTTTGCAGCAGCTTCCTTCTTAGCAGGAGCCTCCTTCTTAGCAGCAGCTTTCTTAGCAGGCTTTTTCTCTTCGGCAGCAGCCTCCTCTACAGGAGCTTCTTCCTTAGCAGCCTTCTTAGCAGCAGCTTTCTTAGCAGGTTTCTCCTCTACAGGAGCATCCAAGCTTGCCTTCAACTCAGCCAATACAGAGAGGTCACCCAGGGTGGTCTTCTCTACCTTAGGCAGGTCGAGTGCTGGCTCTTTCTTAGCAGCCTTGCTCTCCTTTGCAGGAGCTTCCTTGCGCTCCTCCCAAGTACGGAGGTGGCTAACGAGGATACGCTTCGACTCACGGCTGAACTCGATTACCTTGAAGGTCAAGGTATCGCCCACCTTAGATGCAGACTTGTCTTCCTTAGCGAGGTGACGAGTGGTGCAGAATGCTTCTACGCCGTCCTCTAAGGATACAACAGCACCCTTATCGCTGAGTTCAACGATCTTACCTTCTACTACAGAGTCTACGCCATACTTAGCCTCCAGCTCCTCCCAAGGATTATCCTCGAGTTGCTTGTGGCCTAAGCTCAAGCGACGGTTCTCTTTGTCGATCTCCAGTACAACAACCTCGATCTCAGCACCGATAGAAGTGAACTCATTGGGGTGTTTGATCTTCTTCGTCCAGCTCAGGTCGCTGATGTGAATGAGACCATCTACGCCCTCTTCGATCTCTACAAAGACACCGAAGTTGGTGAAGTTACGAACCTTAGCGAAGTGACGTGTACCTACGGCATATTTCTCGGTTACATTCTCCCAAGGATCAGCCTTCAGTTGCTTGATACCTAACGACATCTTACGCTCGTCGCGATCGAGAGACAATACTACGGTATCAACCTCTTGACCTACTTTGAGGAAGTCATTAGCGCTGCGGAGGTGTTGGCTCCAACTCATTTCTGATACGTGAACCAGACCTTCTACGCCAGGAGCAACCTCAACGAATGCTCCGTAGTCAGTCATCACAACAACCTTACCATGGATCGTGTCACCTACCTTCAAATCAGCAGGCAGTGCATCCCATGGATGTGGAGTGAGTTGCTTCAAGCCGAGAGCGATACGACGCTTCTCATCATCGAAGTCAAGGATAACAACGTTGATCTTCTGCTCGAGTTCGAGTAACTCATGAGGATCACCTACGCGACCCCAACTCAAGTCGGTGATATGGATCAAACCATCTACGCCACCGAGGTCGATGAATACACCATAGTTCGTGATGTTCTTAACCACACCTTCGAGTACCTGACCTTTCTCCAAGTGAGAAACGATCTCTGCGCGTTGTGCTTCCATCTCAGCCTCGATAAGAGCCTTATGAGAAACAACGACATTGCGGAAGTCTTGATTAACTTTGACAATCTTGAATTCCATAGTTTTGCCCACGAATACATCATAGTCACGAATAGGCTTAACGTCGATCTGGCTACCAGGTAAGAATGCTTCCATACCTAATACATCCACGATCATACCGCCCTTCGTACGGCACTTGATGTAACCGGTAACGATCTCACCTGCGTTGCAAGCGTCGTTAACGCGATCCCAGCTGCGTGCTGCGCGAGCTTCCTTGTGCGAGAGAACGAGTTGACCTTTTTTGTCTTCCTGACTCGCAATATAAACCTCCACTTTGTCACCAACCTTCAGATCAGGGTTGTAACGGAACTCGGTTGCAGGCACGATACCATCGGACTTGAAACCTACGTTAACAACAACCTCACGCTTGTTGATAGACATAACAGTACCCTCAACGACTTGATCGTCCTTGATCGCATTCAGAGTAGCATCATAACGGGAGATGATTTCTTCATTTTTTTGGCCTTTCGATTCTTTCTCGTAGGCATCCCAGTCGAAGTTCTGGAGAGATAAATTTTCTGCCATTGCAGTTGGCTCGGTCGGCAAGGGGCGCATAGCGACACTTGTTACCCGAGTATTAAAGGGTTAAACGAATGTTTGCTTTCTCCTCGTGCGCGGACAAATGCAAGATAAAAAAAGCACCTCCGCACGAAAAAGCGTGCAAAGGTACTTCTTTTTTTTGATATACGCAAGAGTTTTGCGAAAAAAATCACTTTTTTGTTACTTAACCTCTTCAAAATCCACATCTTCAGCACCGTTGTCATTTTGGTTGTGGTTGTGGTTATCGTTGTGGTTATCGTTGTGGTTGTCGCTCGCGCCTGCTTGCTGACCAGCTGCATTAGCTGCGTTATACATATCTTGCGATGCAGCCTGGAAAGCGGTCATCAACTCGTTATTGTATTGCTCGCACAAGTCAGCATCCTTCTTCTCGTAAGCCTCTTTGAGGTTCTTCAAAGCAGCCTCAATAGGTGCTTTCTTGTCTGCGGGGATCTTATCGCCGAGTTCTTGCAACTGTTTCTCCGTTTGGAAAATAGTAGCATCCGCCTTATTCAGTTTCTCGATGCGCTCTTTCTCCTTCTTATCAGCCTCAGCATTGGCCTCTGCCTCGGCTTTCATGCGCTTGATCTCGTCGTCAGACAGACCACTCGAAGCCTCGATACGGATCTTCTGCTCCTTACCCGTAGCCTTATCCTTGGCGGTCACATTCAATATACCATTAGCATCAATATCGAAGGTCACCTCAATCTGTGGCTCACCACGGCGGGCTGGCATGATGCCGTCCAAGTGGAAGATACCAATCTGCTTGTTCTGTGCCGCCATAGGACGCTCACCTTGCAGCACCTTGATCTCAACCGAAGGCTGATTATCTACCGCAGTCGTGAACACCTCTTGTTTTTTCGTAGGAATAGTGGTGTTTGCCTCAATCATGCGGGTCATCACGCCACCCATCGTCTCGATACCGAGGCTCAACGGAGTGACATCGAGGAGCAGTACATCCTTTACTTCACCCGTGAGCACGCCACCTTGGATAGCGGCACCTACGGCAACGACTTCGTCTGGGTTAACACTCTTATTAGGAGCTTTGCCGAAGAACGATTCTACCGCTGCTTGAATAGCAGGGATACGGGTCGAACCACCCACCAAAATCACTTCGTCAATATCCGACTTACTCAAATTAGCATTCTTCAAGCAGGTTTCGCAAGGAGCAATCGTACGCTTTACCAAATCATCAATCAGCATCTCAAACTTAGCACGGCTCAATGTCTTGACTAAGTGAGCAGGTACACCATTGACTGGCATGATATACGGCAAGTTGATCTCCGTCGAAGTCGTGTTAGACAACTCTATCTTAGCTTTCTCAGCCGCCTCTTTAAGGCGTTGCATAGCCATAGGATCCTTGCTCAGATCGGCACCGCCATTATCTTTCTTGAACTCATCCACGAGCCAATCAATGATACGATGATCAAAATCGTCACCACCGAGGTGGGTATCACCAGCCGTTGCTTTTACTTCGAACACGCCATCGCCCAACTCCAGTACGGATACATCATGGGTACCACCACCGCAGTCGAATACCACGATCTTGAGGTCTTTATTGCTCTTATCGAGACCATAAGCCAAAGCCGCAGCCGTAGGCTCGTTCACAATACGACGAACATTCAGACCAGCAATCTCACCGGCTTCCTTGGTAGCCTGACGTTGGCTATCGTTGAAGTATGCAGGTACCGTGATGACGGCTTCCGTGACCTCTTGTCCCAGATAGTCCTCGGCTGTCTTCTTCATCTTTTGCAGGATAATAGCCGAGATCTCTTGTGGAGTATAGAGACGACCATCAATGTCCACACGAGGAGTATTGTTATCGCCTTTCACCACTTTATAAGGTACGCGGGCAATCTCGTTAGCCAAACGATCATAGGTTTCACCCATAAAACGCTTGATCGAATATACGGTCTTGGTCGGGTTTGTGATCGCCTGACGCTTAGCAGGATCACCTACTTTACGCTCACCACCATCTACAAATCCAATCACGGATGGAGTAGTACGTTTACCTTCCGAGTTGGTGATTACCATAGGCTCATTGCCTTCCATAACTGCGACACAGGAGTTTGTTGTTCCTAAGTCAATTCCAATAATTTTACTCATAGTTGTATAATTTGTTTAGTTTTTGCTTTATTTTTTATTTTCTTTTTCTTTCTAGGCGCTCTAGGCTTTCCTGGCTTGCTAGGCTATCTAGGCTTGCTAGGCTATCTAGGCTATCTAGGCTATCTAGAACTTCTAGAGCTTCTAGTTCACCTTAAACTCAACAAACCCCGTGCCAAGTAGTTTTTCTACTGACACAGGGCTAAACAGACTGACAAATTGGCAGAAAATTTTACTTTTTCGTGGCAGTGGCAGCGTCTTTGACTAGAACCTGCGGTTTGGAATCGAGTTGGGGCAGAGCCAAGTGATCAAACTCTTCCTCAAAATCCCAGTTGGCACGAAGCATTAGTTTGGACGGAAAATAGTAAACTGGCTCAGGCTGGCGTTTGCTATCCCAATCACCCGTTGTCCATTCACCATTGTTATCCTTATCTATATACATGCGCACGTAGCACGCCTTGGGCGCGAGATATTTAAACAGCGTTCCATCGGGCGTAGCAGGTTCGTCACGCAGCACTTGATCCTTGTCATTGAGAATCTGTACACGCGCTTGAGGTACAAAATGTTTGAGACGAATACGCAATGTCGCATATTCCTCCAAGGATTTGATAGTCCACTTCCATCCCATCGAATCATTGACTACACCATACATATCTCTAAACGCCGCCGAATCCACATGTAATTCATACGATGCTTTCGGTTCCCACACATGCTCAATCGCATAACTCATTCTCGACGAATCCGTTGCTGCTAACTTTAATGGTAAGGGCTGAAGCGCCGTATCTACCCGTTGCCATAACGATATTTTGTCTATCCACATCGAATCAATGGGTGTCTCCATAGAGAGTTGCAGCGGCAAATAGATATCGAACGCATTCTTAGCATTAGACTGAATAGACAGTTTGCGATTCTTGGCAGTTCTCTCCACCTTCGCCTTTGCTTTGGCAGACAGACGCGGTGCCCGATAAACAATCGTCAAGGTATCCATCTGAGGCCGCAATTGTCCCATCGAATCTGACTTAAGATAACTCAATTCAAGCCATAAACTATCCTGACGAATGGCGGCAGAGTCTGTCAACCACAAGGTAATGGTGTCCTGACGCTCATTTTTCTGCACCCACGTATAGTCTAGCCAATCTACCCACGCTGAATCAGAACGAGTTGAATCCACTTCCGACGGGCGAAGCGAACGCCAACGCGGAGTCTCTGTCATCGGAGCCGAGAAAAGCAGTTGTACACGATGCGCTTTCTCCCGCTTCCAACGTTGGAAATAGGTACGTTGTTTATTCTCATTAAAATACCATAATGTCGGCACCTCCACCACCGAATCGGATGGCTGATAGGCCGCAATCATCGACTCCATAAAGGCTAACCCTTCCCCCGGTTGGTAGCAATAATCAGCACTCATATCGTTCAGCGCAAACAGACGATAGCGTCCCGGAGCCAAGTTATTGACACAGAACCAGCCCGTACTATCCGTGCGAGCGATACGCATGAACGGGAACTTAGTAAACATCGCATCACTACTATCCCGATGCACACCCACAATCACTCCTGAGATAGGATTGAGATCTGCCGAGTTAACCACATACCCTGCTATACAGAGCGAGTCGATCCAATCACCCGTCGAGAACGAATAGGTATAGGACTGCAACGGCACTTGCTCGTGATAGTCACAGATAGCTTGTCCAAACTCCAAAGTATAAGTAGTGCTATCTAATAGCGGTTCCGCAAAAGTGACGCTCACTTTTTTTCCAAACACTTTCACATCCGGTAGCACCAATTGAGGTGGCGAGATAAGCAAGTTCTTGGACACATTATTGAGTTGGACATACTCGTCAAACGTAATCTCTATCTTGCGATCTTTCTCGTGATAGTTGAGGGTTCCATTGACGGGATCTTCTTTCACCACCACAGGCGGAATAGAATCCACTGGCCCCCCTTGAGGTCCTACCCCCCGGTTGGCACAGCCCGACAACGTCAACGACAACCACAACCATAACGACAACCACAACCATAACGACAACCACAACAATAACGATTTATAACGTTTCCAATACATATCCTTCATTTTGTAAATATTCTATTACTTGAGGCAAAGCCGCTAACATCCGCTCGTTGGACTTGACGGAATCATGAAAATTGATAATACTGCCATGCCGCGTATATCGTTTCACAATCGCTACCATCTGTTCCGACGAATAGGCTGCGTCATAATCATGCGTGAGTACATCCCACAAACATATACGATAACCCCGTTCGTTTAATGCTTTTTTCTGTGCACCACTCATTTTTCCATATGGTGGACGAAATAGACGCGTACCCTGCAACACCACATCCGCTTTAGCCACATTGTTCATATAGTCTTTCGTCGTCACCCGTATGCCTTTAAGGTGATTAAAAGTATGGTTACCAATCTTATGTCCCTCCTCTATCACCATTTGCACCAGTTCGGGGTAACGTTCCGCATTCTCGCCCACCATAAAAAAAGTAGCAGGCACCTGGTAATGTTTCAATATCTCTAACACACGCGGGGTTACCATGGGCAAAGGACCATCATCAAAAGTCAAATAAGCCACTTTACGCGTCTTATCCCCTCGCCATGTCACACCGCGATAAAGCCACTGCACCATCGCCGGCATCTGATATCGTATATCGCCTATCATAGGTATTCCGCTAAGAAACGGAGAATACGGCGATGCAAATGCTCGTAGTTAGCCCGCTGCCGCATGAAATGGTTATCGTCGGGATAGACTTGCATATCAAACTGTTTGCCCGCTTGCACCAACGCGTCCACCAATAGGAACGTGTTTTGTGCATGCACATTATCGTCTGCTAAACCATGGACGATCAGTAACTGTCCATTCAATTGCTTCGCCATCGGGATCAGACTTGCTTTTTCATACCCGCTCTCATTCACTTGAGCACGACGCATAAATCGCTCTGTATAAGCCGCATCGTACAAAGTCCAATCGGTCACAGGCGCAATCGCTACGCCGCAACGGATGATAGAACTCGGTTCGCACATCGTACGTATCGTCTGATAACCACCATAACTCCACCCTATCATCGCTATACGCGCACTGTCCACATACGGCAAAGTCGCTGCATAACGAGCAACCGACAGTTGATCTTCCGCCTCTTTCTGTCCCAAATGCATATAGGTCTCATTGCGCCACTTCCGTCCGCGACAATCCGTACCACGCGGATCCGCATTGATCACCACGTATCCTTGCGAAGCAAGATAATGTCCAAAGCCGATACGCCAACGATCTATCACCTGCTGACTGGCAGGACCCGAATAGTGCATCAGCACGACCGGATAGCGATTGTTGGCATCAAAGTTAGATGGCAGGATCATCCATGCATCCAACTCGTCGCCGCGCTCCGTGGGCAGGCGGAAATAGTTCTTCGCGGACATTCCCGACTGTTGCCATCTAGCCGCCACTTCGTCATTATTCATCACCTCATCGCGTCGGATCATCTTTGTCCCCCGCAAGTCGTACAAAGTAAACACATTGGGTTTCAAATGGTTATGATAATTCTCTATCGCTTGCTTTTTATCGGGCGAGAGAGTGAGACTATGCACACCTTCTCCTTCGGTCAAAAGATGGTTGGTTCCTTTCTTCAAGTCCACCGCATAACACTGCCGTGTCAGGGCATTGGGTGCGGCTTGATAATAGACTGTTTGTGTTGTTTCATCCACGCCATACACTTGGGTCACATCCATACCTTCGGGCGAGAGACAGCGCAGTTGCTTGCCTTGTGCAGAGAGCAAATATAATTGCCGCCAATCCTCCTTCTCACTAACGATGATAACACGTCCATCATTCAACCATTGCCACTGATTAAAGAGGCTATAATCGACGAAATAGCGATCACTTTTCTCTTGGTAGAAGAGCGTTGAAACAGTCGATTTGGGATTAACCATATAGACGCTCATCTCGTTTTGGTCACGATTCATTTTTTCCACTACCAACTGCGGTTCAGCAGGTTCTTTGCCTTTCGCCACAGGATTAGTCCACGCGATACGCGGTACATAACTATCTTCCAACGAACCGAGGTTCATCGTTTTGATGGTTTTGTAGTAAATATCATATACGCACACGTTCACCTTAGGAAGTGTCGTACCCACGCGTGGATAACGTATTGCATGCGTTTGGGGCATCCCCTCATCCAACATCGTCTGCCAAGCAAACTCGCTCACACCGCGGTCATCCAATTGCACAAAAGCAATCTGCTTCGAGTCGGGCGAGAAAGCGACCATCCCCGTCACCCCAAACTCCTCTTCATACAACCAATCTGCCGTACCATTTATCAGGTCTTTGGTAGAGGTAATGGACACCTCTGTCATATAGTCTAACTTGAAGATATAGAGGTTGTTATGCTTGCTATAAACGACATACCTATTATTGGGCGACAACACCGCATTGCGGACAGGTTCATCACTCAAATGCGTGCGGGTATTTTTGCGTGTATCTATCACATACCAATCCGCCTCAAACGAACGGCGAAAAATAGACTTCTTGTTCTCATATTCAAGCCGATATCGAGGTGCTTCCGTCGCCGTAGATAGAGCAAAGACCGAGTCCATCTCACTCTCCGTCATTACTTGCGCTTTATAATCACCTTGAATCCAAGCCGTCAAGCCATCTGCCATCGCACCCATGGACACCATGAGGCACATCATCAAAACTACTTTATTTTTCATAAAAAAGCCGTATTTTACCAAATTACCCCACAAAAGTACTTTTTTTTCACCACATACGCAAATTATTCGCGTTATTTCTTGCATTTTGTACTCTTCACTTGCGGAAAATGATTATTTTTATAAAATAATTTGGTATTCTCAGAATTTTTTCGTACCTTTGCGCGATTTTTTGAGTCAAATTATAATAAATTATAAACTATCATGCAACAAATCCTCTTGAAACGTGGTTTGGACATCCCCATGGATGGTGCAGCAGAAAAGGCGCTCGGTAGCGTCAATCGTCCTGCAGTTTTCCGTATTGTCCCCGACCACTTCGCTGGTATCACGCCTAAGTTAGACGTGAAGATTGGCGACTGCGTGAAGGCTGGTTCACACCTCTTTCACGACAAGGCATTCGAGCAGATGTTCTTCACTTCGCCCGTGAGCGGTAAGGTTGTGGACATTGTCCGTGGCGACCGTCGTAAGGTGATGTCGATCAATATCGAAGCGGATGCTACGATCGAGTATGAGACGTTTGATACCACGCAGGAGCCTAAAGCTCTGCTGCTCAATGCGGGTCTGTGGCCGTTGATTAAGCAACGTCCTTACGACTGCATCGCGCTGCCGAACAAATCTCCTCGTGCTATCTTCATCTCTAGTTTTTGCTCTGCACCTTTAGCCCCCGATTACGAGTGGGTACTTAAGGGACAGGGATCGGTTCTCCAAACGGCTATTGACCGCCTCTCCACGATTGCACCCGTTTATGTGGGTGTTCGCGCAGGCGTTGCAGCTCCCGAGTTCCGTGGTCTAAAGAACTGCACCCTCTTTGAGGTTGCCGGTCCACACCCAGCGGGTAACGCTAGTGTGCAGATCAATCACATCCTGCCTATGGTGAAGGGTGATACCATGTGGACGATTAACATCCAATCATTGGCTATCATCGGTCGTTTCTTTGCTACGGGCAAAGTGGACATGACCCGCAAGGTCGCCCTCGCAGGTCCTTTAGCTTATGGTCGTCAGTACTACAATGTGCTGCCCGGTATGCCTGTTAGCGCCGTCATCGCTTGCAATGTGCACAAGGAACTGCCTTGCCGTTACATCGCTGGTAACGTGCTCGATGGTCATCAGGTGGACTTGGACGATACTATCTCCATGTACAATAACCTCTTCACCGTTATCGACGAAGGGTCTGAGAACCATGAGTTCATGGGCTGGTTACTGCCCCGTTTCAACGGGTTCAACTTCGGTAAGACCGATCCTGCTAAGTTGCTCGACAACTGCGTGACCCGTTGGCTCTTTGGTAAGAAGCATTATCAATGGGACGCTCGCCTTAAAGGTGGTCGTCGTGCGATCATTGTCAGTGGCGAATACGATAAAGTCTTCCCTATGGATATCTATCCCGAGTACCTCATCAAAGCGATGATTGCCGGTAACTTAGATAAGATGGAGCAGCTCGGTGCCAACGAAGTAGCACCGGAGGATTTTGCCCTTTGCGAATATGTATGTACCTCCAAGATGCCGCTGCAAGCAATTGTACGCGAGGCGTTGGACAAAATGAGAAAGGAGATTGAGTAATGGAAAAGTTCTATAATCTATGGAAGAAGTTCGGTAAGAACTTTGAACAAGGTGGAAAGTTGGAGAAACTGAGCAGTTTCTACGACGCGTTCGACACTTTCCTCTTCACTCCCACCACCACGGCTAAACGCGTTGGTGCTCAGATCCACGACGGTAGTGACAGCAAGCGTACCATGATTCTCGTCGTACTTGCGCTTGTGCCTGCTATGCTGTTCGGCATGTTTAATGTCGGTTACCAACACCTGCTCGCTACGGGCGAACTGGTACGTGGTGCTTTGACGGGCATTTTGTTCTGGAAAGCTTTTGGTTTCGGTCTGTTGGCTGTGTTGCCGCTCATCATCGTGAGTTACGTGGTAGGTCTCGGTATTGAGTTCATCGTTGCGCAAGTCAAGCACGAAGAAGTAGCGGAAGGTTTCCTCGTAACTGGTTTCATCATCCCACTCATCGTTCCTATCGACACCCCGCTCTGGATGCTCGCTATTGCGACCGCTTTTGCGGTGGTCTTCGCCAAGGAAGTGTTTGGCGGTACAGGCTATAATATCTTCAACGTAGCGCTTATCGCTCGTGCGTTCCTCTTCTTCGCTTATCCTACCCATATGACGGGTGATGAGCCTTTCATTCGTACCGCAGGTACATGGGGCTGGGATGGTGGTAAGACCTTAGTGGACGGCTTCACCGGTGCTACCCCACTCACGCAGATGGCTACCACAGCGGATGCTTCGTTTATTCCAGCCGATTTCTGGACAATGTTCAATGGACTCATTCCTGGCTCCGTGGGCGAGACCTGCTGCTGGGCTATTCTGTTAGGCGCCATCCTACTCATTGCGACCGGTGTAGCTTCGTGGAAGACGATGCTCGCTATCGTAGGTACCGCTGGATTAACGGCTTTCTTGGTAAACCAATATGGTCCCGAAACAGCCATGGCTAATTATCCTTGGTACATGCATCTCACCACGGGCGGTCTGCTCTTCGGTGCTGTCTTTATGGCTACCGATCCTGTCACCTCGGCTCGTACGGAGTGCGGTAAATGGATATATGGTGCGCTCATCGGATTCATGGTGATCGTTATCCGTGTCTTCAACCCCGGTTATCCAGAGGGTATGATGCTTGCCATCTTACTCGGTAACGCTTTCGCACCACTCATCGACTGGTGCGTAGTTCGTGTCAATATTAATAAACGTCTAAAAAGAGCATAATTATGAAAACAGATTCTAATGTATATACGATCATTTATGCGACTGTTTTAGTCGTTATCGTGGCTGTGGCTTTGGCGGTTGTTAGCCAAGTGCTCAGTCCTCGTCAGCAAGCCAATGCGCTGTTAGATAAGCAGAAACAGATCCTGGTTGCCCTCAATCAGGACATTGATGCGGTCGCTAATCCTGCTGCGCTCTACAAAGAGCTTTGTCAGGACACCATCGCTTGCGGTAATACCGAAGTGTATGTGTTCAACGTAGATAGCGCCACCAAATATGTGCTCCGTCTTCACGGACAAGGTCTGTGGGGTGGCATCGGCGGTTATCTCGCGCTCAATGACGATAAGAACACTGTGTTCGGTATCAACTTCAATCACGAGTCCGAGACCCCAGGTCTGGGTGCCGAGATTGTGACGGAGAAGTTCCGCAGTCAGTTCGTTGGCAAACATATCAAAGACGCCACAGGCGCTATTCGTTCTATCGCTGTCCTCAAAGTGGGTAAATCCGCTGAGGAAGGTCAAGAGCAAGTGGACGCTTACGCAGGTGCTACCATCACCTCCACAGGTGTCAACGATATGCTCGCCACCAACTTGGAGGAGTATAGAGAGTTTTTAATGGAAGGAAAGGAGGCAGATTATGCTGAGTAAGAAAACAAAAGAGGCGTTTTGGGGACCCCTCAATATCAATAACCCTGTTGTGGTGCAGATCTTGGGTATCTGTTCGGCATTAGCCGTCACGGTACAACTCAAGCCCGCTCTCGTCATGGGTATATCGGTGACCATCATCGTAGCGCTGTCGAATGTTGTCATTTCGCTCATTCGTAAGTCTATTCCGATGCGTATCCGTATCATTGTGCAATTAGTCGTAGTTGCTGCCTTAGTGACTATCGTGAGCGAAGTGCTCAAAGCCTTTGCCTACGATGTGGCTATGCAGCTCAGCGTCTATATCGGTCTGATCATTACCAACTGTATCCTCATGGGTCGTCTCGAGGCGTTCGCTATGACTAATAACGTCGGCGAGTCCCTCATGGATGGTTTAGGAAACGGCTTTGGTTATGCGTGGATCTTAGTGGTGGTAGCGTTTGTACGTGAACTGCTAGGTTCGGGTAAGATCTTAGGTTATCAAATCATCCCTGATAGTTGGTACATCGCCAACGGCGGTCTGTATGAGAACTGTGGTATGATGCTCATGCCCGCCATGGCACTGATCTTAGTCGGTTGTGTTATTTGGATTCACCGTATTGCTAACGAAGAAAAGAAGTAAAGTATGGAACACGCAATTAGTTTATTCGTTCGCTCGATCTTTGCGGACAATATGATTTTCGCCTTCTTCTTAGGTATGTGCTCATACCTTGCTGTGTCGAAGGATGTTAAGACGGCTGCCGGTTTAGGTGTGGCTGTAGTCTTCGTGCAAACGATCACTCTGCCTATCAACTACCTGCTCCAAGTGCATGTACTGACCCCCATGGGTTTAGGATACCTCAGTTTCATTCTCTTCATCGCGGTCATTGCCGCTATCACGCAATTGGTGGAGATGATCGTCGAGAAGTTCAGCCCCTCGCTGTATAACTCGTTAGGTATCTTCCTGCCCCTGATCGCGGTGAACTGCGCCATCATGGGTGGATCACTCTTTATGCAACAGCGCGTGCTGCTCGATGCGGAGAATGTCAAAGCCATTGCTAACTTAGGCGACGCCTTCGCTTTCGCTGTTGGTTCTGGTTTAGGTTGGATGCTCGCTATCGTGGCATTAGCTGGTATACGTGAAAAAATGGAGTACAACGATGTACCCAAACCGCTGCAAGGTATTGGTATCACCTTTATCACAGTCGGTTTGATGGCACTCGCTTTCATGTGCTTCAGTGGACTTAATATTTAATAAGGAGGACGAACAATGAATATTTCAGCAATCATTTCTGCAGTTGTAGTATTCCTCGTTGTAATACTCCTGCTTGTTATTATCTTACTCGTTGCCAAACGCTATCTCGTAGCATCAGGCAACGTTAAAGCCACCATCAATGGTGACAAGGTTTATGACATCCCTGCTGGCGGTACGCTTCTCGCTACCCTCAACGCGGCTGGTGTTCACCTGCCTTCTGCTTGCGGTGGTAAAGGTTCATGCGGACAATGTAAGTGCCAAGTACTCGACGGCGGTGGTGAGATCCTGCCCACGGAGACCGTCCATTTCTCGCGTAAGCAACAGAAAGATCATTGGCGTTTAGGTTGCCAAGTCAAAGTGAAGAACGATATCTCCCTCAAGATGGATGAGTCGATCCTCGGTGTCAAAGAATGGGAATGCGAGGTTATCTCCAATAAGAACGTCGCTACCTTCATTAAGGAGTTCAAGGTACAACTGCCTCCAGGTGAGCACATGAACTTTGAACCCGGTTCGTATGCACAGATCCAGATCCCTGAGTACGATATTGACTACGATCGTGATATGGATAAAGGTCTCATTGGTGACCTCTACCTGCCTGCATGGAAGAACTTTGGTCTGTTTGGTCTCAAGCAGAAGAACACCGAAGCCACCATCCGTGCTTACTCGATGGCTAACTATCCCGACGAGGGTGATATCATCACCTTGACCGTGCGTATCGCGACCCCACCCTTCAAACCCAAAGACCAGTGTCCTAATGGACCTGAGTTCATGGATGTACCTTGCGGTATCGCTTCTACGTATATCTTCTCACTCAAACCAGGCGACAAAGTACGTATGTCTGGTCCTTATGGTGAGTTCCACCCTGTCTATGACAGTAAGAAAGAGATGATATGGGTCGGTGGTGGTGCCGGTATGGCTCCGCTCCGTGCACAGATCATGCACATGCTCAAGACGCGTCAATGCCGCGATCGTCAGATGCACTATTTCTATGGCGCTCGTGCTATCGACGAGGTATTCTTCTTGGAGGACTTCCTGCAGTTAGAGAAAGATTTCCCCAATTTCCATTTCCACTTGGCTTTAGACCGTCCCGATCCCAAAGCCGACGGACTCGGAATCAAGTATACAGCGGGCTTTATTGCTCCTGTTATGGGCGATACCTATCTCAAGCAGCATGATGCTCCCGAAGACATTGAATACTACCTCTGTGGACCCCCAATGATGGCGAAGACCGTACTCGATCTGCTCCACTCCTTGGGCGTAGCAGACGAAGATATCCGCTTCGATAACTTTGGATAATATGGAACCCTTACTCGGCAAAAATATAGACGAACTGCAAGCCATCGCACTGCAAGTCGGTTTGCCTAAGTTTGCGGGTAAACAGTTGGCTCAATGGTTGTACGTGCAACGCGTCACAACCATTGACCAAATGACCAACATCTCCCTTCAGGGTCGCGAGGCTCTGAAGGGTTCTTATTGCGTCGGTCGCCATGCACCTGTTCGCGTAGCCGAATCGGTCGATGGCACCAAAAAGTACCTGTTTGAGGTGAACGGTGAGCGATTAGCGGTGAGCGGTGAGCGGGTTACAAGATATATTGAATCGGTGTATATACCCGAGGAAGACAGAGCAACGCTCTGTGTCAGTACGCAAGTGGGGTGTAAGATGGGTTGTCGCTTCTGTATGACCGGCACGCTCGGTTTTCACGGTCAACTCCCTGCCTCCGAGATCCTCAACCAGATCTTCGAAATAGATGCCTTACTCCATACTCCTTCAGCCGAAGGCGGTCTCACCAACGTGGTTTACATGGGTGAGGGCGAACCTATGGATAATATCGACGAAGTTCTCCGTTCCCTATCTATCCTCACTGCCCCCTATGGTTGCGCTTGGAGTCCTAAGCGTATCACCGTCTCGTCCGTCGGAATCATCCCCGGACTGCAACGCTTCCTTACCGAAAGCGATTGCCATCTCGCTATCTCGCTGCATAATCCTTTTGCATCCGAGCGAGCGAATATCATGCCAGCCCAAAAGATGTACAGTCTCGAGGACGTGCTGGCCCTTATTAAGCAACACGATTTTAGCCACCAACGACGGGTATCGTTTGAGTATATCTGCTGGGGTGGTGTCAATGATAGTCCGCGGCATGCGAAGGAAATGATACGTCTCCTCCGTGGCCTCAATTGCCGCGTTAACCTCATCCGCTTCCATGCCGGAGTGGATAATGATTTTCCTGCTAGCGACGAACATCGTATGGAGTGGTTCCGCGATTACCTCTCCGAACATGGTATCACCGCCACCATCCGCCGTTCCCGTGGCGAGGATATCCTCGCCGCCTGTGGTATGCTCGTCGCCAAAGAAAATGACCCAATAAATGGTAAATGATCCAATAAAGAGTACATGGTAAATAACTAAATAGTACATAACATGGCAGACCGATATTTAACCTTACTGAGTGAGAAGTTTCCCAACCGCAATGCGGTTATCACGGAGATCATCAACCTCAAAGCCATCATGAGCCTACCCAAAGGTACGGAGCATTTCGTCAGCGACCTCCATGGTGCCAGTAGTGCCTTCATCCACATGATCAAGAACGCCTCCGGTGTCCTTCGTCGCAAGGTGGACGATCTCTATGGCGACACTATCACCGAGCAGGAGAAACGTGCCCTCTGTGCCCTCATCTACTACCCCGATGAGCGCATCGACCTCGTCAAGAACGGCATCATCCCTCTCTCCGACGAACTCCCCAACCTCTCACCTCTAAACTGTAGCGAAGCGTCCTCTAACCTAAACACATGGTATCATAGAAGACTCCACCAAGTCACCGACGTAGCCCGCGCTGTCACGGTGAAGTACTCGCGTTCGAAGGTGCGCAAACTGTTGCCCAATAACTTTGCCTATGTCATCGAAGAGTTACTCCACGAGAGTTCCATTGAGCATGACCGTTCCGACTATTTCCGCGCTATCATAGACGGTATCATCGAGACGGGTAGCGCCGATGATTTACTCATTCAGATATCGTACCTCATCCACGGTCTCGCTATCGACACGCTCCATGTCGTCGGAGACATCTACGATCGCGGACCCGGTGCTGACAAGATCATGGAAGTGCTCTCTACCGTTCACGACTACGATGTCCAGTGGGGTAATCACGATATCGAATGGATGGGAGCCGCAGCCGGTAACCAAGCCCTTATTGCCACCGTCTTGCGCGTGAGCACACGCTACGCGAACATAGAGACCCTTGAGGAAGGGTATGGCATCAACCTCCTACCTCTCGCTAACTTCGCCATGGAGACCTACGGCAATGACCCGTGTACGATATGGCAGACCAAAGACTTTGAGAACAACCCACGTCTCACCCGCTCTGCCCAACTCATGGCTAAGATGCATAAGGCTGCGTCTATCCTACAGTTCAAACTCGAAGGGCAGACTATTCTCCGCCATCCCGAGTGGAACATGTCCGACCGGCTGCTGCTCGATAAGATTGACTATGCCAAAGGGACGATTACCATCCACGGCAAGACCTACCCTCTCTTAGATACGAACCTGCCCACCATCGACCCTGCCCATCCTTACGACCTCTCGCAGGAGGAAGCAGAACTGATGACGCAACTGAGTCGCTCGTTCCGCAAGTCCGAGAAACTGCAAAAACATCTGCGGCTGCTCTATCAGCATGGTTCGCTCTTCTTGGTGCGCAACGGCTTCCTACTCTACCACGCGGCTATTCCTCTCAACGAGGATGGCACATTCACGTCCCTCAATGTCTGTGGCAAAGTGGTTAGCGGCCGCGCCTTGATGGAACGTATCGACGAAGTGGTACGACTAGCCTACTATGGAAGCGGCAAGAAGAAAGACGATGCGCTTGATTATATGCTCTACCTCTGGTGTGGCGCAGGCTCACCTTTATATAATAAGGATAAGATGACCACCTTCGAACGCTATTTCGTCAAGGACAAAGAGTTGGAGAAAGAAGCCAAAGGGGCGTACTATACTTTAGCCAATGACGAAGCCACCTGCCGCATGATCCTCTCCGAGTTCGGACTCGATCCCGACACAGGGCGTATCATCAATGGCCATATCCCCGTCAAGACTATTCAGGGCGAAACGCCCATGCGTGCCAATGGCAAACGGTTTGTTATCGATGGCGGGTTCTCTAAGCCCTATCAGGAGAAGACAGGCATTGCCGGTTATACCCTCATCTATAATAGTCATGGCATTCAACTCGTTGAGCACGAGGAGTTTGAGTCCCGTCAGCAGGCTATCCTATCGGGTTGTGACATCCACTCCCGCACCCTCTTGCAGGACTTCAGCACCCATCGTCTCCGCGTACGCGATACCGATCTTGGGCAGGAACTGCAACTCCAAGTCCAAGACCTCATCCGCCTCCGCACCGCTTACGAAACCGGAATAATCAAAGAAAAATAATTTTTTATTTGCATATATGCAAAAAAAAACGTACCTTTGCACCCCAATACGAAACAATCGCTCATTATGAAACGAATATTCACTCTCCTTTTGGCTTTAGCACCTATTGCCTATAGCCTTTCGCCTATACAGGCATGTACCAATTTCTTAGTCGGTAAGAACGCCTCGGTAGATGGTTCGACTATCATCTCTTACGCGGCTGATAGTTACACCCTATATGGATTCCTGCACTATGTCCCCGCTGCCGATCATCAGCCGGGCGACATGCGTATCGTTAAGGACTGGGATAGCGGTCGCAACCTGGGACAAATACCCGAGGTGGCACATACCTATAATGTGGTCGGTAATACCAATGAGCACCAACTCACTATTGGTGAGACTACATGGGGCGGTATCGACGCCATGTGGGACACTGTGGGTATCGACTATGGCAGTCTCATTTATATCTCCCTGGAGCGCTGCAAGACCGCCCGCGAAGCCATCCAATGCATGGTCTCCCTCGTGAACGAATATGGTTATGCCTCCGAAGGTGAGACTTTCTCTATTGGTGATCCCAACGAAATATGGATCATGGAGATGATTGGCAAGGGTAAGGGTCAGAAAGGTGCGAACTGGGTCGCTGTTCGTGTACCCGATAGTTGCATTTGTGCCCATGCTAATCAGGCGCGTGTCACTACCCTACCCGTCAAAGGCGCTAAGACCAAGGGTCTTATCACTACCTCGAAGGATGGTAACTGGATGTGGGATGCTAAGATGATAGCTTTCGCCCGCGAGAACCAACTCTTCAACGGCAAGGATGTGGACTTCAATTACCAAGCCATCTTTGCACCCTACGACCTGACGGGTCTGTATGTATGCGAAGCCCGCGTTTGGTCATTCTTCCGCCATTTCTCCGATGATATGGATCAGTACTTCGACTTCGCATCGGGTAAGACGTTTATACAGACCAAAGGTCAGGACTGCGGTACCCGTACGCCCTTGTGGATCCAACCTAATCATAAAGTGTCTGTGCAGGAGATCAAAGACTGCATGCGTGACCAATATGAGGGCACGCCTCTTGATATTACCCAAGGTGTAGATGCTGGTCCATGGCATAGCAAACTGCGCTATGGTTCACTCGGATTCAAGTTGGACTCCGTCCAATACTGGTACGAGCGTCCGATAGCGACCCAACAGACCGGTTGGTCGTTTGTATCGCAGATGCGTAGTGCCGAGACGGCTTATGCAGGAGGAATATTCTGGTTCGGTGTGGACGATGCTGCTACGAGCGTCTATGTGCCCATGTATAGCACCATCACCCGCGTACCCGAATGTTTCCGCGAAGGCAATGGCGATATGCTCACTTTCTCTTGGACGTCCGCTTGGTGGGTGTTCAATGTAGTTGCTAACTGGGCATATACCAAGGCTTCTGCCATGCGTCCCGAGATAACCACTCATCAGCGGATGTGGGAGGAGAAGTTTAATGGTCAAATGAAAGCCATTGACGAGACTGTCGCTAAGATGTCCGCTGATCAACGCGTGAAGTTCCTTACGAACTACTCCTGCGCCCAGGCAGAACGTGTCACCAAGGATTGGCAAGAGTTAGCCATCTACTTGCTCGTCAAGTACCTCGATGGTCAGGAGAAGAAAGTGGTCAATGGTCAGTTCGAGCGCACGCCTCACGGCATGCCTGCGTACCCCAATCGTCCTGCCTTCCCCGATGAATACCTTCGTTTAATTGTCCCTGATATTGTGCATGAATAAGTCCATACTCCATACTCCCACCTACATTTTTGAGACCTCTTGGGAGGTCTGCAACAAAGTGGGCGGCATCTATGCCGTTCTCTCTACCCGTGCAGCCTCTATGCAAAAGGAGCATCCCGATCACGTCATCTTCTTTGGTGTCGACTTTGGTGCCCATAGCGATATCTATTTCCGTGAGGATAAGACCTTGCTCAAAGGTTGGAAACATCCGCATACCCGCATTGGTCGTTGGGATATACCGGGTCAACCTATTGCTGTCTTACTCACTTTTGACCACTTGTGGTCAGAGAAAGATGCTATCTATGCGTGGGCGTGGAACAACTTTGGTGTGCAGTCCCATGCTGCCTATGGCGACTACGACGAGTCTTGTCTCTTCGGCTATGCTGCCGGTCAAGCCATGGAGTCTTTGTATAAATGGCTCAATAAGGGTGAGAAAGGGGTTTTCTGCTGCCATGCCAATGAGTGGCAAACGGCTTTCTCTATCTTCTATCTCCGTGACCATTGTCCCAACATAGCGACCCTCTTCACCACCCATGCCACCGGCATCGGTCGATCGATAGCGGGTAACGGCAAACCGCTCTACGACTATTTCGCCGGTTATCATGGTGACCAGATGGCTGCCGAACTCAATATGGTTTCCAAGCACTCTGCCGAGAAGATGGCGGCGCACCATGCTCATTGTTTCACGACTGTCAGCGACATCACTGCTCGCGAGTGTGCACAACTGCTCGACAAGCCTGTCGATATCGTCACTCCCAATGGTTTTGAGCCCGGTTTCGTGCCCGTAGGTAAGACTTTTACTGCCAAGCGCAATGCAGCCCGCCAAGCCCTCATATCTTTCGCAAAACAAGTCACTCAAGAACGGTTGCCCTTTGAGGGAAACCTTCAGGAAGGGTCTACTGTTCTTATCGGCATCGCAGGTCGCCTCGAATGGAAGAACAAGGGTATTGACCTCTTCATGTCATCCATGGAGCGGTTGGGCAATAGACTAACTACCAACCACTCACCATTCCAAGGAGACGTCATCGCCTTCACGATGGTGCCCTATCTCGATCAACCTATCCGTCGCATCGGTCGTGTGACCATCATCTCCATCCCCTACTACTTAGATGGAACAGTCACCTTAGATGGCCACCCCACTCAACGGTTGCCCTTTGAGGGAAACCATCAGGAAGGGTCTGCTACCTACTACGACTTGCTCATTGGCCTCGACCTCACGGTCTTCCCGTCCTATTACGAGCCATGGGGTTATACGCCGTTGGAGAGTATTGCCTTCCATGTGCCGACTATCACCACCAATCTAGCAGGTTTTGGTGCATGGGCACAGGCACAGGGTATATGTCGTTTAGAGGATGGTGTGGATGTCATCCATCGTACGGATAGTAACTACGACGAAGCGGCTGACCACATTGCCGAGGATATCTTCCGTTACCTCGCTCTGCCCAAGGCGGCTATCACCCTGGCTCGCAAGTCTGCCGCCGCTCTCGCTGCCAAAGCCGAGTGGAGTCACTTCTTCCAGTTCTACCGCGAGGCATACGACATTGCAATAAGGAAAATAACAAATAACAAATAACAAATAACAAATAACAAATCAAAAAATCACAACTATGGTTTACAGTAAAGAAGTACAGGCAATGTGTCCTGTAGCTAAAGGTCCTCATCATGGACCCGCTCCCATTCCCGAAGAGGGTAAATGGGTAAAAGCCAAAGAGATCTCTGACATCTCTGGTTTGACTCATGGTATTGGTTGGTGTGCTCCTCAACAGGGTGCATGCAAACTGACCTTGAATGTAAAGAACGGTATCATCGAGGAAGCCCTCGTTGAGACTATTGGTTGCTCAGGTATGACCCACTCTGCTGCTATGGCATCGGAGATTCTGCCTGGCAAGACCCTGCTCGAGGCGCTGAACACCGACCTCGTGTGCGATGCTATCAACACCGCTATGCGTGAACTGTTCCTCCAAATCGTTTACGGTCGTACCCAATCCGCTTTCTCCGAAGGTGGTTTGATGATCGGTGCTGGTTTGGAAGACCTCGGTAAGGGACTTGTTTCCCAAGTAGGTACGCTCTTCTCCACGAAGGAGAAAGGTCCTCGTTACCTCCAACTCACCGAGGGTTATATTACTAAGGAGTTCCTCGATGAGGATAACGAGATCTGCGGCTATGAATATGTTCATATGGGCAAGTTCATGGATGCAATCAAGAAAGGTATGGACGCTAATGAAGCCCTCAAGAGCGTCACGGGTACGTATGGTCGTACCACCAAAGAACAGGGTGCCGTTAAATCCATTGACCCAAGAAAGGAGTAAGTTATGATTCGTCCCGTTAAGTTTGAGTCACAAGACCGCCGCGAGAAACAGATTCTCGCTGCATTGAATGCCAATGGCATTAAGTCTATCGAAGAGGCTAATGAGATCTGCGAGAAGTATGGTCTCGATCCATATATCACCTGCGAGGAGACCCAACGTATCTGCTTTGAGAACGCTAAGTGGGCATATGTCGTAGGTAGTGCTATCGCTATCAAGAAAGGTTGTAAGAACGCTGCCGACGCTGCCGAGGCTATTGGTATCGGTTTGCAGGCATTCTGCATTCCTGGTTCCGTGGCTGACGACCGTAAGGTTGGTTTAGGTCATGGTAACCTCGCTGCTCGTCTGCTCCGTGAGGAGACCGAGTGTTTCGCTTTCTTGGCAGGTCACGAGTCTTTCGCGGCTGCTGAAGGTGCTATTAAGATTGCAGAGATGGCGAATAAGGTGCGCCAAAAACCTCTCCGTTGTATCTTGAACGGTCTGGGCAAGGATGCTGCTATGATCATCAGCCGTATCAATGGTTTCACGTATGTACAGACCGAGTTCGACTATTTCACCGGAGAACTCAAAGAGGTTCGTCGCAAGGCTTATTCCAATGGTCCTCGTGCCAAAGTGAACTGCTATGGTGCAGACGATGTCCGCGAAGGTGTGGCTATTCTCTGGCATGAGAACGTGGATGTATCCATCACGGGTAACTCCACCAACCCCACTCGCTTCCAGCACCCGGTAGCAGGTACGTATAAGAAAGAGCGTATCTTGGCTGGTAAGCCTTATTTCAGTGTCGCTTCAGGTGGCGGTACGGGTCGTACCTTGCACCCAGATAACATGGCAGCCGGTCCCGCTTCGTATGGTATGACCGATACGATGGGTCGTATGCACAGTGATGCTCAGTTCGCAGGTTCGTCTTCTGTTCCTGCACACGTAGAGATGATGGGCTTCCTCGGCATTGGTAACAACCCAATGGTCGGCTGCACCGTCGCTTGTGCCGTGAATGTGGCTCTTGCGCTGAATAAGTAAGCATAAGTTGCTATGCAAGTAAAAACTACCAATTGGGGTCAGACCCCTTTTGGTAGTTTTTTGTCGTCTCTTGCTTTTTGTCAAAAAGTAAAGTTAATTATGCAAAAATGTAAAAAAATGAAGAAAAAAGGGGTAGTTCCATATACATTTTTGTATATTTCCGTACTTTTTCGTAATTTTGCAGGCTCAAAGGTTAATATAGTGTCACTATGCATAGCACAATTCATAAATGGGGGGTTATAGCCCTGATCGTACTGGGGATGATTCCTGGTGCGATGATTCCTATTCACGCTGAATCGCAAGTTGCCAGTCAGTTTACCGAGTATATGACCATCTCGATGGCGTATGAAGGTAAGCGTAAGTTCCTGGCAGTAGATACGACCGCCCTTAAGTCGGGCATATACCGCATCACCGCCTACGAGGAGGCATGCCATGCCGCTATGTGGCAAGCCGGTACTCCACAAGCGGGTGCCGGTGGACACGGTGTGCAGCGTACTATCAAGAGTATATATATTAAGGATAAGGTGTCTGCGCCTAACCAAAACCAATGGTTAACCCTTCATGATCCGGATGGTGCTGCTACTTACTCTACTCTGCAACTGACCACAGACTCGACGGGTTGCGTTCGGTGGTATGTGCGAACCGTCACGGATAGAGGCAATAACTGCGTAGAAGGTGACGTCTATTATTTTAGTAACCACACGATTGATAGTATCTATCGCTACCTCTATTACGATGGGATTTATGGTTTTAGTCGGGCTATCCAGTTCCGTCCTTCGACCACCGCTCGTGTTGCAGAATGGAAGCGAACTGTAGGTCATGAAGCACACTCGACCTGGTCGCCCTCGTATTACAGTTTTGATTATAACGAACTCAAGGCCGATACGCTTACCCAACGTATCGCTATCTATGTCACGAAGGATGTCGATTATTTCACCAATAGTTACGACCCTACGCTCTCGTTCTATCTCCAAAAAGGTACACAATACACAGGACAAGCGGCATTCGACCAACTGCATACCAGTTCCACCCCTAAGGAGAACAAATGCCGTATCGACTGGCGCAGTACCGCTAATCGGCCGGGTTCTAGTGTGCATAATACCGACTTCTATGCTCGAAGAACGTTCTATAGCAAAGACGTATGGACGGGGACTATGATAGCGCATACCGACTCCGCGATGATGGGTTTCTCCAATCCTTCGGGTGCCGGCTCTTCTACGCCCTATTTTGACCCCGAGACGAATGAACTCATCTCATGGGTGCATACGACAGGCGCTTCGCTCGTGGATCGATATCAGGATGCAGCCGGTACGGAGAGACTGAGTGATTTCCAGGACTATGCGCACTTGCATCTATTCTTAGAGCAGCCAGATCATTCCGTCAAGGAGTTTATTGACTCCGTGCCGTATGTACGTCGTAGTTTCTACACGACGAGCCCTATCCCATTAACGATGTCTATGGTGCCCGATGACTATGCGTTCCCATATAGTACCATCACCTCATCAAAGGACATTGATGTCTCGCTACAATATCAGAACATCACGGAGGTTCGTGGTATGGATAATGTCGTCGTTAGCACCACTATTGGCGAGATACAGTCTGTTGATATGGAGCACGAGAAAACCTACCGCGATACGCTAAGGATACCCGTTATCGAAGGTGGAGATACAATAGGTTGGACGGAGGATATTCTTATCTGCGATACGCTGATGTACCAACTCGTACCGGCTACAGAGACCGACGTGGACATTAGTTGGGTAACCGTTACCTTGCAACCAGATCGCCACACCTTGCGTGTCGTAGCCCAACCTGCGGGTGAGAACACGAAGTATGCGCGTATCAACCTGACTTATAACTACCGACATGCTGCTTCCCGAGAGGACACCTATACCGTTAAGCGATTTGTCCTATTGGAACAAACAGGTAATAATGCGTCTGCATCCGTAGTATATCAGCATCAAGCCGGTGCTTCGGGTAGTGCGTTGATTACCAAACATGGGCAAAATATCCAGCAAGTACATGAGAAGGTAGATACTATGTATGCTATACCGGGCTCGGAGCATGCACTACCCCTCTCCCGCGACTACTACGGATGGTATCGTTGGTATGACTGGGTCAATAATGAGAATGATATTACCATTGAGCCAAGCGCTAATTTGGATATTCCTTGGGTTCTCAACAAAGACCCTCGTACCAATATAGGTGACTCCTCTTTTTTGAAGATTAATACGGATAGATCCCATTCTCAAGGACGTTATGCTCCTTCCCGAATGTTAGCCATTGGTACTCCTATGCGTGTACCAGAGATCAAGGTACCGACCACCATGACCTCGGAGCGACAGATTGCCTGCGACGTCAGTGCCTATACCGACTATACGATTACGGGTAGAGAGTCTAAAGGTACCGTCACAGAGCCGACCTTAAGTTATCGTCAGATATTTAACTTGCTTCCCGCTACGGTGATGGCAGATAGGATGCAAACATCCAAAATCAATGCCAATTATTATATCTATCGGGACACCATCACTGCGCCAATTGGTAAGGACATCGTGATTGATCAACCGGGATACTATAAAGAAGATGGTAAACTCAGTGAAATACCCTATGTTTACTACTGCGGTGATTTGATTCACCCGGAGAATGTAGGTCTTAAGAGTAGTGTTGACGGCGTGGCTGGATATGGACTGAACAACCCCCGTTCCTACAACCGAGTCAGTGTCTTAAGAGATACTACCATAGCCGGTAAACCCGGATATACATCCTTGCGTTTACTGACGGTGAATCAGATTCAAGCTATGACAAAGGGACAAAGCAAGACGGTTATGTTAGTTGCTCCTTGTAAAGAGGCCGGCTATTTGATGGGATGTGATGGTTGGGAAGAAAAAGTAGCAAAAGACGGCAAAGGTTTTGCAGACAAAACCACTATGGATAGTCAAGTGAGAGAGAAGATGAATACCACTATGTATTTGTTCCGCTTGGAATGTGCAGATGCTACAAATAAGAGATATTATATTCGAGCCACCACCAATGGTAGTACTTATTACTATCTCGATAGAGGTCTTGGCTTTGCTCCATGGAATGCACGAACGGGAAGCACTGAACGCTATTGGGAGATTGTTGCACCTTTCGGAGATTGGCAAGATGATGGAAACTTAGTTATCAATTATTCTAAAAATAATAATGACTCTGTATTCTGGCTAAGGACTCCATATTATTCCACATCAGGCGATTATAAGTACTACCTTTATAACTGGAAGAATTCTAAGAACTCAGCGTTCGCTGAAATCGATGAAAAAGAAATTATCGGGTCAGATACAAGATATCAAAAGAGGAATGTCTCCAAATATATGTGGTGTATGTACGAGAAAGTGGAGACATCTCCCGTAGATCCCCACTATTATCCCATACAAGAAACGGCAGAATGGCAACAATCTACCGATAATGGCAAAACATGGAGCGCTGTGAACACCACTACGACGGGTGGATACTTGAAAGTCAGCCAAAAGAACACGGGAACCATACACTATCGGCTCGTCACGCATCCCACGAAAAGCGATAAGACGATAGACAAAAATACGGTTCACTTCAAATTGGCATACTATGTGGTCAACTATACCGACCAAGAGATGAGTGATACCAATAACGGCGTCGTATATGGTCCCTCCAAGACCCCCATCATTAGTGAGGAGAAGATAGAGGATGAATACAATGTGCTGGTAGATATATTAGGCAGTTTTGCCCCACCGACATCCGCTGAGCAACAGTTTGCCGTTAACCATATTACTTGGACTCAGAGTGAGTTCGCCTACCACTATGCTCCCTCCGTAACAACACTGGATGGGAAACGTATCTATTCCTCCACGGAACTGCAAACGGGAGAATATTGCTTCCCTAATGTCTATGAAGGTGTCGAGAGTCACCGTGGTGCAGCTAACAGTTGGATGATGTGTATGAAAGGTTCTGCCACCGAGTCTCTATGCTGTATCAACGTGCAGGGATTACAGGTACAGTGCTCCGACCAGGAGACTTTCCTCACCTACTATGTGCGCAAAATTAGTGGTACTGATCAACTCCACTTGACAACATACGTATATGGTCAGAACCCCAGCACCAACCAATGGGAAGAGGCACTGCGTCTAGGCTCGGGTGAGATTAAACAGGAGAATGGTTGGCAACAAGTTGTTTTCCCATTCGCTAGCGAAAAACTGAGAAAATACAAGAGTTTCCAAGTCAAGATAGTGGCTCTGCCCACCGACGCGGTCTTTGCCTTCGACAATGTGCGTATCATGGAGAAGAATAAGAACCTGACGATGAGCCAATCGCAGTCACGCTGCTTGAAGAACACCGCCAATGACTCTATCGTAATCACTATGCGGTACAACATGACCCATGGTTCCCTACCTGTGGGCACCAAATCGTGCTACCAAATATCTAAATACAATACATCCACCGGCGAATACGATGTGATCGAGCACAATGATATCTATCCCGGTCTGCTATACGAGTGTCTGAGCCCTACGGAATGTGACTATAAAGATGATAAAGGGCATAGTTTCGGTATGTTCCTCATCCCAGAGCACGATTATCAACCCGATAAGAGTAGTCAATCTACTTATCAATCTGCTACCTTAGCCGCCTACTGCGATGAGGTAGAAGCGAAAAAAGGACGTATTCAACTTGAAGGCGGCGGAACGATAAGTCGCCGTGAGGGTTATCTCAACGAGGAGCCTGGTGTTTCTACCCAGGAAGAGATGGAGAGTGGTGAAGCCATGATCTATATGGGCGGTAACTGGTATGGTAAGACGAAAGGTTATGTGTATATGGAAGACACCAAAGAATGGTGGATCTATATCATGATTCGTGTCGCCGCCAAACCCGGTGATAAGTTCCGACTCCTACAAACAACGATCAACAAGGTAGGAGATCAGCCAACCTTTACCTCCACCTGCGCCAATACGCAAGAGATCGAGGTAAAAGACCTGTCGGAGATGCGAGTAGATGGCGCCGCATGGACGAATCATACGCGTAGCGAATTGACCTCGTCTACCCTGCTTGCACCCAATAGTGTGCACGTGCTCGACATGCTTATGGAGCACCCTAACCCCACTGGAACAGGGTACTATACAGGTAGCATCATGTACGATATGCTCACCATGTTTGAAGAGGCGAAAGGTTATTACGAAACGATGGATGCAGACCAGCGTGCCCATGTCGATACGCTCTTCTATCAGCGCAATCAGTTATCGTTGAATACCCTATTCAACGCCTTCTTCTATTTCCGTCAAAACGAGCCGGATAACACGATGCGCACCCAAACCAATTGGTCGTTGGTTAAACCCGAAGACTTCCTCTACGACGGCGGTGTTACCTCCTTGGAAAATGCCTACACGTACTACAATGCCATCACCGCGGCTATCAATAAGGGTATCGCACAGATAGGTCTGACCAGTAAGGATATCACCATCGGCTCTAACCAAGACCTCTACTACTACGTCCGTCCTGCTGCAGCATCCGGTTACTATGTAGCGACGGGTCAAGGTGCAGGCGGTAAAGATACCACTATCGCCATGGCGGCGTGCGATGAGCCCAAATGGTTAGAGATGCACTCCAATACCGCCAACTATGCCCTACGCTATGGTAATCCGCAACTGGATAAGACCTTAGTGCCCATCATCCGTGCGTCTAAGACCGAAGCCAATACGTGCCTCCCTGTCCGTGTAGATACGATTACGTATAATGCTTCTAATCCGGCAGAGACGGTGATCTTAGGATGGGACTCCACACAAGTCATCGAGACCAATGATCCTGTATGGAACAACCTAATGAAAGATCCAGATGTGTCTAAACGCCCACATTTCCGCTACTACCAAGATAAGATATGGCAAACCGCTACGGCTGCCGGATACTATAAGCAGGATAGTGTCGTTTACTTCAAGCCTATCGATGCTGCCCACGTCACGGAGCTAACAACGAATGTAGGTGATGGTAAGAACAAATGGGGTATACCTATTGATAACGTCAACCAACGCCCTGGATACTGGACGGTAAATAACTATACGCTGCGAGCAGGATACTGGTACCTATTCAAGACCGGTATGGTCAATGGAAACCTATCCCCATACACCGATGGTAGTACTTTGATTGCATCCCCCGAGAACGACAAAAATCACACCCGAATGGGTGAAGCCTATTTCCGCCTCTATGTAGCCGCCGATACGGTTATATGGGCGCCTAAGAATGCAAGCGGTAGTAACTATTGGGATAACGATGTCAACTGGGACATGGTGGTAGATGGACAATTAGTCACTTCCTCCACCCAAGTTCCTATGACCGACTCCAAAGTGATTATCAACACCATTGCCGGTCAGCAATACCACCTCTATCCTATCGTGCGCGCACTTAGTAACGAGGAGTTAAAGCAACGCGACTATGGATTCCTGCCTGGTGCCTGCCGCGACGTCCTCTTCCGCGCAGGAACACGTATGTTAGGACAGGAGAAACTGGACTACACCCGTGCTTTTGCCGATAAGGAGTTCACCACCGGTGCATGGACTACCTATTCCGCACCGCTCAAAGATATCCATTCGGGCGATATGTATGTGCCTGCTGATACAGCGAACGATATGCAGTCTTTCTTTGCTCCTCTCACTTTTGAGGATCCAAAGAACACCACCGCGTACAGAGCCATGGAAGGCGTATCGAGTAGCGCTATTCCCGATCGTGATTATCCTAATGCGTTCTATCAGAACTTCTGGAATCAGAGTGTCAATTATGTCTATTACTGCACCGACGAGGAAGCAGGTAAGCCGAAAGGTTGGACAACTACCACCCGTAGTAGTGCTCAATGGACCATCACTAATACACTCGACCAAAGTTATGCTCCCGGTACGGCGGTGAATATCTTAAGTTATGACAACAGCAACGAAGACGGCCGCAAGATGACTCTCCGTCTGCCTAAACAAGAGACGACTTATTACTACTATAAGAACGGTGCTAAGGATTCTCACTCTGTGACTATCTCACGTAGTGACTTTAACGCCTTATCCAATAACTTGGCTTATAACAAAACAGACTTAACCCAACCGGCAGGTTCCAGCCAAGTGGGTGTAAGTTATGAGGTGACCAATGCCTATGCAAGTACCAGTTTCTTCTTTGGTAACCCCACGATGGCGTTGATTGATGTATATCAACTCTACCTCGATAATGCTAGTAAGTTGGCTGCCTCAGCGGGCAATTCGATCACCATCCAACGCTGGGATAAATCGAAGTGGATATCTCAGTCTGTGACGGCTACCGGTCAAGCCTATATCGAACCAGGAGGTGCGGTACGACTCGTCGCAAAAACGGCGGCTACATCCTTAGACCTCTTTGTGTCCACCGATGCGCTCAAGCTCCTACCCGTTGTGTTCTCCAGCGCGGCACCTGCTCGTAAGCAGAAAGCCGAAGAGAAGCAAGATGCCACCCTGTATATACGTATTGACAACGAGACCAATAGTGGACTACATAGCGCCTTCTACACCTTAGGTGAACGTGCTTGGGCAAGTGACACCGCGTGCGTAGGCGAAGATGCCGAGTTCCTGATGTCGGGTGACCAAAACTTCGACTGGTCGGCAGCCCATACCCCACTGGGACTCTACTCCATCTGCCAGGGTCATGCACTGTCCTTAGACCTGCGTCATCGCGTAGAGAATGTGCCATTAGCCTTAGCCCGACTGGATGAACAGTATGAGTATAGCGACATGACCACCTTTAGTTTTGGACTCCGGGGTAACTGGTCTCATCCGCTGTGGTTACACGATGTCACTACCGGCGACTCGATACAGATATGGAACGGTATGGTGCTACAACTCACCACCCCGAATGATGGTGCAATACGGTACTACATCAACTATACGGGACAACAAAGCAAAGATGTTCCAACCGACATAGAACACGTAGAAGAAACTTCCACCAAGCCTTCCACGGATACGAAAGATGTGAATAAAACGTATGTTTATGATATTTTAGGTCACTACATAACTACCCTCAAGTCGAAAGACCAATGGTACAGTCTCTCTCTACCTGCAGGAGTATATATCCTTCAGACAGGAGATCAAGTAACATCCAAAATCGTGCAATAGTTATACGCACCTAAAAAAAATTGTATTAGTCTGAATTAAAGGTAAAAAAGAATGGAAACAGCATTTTCCATAGAGAACGAATATAGCTGCTTTACGACCACGTCTGCGATGCAGTATGGGCAGTACAACACTGCCCATACCGCGCAGGCCATCTCCGCGCAGAACTTTGAGAACTTGCGCATTACAGCTGAGGAAGAACAAGCCCAACTCGCGCGGCAATTAGCCCGCACCGGTCGTCCTGGCGGCGGTTCTATCGGTACAGTGACCGAGGAGTCTCCTATTGGCGATATCGTATTGCCAATGCTTCTGTGTGTAGTCATTTACACCATCCATCGCGCCATCAAACAATATAGGACGCTATGGAAGTAATTAACAAAAAAGTGAACAAATAAAAACAACAAAGCCGCCTACTTTCTCAAGTAAACGGCTTTTGCTACCCTTAGGGCTAGGTAGACTAGGAAAGATATTATGCAAATTATCAGTATGGCAGTACACCATTTATAGAAAGGTGGTATGTACTTTTCCGGGGGGTGGTCGATGACCACCTCTTTATCTTTATAGATAGTGTCGGTCTTATTAACCTTGGAGAAGAACTTCTGTGTCACGGTATCGTGGATGAAGATGGTGTCTCCTTGTATATACACGTAATGTGCGCGATCCATGAAGACGGAGTCATGTTTGAGTTCATACTTAACCACCACACTATCGTTATGCGGGATAGTCACTATCGGTGCAGTCGTCTTGCAACTGGGCGTAGTGATAACCA
>DCID01000055.1:6620-9346 GCA_002315745.1 Bacteroidales bacterium UBA1735 | reverse complement strand
CTAGTTTGCTTGCGCTTGTCTGGAGTTAGCGATAGAGATCTGTTTACGATAGTCCGCGAGGAAGAGTTTGAGAGCCTCTAATTCTTCTGCGGTGAGGAGAGGTAACTGACCTAAGTTGTCGTCGGTTCCGATACTCCGTATGCGACCTTCGTCATCCTTGATGGGCGTGATGTTAGGCACTAAGGCAATGATACATTTGTTGATGTAGTCTGCCATGGCGAAGTAGGTCTGCTTGGTGACATCAAGCACGAAGTGTTGGTGTTCGCCAAAGGTCTTGTGGATGATGTTGGTACATTGCATCACGAAGTCAGCGATGTGTTGCATCAACGCCTGATGGGTAGGCTTGAGTTCTGGTAATTTTCGGCGGCTCATAGATCTACCCTCCATGCATCAAGTTTGTTAAACGTCTTCAATCCGTCTTGGGATTGGAAGGTGTGGAGGTTGAAGTGTACGGTGGCGGATTGTCCGACTGAACCTTGGAAGTTCTGTGCGGTGTCGCCAGAGAGTGAGAAGACGGCTGACTGTGGGTATTGCTCCACGGTAGTCAGAGTGATAGAACGGCGGACGAAAGGTTGTCCGTTTTTGGTGGTGAGGTTTTCTACCTCGCCGATGTTTGTGATTTGTCCTTTAAATTCCATAATGATTAGGATCTTAAAAGTTGAACTTAATTTTTGACAGGTCTCTATACCCATCGTCACCCCTAAAGTATCAACTTTTAGCCCATGCCAAAGGGATTCAATGAACTTTCAATCATTCAATGAACATTCAATACGGACTGCCAAAAAGACGGAATTTGACAAAAAGAAACCCACCGCCATTCAATGGGCGGTGGGCATCTGTCAAGTTGTCAATAAGGAAGATGTTTTATCCTAAAACGAAGCGTTTGTGGCATTCTATTCGGACTAATTTTGCCAAAGCGAGGTATCGATCAAAGGTGGCTTTATCTATATCTTTGGTACAAGTCCACTTGTCGGGATTGGTACTTATTATACAATTGACATACGTTGAAAGGCACGGCACGCGCGTTGGATGTTGAGAGAACGTAAAGCCCTGCTTGGACATGTTATCTAAGTAGGCAATATAATCACTATGCTGGTTGTACGTTTTAATGATACCAAACTCTTCGGCGAGGTGTTCCAAGGCAGCGTGGTCTCGGATTTCACGAATATAAGGTCGTCCATCGGAGTATAGTTGATCTTGGATAGCAATGATTGCCTGCGCGAAGGCAGTGTACAGGTCGCATGAATGAGTAGTATCCACAGCAGATGATTGGTCTTCTAAGTGTGTGTCTTCATTGTCGGCTGGTAATTGGGTGACTTGCATTTGCATATCTTTATCGAAATGCGCTTCTATTTTGTCAACGTGGTCGATGTGTTGTCCGATGGGGGCATTGAAGTTGTTAGTGATGGTAATGGTTGACATGGTGATAATTGTTCTACACTTCCTACCGCGATTCCTACTGGTGCGTTGAAAGTATTGTTAACGATATTTTTACTCTCACGGAGAGATTTATTTTCGTCAATCAATTGTCTAATAATGCTACAAGAGAGGCGTCTATGAGCAGCCGAGGCGAGTAGTGTACCCGCCTGCGATTCCTCGGCAGAAGCCAAAGCTTCGGAGAGTTCTGCAAATTTGACAATCTCTTCTTCTATCATTGTGTTGACAATAGGTAATACAAGGATGTACTACTGAAAGGGTAATTATGGGTTGGGTTAGAAACACGTTATTTAGCGGTATCGTCTTTTACGATGATTCGGCGTTGGAGGCGATAGACCTCATGAGGGCGCTCTGGGTGTTCTATATCTTCGAATTCGGCATCCAAAGCGGGATCACGGAAGATATCGAAGAGGTAGGAGTCTTTCTTGTAGTTATAATGGAGTTGTTCAAAGAGGGCTTTGGTAGGTAAGTAGTAGTAGAGTCCAGAACGGCGGACGCGGAAGCCCTGTGGGTTCTCGGAGGAAGTGTGCACCATATAAAGGATGCTGTCGCTATCGCTATCACCGTAGATGAGGAAGCGGGTATCGTCTTCGATATGTAAGGCGGTGGCGGTGGAGCCCGTGAAGGACAGTTTGCCTGTCTGTTGGATGGCGGCTCTCATTTTGACGGAGAGATCTTCGGCGTTGTAAAGTACTTTGTTAATCATAGGGATGTGGTGTTTTGTTGTTTATTTACTAATGATTCAGCGATTTTTGAGTTTTTTACCATTGAAAATCGGCTGCAAAAGTACAATAAATTTTTGATATATGCAAATATTTTGCGCACTTTTTTACGGAAAAATGTAAAAATAATTATTTTTGGCTGTATTTCTACAATTTTCATTACAACATTACAACTTTACAACTTTTTACCCAAAATTTTACCCTGTAAATATATAGGGGTATAAAAAAAGAAATCCACGCTAATGGATTTCATTATTTCTCTGCCTCGTGGAACACCACGATCCGCCTATCATATACCACCGCCGACAGGTCGGGATAGTTTAGAGAATTTGTGGAGTTTGTCGGTATGGGTTTGTTTTTGGGGGCATGGGATGGTTTTATTATTGTGTTGTTCTTAGCCACAAGGGCACGATTATTTCACTTTTTTGTGAACATCGGTATGACAGTTTATGTGATTTGAGGATTAAAAAAGGGCGAGACCGAAATCCCACCCTGAATGTTTACACAACGGAATAATCCTTATTGTGTATATCCTTCAAATTGTGGTGCAAAAGTACAACTTTTTTT
>DCID01000055.1:0-6508 GCA_002315745.1 Bacteroidales bacterium UBA1735 | reverse complement strand
GAGGACTAGCCAAAATGCGCTATAGACGCAGTTGGTCAACATGTTCCACATTTCCACATTTCCACAAAACTTTGTGAGCGAATCTGCTTCCGAAAAATGTAATATAATATATATAATAATTATATAATCCCCTGTCCCCTTAAATTTTGGGTTCTGAAAGTGCCGATTTTGACCATTTGAATGCAAAATACGTACTCGCGCACATTTGTATGTGGAAATGTGGAAATGTGGTTGAGCTATCCTCTCGGTATCGTCTCGGTATCCTCTCGGAGGAGGAAGAAGGGACAACCGAGCCCCCTCGAAGGGGAGGGATAGATGCTAAATATTTTTTCTTTTGCGGGGGAAGTGGGGGTTGGGGGTAATGAGTAAGTTGTTGGTTATAGCATGGTTGATAAGTGTTGATAGTTAATCAGTTGAATATCTCCTGCCGTATTTTCAAACTCGCCCGTATAGACCACAGCGCGTGTTGCACATGGAGTATTGAGCCATGAATCAATATGGCGGATGTGCTGCATAAACGACGGATGAAAAGTCATCGCAGACTTAATCTCCAGGGCGGTTAGCTGACCATCATGTTTCATCAGCACATCGACTTCGCTGCCATTGGAATCACGATAAAAGAAAGTATTGGCTTCCTTCCCCTGATTGAGACGGTGCTTGATACACTCCATCACAATGAGATTTTCAAAGATGTTACCGCGCATCTTATCCTTATCCAATTGTTTAGACGACTCTATATCCAAGAGATAGCACGCCAAGCCCGGATCAACAAAATATAACTTTGGCGACTTGATCAGTCGCTTTGTGATATTAGCATAATAGGGAGGCAAAAGTACCACCAAATAACTAGCTTGCAACACACTCATCCAATGCGTGATGGTTTTGCTATCCACACCTACCTCATTAGCCAATTCACTGGCATTAAAGACGGAACCTACCCTTGCGGCACATAAACGCATAAAACGCAGGAACTGCATTTGATCTTTGATTTGCAGCAAGTCTCGCACATCCTTTTCTAAATACGTCTTGACGTATGAAGGATAGAACAAGTGCGCTTTATTTTTGCCAGCACAAATAGCAGGATAGAGACCATTAAAAAGTAATTCATCCGTGGTCATAGATTGGGTACGTTCCGATGTTTCTGCCATAGACATGGGCAGTAATTCAAACACACCAGCACGACCCGGTAAAGATTCGGATAGTCCTTTCAGAAGTTCTAAGTTACTACTGCCAGTCAGATAGAATCGACGTTGAGGATGATTGTCCACTATGCCTTGGATATATTCTAACAAGGTGGGCACTTTCTGCACCTCATCTATCATCATACTATCATGCTGGTTCAAAAAAGCCACAGGGTCAGTTGCAGCGAACTCGCGGACATGGACATCCTTCATACTATAACACGGAACATCGCTAAAGAGATGTTTCAGCAGGGTGGATTTACCAGATTGACGAGAACCTGTAACCGATATAACGCTAAAGTATTGTGCTGCCTCAAGGATAATTTGCTCTATCGCACGATGGATGTAAACGGAATCATTCATAGTAGTATTTTTATGTAATTTCGGAATTTGGGTGCAAAATTACATATTATTTTTGACATACGCAAGTTTTCCAGCAAAAAAGTGCAAAAAGGGTGATATTTTTTGCCAAAAAAAGGTCAACGCTCGGCACAAAAAAGATAAATATCACTTACAAAAAGAGCCCCAAGTGTAGGAAAAGACAGCAGCTTTCAGTTCTTGGATGAGACTCTGTCCTACGGAACGGGGTTGTAACTTAGTGTCCAGTTCGAGATGGCGGAAGTTAACGACGTAATGTCCATCGCTAGTTTTGGCTACATTGATCCGCTTTCCTCTATAGACTTTGAGGTTCCGCGGGTAGCTGTCCAGCACGCACTCCTATTGATTTATAGGTGGATGCCATCCACCGCCCATCGCACCTATCCCTCCCCCCGCAAAAGAAAAAATATTTGCACTTTTTTGTTCAAAAATTTGGATATTCCAAAAAAAAACAGTACCTTTGCAGCCGAAAATAAAAGTATACGGTAATGAAAAGTACCGATTTACTTAAAAAAGTTATGTATTTTGATATAAATTTTAAGTAGTATGCTAATAAATCGTGATTATTACCTTCATCAACTCACTGCTTCGATTGGTACAGGAATGATTAAAATTCTGACGGGAGTGCGCAGATGTGGCAAGTCGTATTTACTCTTTACTATCTTTCGTGATTGGTTGCGTGATCAAGGTGCTGCTGATGACCATATTATTGCTATTAATCTGGAGAATCGAATGAATAAAGAATTTCGTAATCCTGATGTGTTGTTGCAATATATTCACGCCCGCATCGTAGACGACAGTACCTATTATATCTTATTAGATGAAGTGCAGATGGTGGCGGAGTTTACAGATGTGCTCAACTCACTATTACACATCCCCAATGCAGAGACGTTTGTCACAGGCTCGAATTCCAAGTTTCTTAGTAAAGATGTGGTGACCGAGTTTAGAGGTCGAGGATGGGAAATCCGTCTCTATCCGCTCTCGTTTGCTGAATTTATGAGTGTTTATTCAGGCACTCGGCAGCAAGGCTGGGAGGAGTATATGCGCTATGGCGGACTGCCTCAGATATTGAATTATCACACCGATAAGGAAAAGCAGGATTTTCTGAATGAAATATGGCAGAGTGTTTATTTGAAAGATGTAATAGGTCGCTACCATTTGCGCCAAAAGCAATTGCTAGACGAACTGCTGCAAGTAGTCGCTTCGCAATTGGGGAGCCCATGTAATCCTACCAATTTAAGCAACACATTCCATAGTGTAGCTGGGAAGAAAGTTTCATCGCTGACAATTAGCAGATGGTTGGAATATCTAGAAGATTCCTTCTTGATAGAACGTGCCCAACGATATGATATACGTGGCAAACGCTATATAGGCACACTACCTAAATTTTACTTTGTGGACCCTGGTATTCGAAATTCTATCCTTCGTTTCCGTCAAATCGACAAGGGGCACTTGATGGAGAATATTCTATATACCGACCTGCGTAGGCGAGGTGGTTCGGTTGATGTGGGACAAGTGGATGCCAAGGAGGTGGATTTTGTAGTTAATCAAGGGTCTCTACGCATCTATATTCAGTCGGTATATACATTAAATGATGACGAGCAGACGGATCGAGAGAAACGTTCTATGTTACGAATTCCGGATGCTTTTCGTAAAGTACTGATTACCGCAGACACCGGACACATGTGGAACGACAACGATGGCATTTTGCATCTTGGTCTGTTTGACTTCTTACTTTTAGATCAAGGTACTAACTTATTATAATCCCCCTCCTCGTCCACTTGGATCACCTTCCCCCCACCTACGGAGTCCAAGAATCGTACTATGTCGTTTTTATGAATGGTCATGGGGCATTAGGGGTTAATTATACTACTGCCGATAGGACGGGTGGAATCGATGCCGTCGGATATATCGAAGAAGCGAGTGAAGAAGTCTTTGAGTCGGTCGAGGACATTGCGTTTTTTGAGGCTCCGTTCTTGTGCTTTACCGAAGAGTGGCATGGGTGGCAATATCTTGACCACATCGGTACCTTCCTCGGCTACTTGTCCTTCCTCGAAGGCGCGTTGCATGAAATGTATGGTCTCGTCGTGGTTGAGGTTCTCCTCAGCGATGATACGCTCTAACTGTTCACGCTGTTGGCGTTGAACGAAAGTGTGCCATTCGTCGTTGACATTGCTCTCGGGTGTGAGTTGGGCGATGAAGTCTTCGATCAGTTCTTTCTTACCACGCAGCGTAGGCGAAGAGTTGACTGCTCGCTCAATCTGTAACCGTATCTCTTTATTATCGAGGTGTTGGTCGTGCAGTTTCTCGACGAGCGACAGGATATAGTCGATATTGATCTCTACTTGCTTGATGAGTTCCATCTCGAAGACGATATCGTCGTTTATATCCACGGCATCGTGGGTTGATGGGCGATATTTATCTTTGAGGTCAAGGTAGAGGGACTTATAGTCCTGCATGTCGGCTTCGGTGATCACTTCTTGCCCGGCGAACTGGTCAAAGGTAGTGAGTACATTGACGGAACGCAGCACAGCGCCAAAGAGTTTGATAAATCCCTTCTGATCCTCCTCGCCCATGTTCAGTATGTCGGCATGGGGGTAGTTCATGTGCAGTTGTGCAATGACATCGACATAGCCCGGATGGTGTTTGCCTTTCTCGTCATCGTAGCCGAGGTAGTAGTCGTTAAAACTACGCAGGAGCACGAGCCCGCCTGCTTCACTATCGCCAAAGAGGGAGATGGCATCGTTGGTGCGCTCTTCGAGGTCGCGGAAGCACACGATGTTTCCAAAGGTCTTGATGCTGTTCAATATGCGGTTGGTACGCGAGTAGGCTTGTAGTAAGCCATGTTGGCGCAGGTTCTTATCCACCCAGAGTGTATTGAGGGTTGTGGCATCGAAGCCTGTGAGGAACATGTTGACCACAATGAGCATATCTAACTCGCGGTTCTTCATGCGTTGGCTGATGTCCTTGTAGTAGTTTTGGAACTGCTCCGCGGATGTATCGAAGTTCATTCCGAACATCGCATTGTAGTCCTGTATGGCTAATTCGAGGAAGTCGCGTGAAGCAGCATCGAGGGCAGAAGTGTCATCGGAGTTCTCGTCTTGGATCAGTCCGTCTAAGTCCTCGTTGACGCCGTAGGAGTAGATGAGTCCTATCTTGAGTCGTTGTGTGGCGGGTAAAGAGGCTTGTGCGTTCTTGAAGGCTTCGTAGTACTGCTTAGCAGCAGGAACGGATGCGCAGCAGAAGATGGAGTTAAAGCCCATGACGCGCTTGGCTTTGAGTTGATAGACATCATTGCGTTTGGTCTTGCGGTCATAGTTATCGAGCACATAACGCACGATGTTCTGTATGCGTTCGGGAGCCATCAGTGCTCGCTCGCGGTCGATATTGGGCACGCGTTCGTCGGCGATATGTTCGGCTTCGCGCATGGTGGATATATAGTCCACACGGAATGGCAGCACATTATGGTCACGGATAGCATCGACGATGGTGTATATATGCAGTCGGTCGCCGAAGGCTTGCTCTGTGGTGCAGAACTCGGGATGACTATATGCGCCTGCGTTCTCGGCAAAGATAGGCGTACCTGTGAAACCAAAGAGGTGGTAGCGTTTGAATCGTTTAACGATAGCCGCGTGCATCTCGCCAAACTGCGAGCGGTGGCACTCGTCGAAGATGATGACCACGTGCTGGTTATAGATAGGATGTTGGGCATTCTTCTGTACGAAGATGGCTAACTTCTGTATGGTGGTGATCAGGATATGGCAGTTCGGATCCTCGATGTTCTTTTTGAGTTGGGTGGTGTTCTTACTACTATTAGCAGCGCCTTTCTCGAAGCGGTCATACTCGCGCATAGTCTGATAGTCGAGGTCTTTGCGATCGACGACGAACATCACTTTGTCTATCCCCTCCATTCGGGACGCGAGCCGTGCGGTCTTGAAGGATGTGAGGGTCTTACCGCTACCTGTGGTGTGCCAGATGTATCCACCGGACGAGAGGCGTCCCCAGTCCTTACGGTTAGACGAGGTGAGGATGCGTTGCAGGATGGCTTCGGTAGCCGAGATCTGATACGGGCGCATCACTAGTAAGTCTTCATCCACGGTCATCACGCAGTACTTAGTGAGCACCTGTAACAGGGTGAGGCGGTTGAAGAAAGTGGCGGTGAAGTCCACGAGGTCGGGGATGATCTTGTTCGTACGGTCTGCCCAGTAGGAAGTGAATTCGAACGAGTTAGACGCTATCTTTCGGTTGCGGTTAGGGTTAGCCTCATACTTGCGGTTATCCCACACATGTTTGAATCGGGTGGTGTTGGAGTAGTACTTGGTCTCAGTGCCATTGGAGATGACGAACATCTGCACATAGTTATATAGTCCAGAGCCCACCCAGAACGAGTCGCGTTGGTAGCGGTTGATCTGATTAAAGGCTTCTTTGATGGCTACTCCGCGCCGTTTGAGTTCGATATGAACGAGGGGTAAGCCGTTGACCAGTATCGTCACATCGTAGCGATTAAGCCTTTCCCCGTTCCCCTCTCCTAAAGGCGATGGGGCAGATGTTTGGTACTGATTGATGACTTGTAGGCGGTTATTGGCAAGTACGACTTTATCGATGAGGTAGATGTTCTTAACCGACCCATCCTCGCGTCGAAGGTTACGGATATGGTCTTCTTGGATGATATGGGTCTTTTGTGGAATGGAGAGTTTGGGGTTGCATATATCCTCATGCAGGAACGTATCCCATTCCTTATCGGTGAAGGTAATGTGATTGAGGCGTTCAAGTTGTGCACGGAGGTTAGCGATGAGCGCTGTCTCGTCGTTGATAGGTAGGTAGTCATAGCCCTGTTCCTGCAGTTGTTCGATAAAGGCTTTCTCGAGGGCTGCTTCGGACTGGTAACTATCGGAACGGCGTTCGCGTATCTTATACTGTGCCACGACGGTTGATTCGTCGTTCTCGGA
>DCID01000053.1:26215-30959 GCA_002315745.1 Bacteroidales bacterium UBA1735 | reverse complement strand
CTAACAACTATCCACGAGATCATACGGAATGGTAAGATCATCACCGTCGTGGGCTGTGGCGGTAACCGCGATAAAGGTAAACGACCTATGATGGCGCAGATAGCCAAACACAATAGCGACACCCTTATCCTCACCTCCGATAACCCTCGCGACGAAGAACCTGCCGACATACTAAAAGACATGGCAGCCGGTTTGACCCAAGACGAATTACGCTCCACCCTCATCATCGAAGATCGCGAATCCGCCATCAAAACCGCCTGCACCCTGGCACAAGCCAACGATGTCATCCTCGTTGCCGGCAAAGGACACGAAGATTATCAGATAATCAAAGGTGTCAAATACCACTTTGACGACCATGAGGTCGTTAAAAGATGTACCATTTAGTCATTTACTATGTACTATTTATTTATTCATTTATATATTTAGACATTTATGTTATACGAATTAATCAATAGTTTACCCCATTTCCCGGGTGCGGGATTGATGCAGTTCATCTCCTTCCGCGCCATTGTAGCGGCAGTCATTGCCCTATTAGTCAATATCTTCTTCGGAGAATACTTCATCGACTTGCTCAAACGCAAACATATCTCCGAGACCCAACGGGACGAGAAAATTGATCCCTTCAATGTAGCGAAGAAAGGTGTTCCTACCATGGGCGGTATCGTCATCATTGTCAGCATCCTTGTTCCTTGCCTATTGATGGGCAAACTCACGAACATCTACATGCTCCTCATGCTCGCCACCACCCTTATCTTAGGCGCTATCGGGTTTGCGGATGACTACATCAAGACCTTCCTCAAACGCAAAGATGGTCTCAACGGCTGGGTGAAGATAGGCGGACAAGTAGCGCTCGGATTACTCATCGGCCTCACACTCCGTTATAGTCCCCTCTGCACCATGAACGAATCGGTCACCACCCGCGTGGAAAACGGCATCGAGTACGTAGAGAAAACACCCGAAGTCAAATCCACTCGCACCACCATCCCATTCGTCAAGAACCATAACTGCAACTATGCCGACCTCTTCCAATGGTTAGGTTCGGATAATATGTATCGCGCCGGTTGGATATTCTTCGTCATTCTCACCATCATCGTGGTGGCAGCCGTCAGCAACGGCGCTAACCTCAACGACGGTATGGACGGTATGTGTGCCGGTAACTCCGCTATCATCGGCGTCGCGCTTATTGTACTCGCCTACGTCAGCGGTTCGACTATATGGGCAGACTATTTCGACGTCATGTACATCCCTGGTAGCGAAGAACTCGTCGTCTTCCTCGCTTCCTTCGTGGGTGCCCTCATCGGATTCCTGTGGTGGAATGGTTTCCCAGCACAGATCTTCATGGGCGACACCGGTAGCCTCACTATCGGTGGTATCATCGGCGTGAGCGCCATCATCATCCACAAAGAGTTACTCATCCCTATCCTTTGTGGCGTCTTCCTCATGGAGAGCATCAGCGTCATCCTACAAACACAAGTGTATAAGTTCTATAAAGCACGCGGACAACATGTACGCGTTTGGAAACGAGCACCGCTGCATGACCATTTCCGTACATCTATGGAACAGGTACTCACCAATGACCCCACCTGTCTCGTACACTTCCAAGGCAGCAAGAACTTACACCACGAGACGAAGATTGTGCTCCGATTCTGCATCGTGACGCTGATTTTGGCGGCATTTACCATATTAACTCTCAAGATCCGTTAAACATTTAGAACTTTTAGAACTTTTTCAACTATGAAAAGGATAGTGATATTAGGAGCAGGCGAATCGGGCACAGGTGCCGCTATTCTCGCCAAAGAAAAAGGTTACGACGTGTTCGTCAGTGACATGGGTGAGATCAAAACGCCCTATCGTGCGCTACTCGACCAACATCAGATCGCATGGGAAGATGGACACCACACGGAGTCCCTTATCCTCAATGCCGACGAAGTGATCAAATCGCCTGGCATACCTTTGACTGCCCCCATCATCGTTGCCCTACAGAACCAAGGCACACCCATCATCTCCGAGATCGAGTTTGCTGCCCGTTACACGCATGCGAAGATGATATGTATCACCGGTAGTAACGGTAAGACCACCACTACCTCCCTTATCTTCGACATCCTACGTCGCGCAGGATTGAACGTCGGTCTGGCAGGGAACATAGGCGCCTCGCTCGCCCTCCAAGTTGCCCACGAGGATCATGACTATTACGTGATCGAACTATCCTCTTTCCAATTGGACAACATGTACGACTTCCGAGCCAACATCGCCATCTTGCTTAACATCACACCCGACCACTTGGATCGCTATAACTTTGAGTTCCAGAACTACGTCGATGCGAAGTTCCGTATCACCCGCAATCAGACCAAAGATGATGCCTTCATTTACTGGTCAGAAGATCCCGTCATCGATCGCGAGATACAGAAACTGTCCCTTGGTGCGACCCTCTATCCGTTCGGTAAGACCGGTAATGCCGCCTATATACGCGGTAACGACCTCGTCGTTGAGGCCACCGAACCTATGACTATGCCCTATCAGGATATCAGTATCCAAGGCAAACATAACCAACTCAACTCCATGGCGGCATCCATTGCTGCACAAGTGCTGCATATCAAAAACGACGTCATCCGCGAGTCTCTCCAACAGTTTGCTGGCGTATCACATCGTCTCCAATATGTAGCCACCGTACGTGGCGTGCGATTCATCAACGACTCCAAAGCCACCAATGTCAATAGTTGCTGGTACGCCCTCGAATCAATGACTACCCCCACCGTGCTCATCCTCGGTGGTAAAGATAAAGGCAATGACTACTCCGAGATAGACGAACTCGTACTGGAGAAATGCCATACAATCGTCTTCATGGGACTACATAATGAGAAACTGCGGGAACACTTTGGGAAGTTGACGATGAACGGTGAACGATTGACAATTATCGATACCGATAACCTACAAGATGCGGTGCATGGGGCGTTTGCAGCAGCCCACGAAGGCGATACCGTACTGCTCTCCCCATGCTGCGCCAGCTTTGACCTCTTTAAGAGTTACGAAGATCGCGGAGACCAATTCATGAATGCAGTCAGAGCATTATAATATATGGAGAAGTTAAGTAATTATATCAACCTGAAGTATGTGGACAAGACCTATTGGGTACTGTTCATCCTACTCATTATCTTTGGTAGCATCGCCCTCTTCTCAGCGGGCAGTACACTGGTCTATGGGAGTCAATCGGCACTGGGACCCGTAGCCGGACAGATGCTCTACTTCCTCATCGGTATAATTGCCGCCTTCGGCATCCAGTTTATCCCCACGCCTTACGTACGCGCGTGCGGATATATAATATGGGGTTTTTCCTTGCTTTGCCTATATGCCATCCTCATTGCACCCGGTGCCCCCTTTGTCGCTACCCTCAATGGCGCTAGCCGTTGGATCAAAGTGGCCGGATTCACTTTCCAACCTTCCGAGATAGCCAAACTGGGACTAATCATGGTCGTCGCAGACCAATTAGCACGTATCCGTACCGAGGAAGATAAAAAGAAATATTTCTACCGCACCCTCATTTTTACAGGCATCACCGCCCTACCTATCTTAGTGGGTAACCTATCCACCGCCGTCCTACTTTGCGGCATCGTGCTAATCATGTGGTTCTTAGCGCGCCTACCATGGAAATATATCCTCTCGGTAATAGGTATCGGCATCGTGGTCATGGTCGTTGGTTACCTCGTTGTCGAAATGGTATATGTCCGTCCGCATAGAGAATTAAAGGGTACCTTTGCCCGTGCTACCACGTGGGCAGGACGTGTGGACGATTTGTTCACCGAACATCAAGATAAAGCCGCTAAGTTCGTTGTCACCGACGATAACTACCAACGATCCATTGCCAAAGTGGCAGTTGCCCGCGGTAGCAAAACACCTTTTGGGGTAGGACCCGGAAATAGTAAAGAACGAGACTTCTTGCCCCAAGCCTTTGCGGACTATATCTTCGCTATCATCGTCGAAGAGAGCGGTATCATCGGTGCCTTCTTTCTCATAGCGCTCTATATATGCATCCTCTTCCGAGCGTGCCTCACCAGTAGCCGTTTTGCCGACTACTCGTCCACGCTCATGGTCATGGGACTGGCATTGATGATCACCTGCCAAGCACTCGTGTCCATGATGGTCGCCGTAGGATTGGGTCCCGTCACAGGACAACCCCTACCTATCATCACCCGAGGCGGAACGAGTGCCATCATCACCTCTATCTATTTCGGCATCATCATGGGTGTCAGCCGCGAACAAGCGGAACTGGCTGACCGACAACATACCATTAAAGAAGAGAGCTCCAACGATGCTCCCGATATCACACTCGAATCATGAAATACCTTATCAGTGGCGGCGGAACAGGTGGACACATCTTCCCCGCAGTTAGTATTGCAAACGCCTTACGTGAATTAGATAAAGATGCCGAGATCCTCTTCGTCGGAGCCCTCGGTCGTATGGAGATGGAACGAGTACCACAAGCCGGTTATAACATCATCGGCCTGCCCGTTCGTGGCTTTGATCGCGCCAAACCGTGGCGCAATATCCGCGTACTATGCGACCTTATTCGTTCTATGATCATGGCACGCAAGATCGTGCGCGATTTTCGCCCCGATGTCGGTGTAGGTGTAGGCGGTTACGCCAGCGGCGCGGCGATGAAAGTGGCAGCCAAAATGGGCGTACCTATCGTACTACAGGAGCAAAACGGCTTCGCCGGTGTCACCAATAAACTGCTCAAAGAGGATGC
>DCID01000053.1:0-26083 GCA_002315745.1 Bacteroidales bacterium UBA1735 | reverse complement strand
GGAGTAAAGACATTATTGATTATTGGTGGTAGTTTGGGAGCACGAACGATTAATGAAGCCATAGGTACAGGCTTAGCCGACTTACAGAAAGCAGGCATCCAGGTCGTTTGGCAAACAGGTAAGATATACCATGACAAGTGTGCCCAATTGGCTGCACCCTATGTACAGGAAGGTTGGCTTCGTTGCGAAGCGTTCCTAAGCGATATGCCGAACGAATATGCCAACGCCGATCTCGTTATCTCCCGTGCAGGTGCGTCGTCTATTAGCGAACTATGTCTGTTAGGTAAACCCTGCATCTTAGTGCCTTCACCCAATGTAGCCGAGGATCATCAGACCCATAACGCTATGGCTCTGGTCAACAAAGATGCAGCCGTCTTGGTCAAAGATGCCGATGCCGCCGCACAACTCGTCTCCACGGCACTCACACTCATAAAAGAAGATGCTCGTCTGCAAACCTTGCACACGAACATCCTAACCTTAGCACAAACGGACTCCGCCAAGCGTATTGCTCAAGAAGTCATCAAAATAGCGTCGGCTGTCCACCGCCAATAAGCGGGGTCTTGCCCAAGTGACGATATGCCAACTCCGTCACCTCGCGTCCGCGCGGTGTACGTTTGATAAAGCCTTCCTTGATCAGATACGGCTCGTAGACATCCTCTATCGTGCCCGCATCTTCTCCCATGGCGGTCGCAATGGTCGTAAGGCCTACGGGACCGCCTTTGAACTTATCAATAATGGTATTGAGCAACTTATTATCTATCTCATCCAAACCGAAGGAGTCAATATTGAGTGCCTCCAACGCATAGCGGGCAATCTCAAAATCGATACGACCATCACCCTTCACTTGCGCAAAGTCCCTCACACGACGCAAAAGCGCATTGGCAATACGAGGCGTACCACGACTACAACGGGCTATCTCTGCCGCCGCTTTACTATCAATCTCTACACCCAATAAACCTGCACTTCGCGCTACAATACCGGCTAACACATCGGCATCGTAATACTCTAAGTGACAATTGATACCAAAACGCGCCCGCAATGGAGAAGTCAAAAGACCACTACGGGTCGTTGCACCTATCAACGTAAACTTATTGAGATCAATCTGAATCGTCCGCGCCGAAGGGCCCTTATCAATCATGATATCAATACGATAATCCTCCATCGCCGAATAGAGGTACTCCTCCACGACAGGACTGAGACGATGTATCTCATCGATAAAAAGGACATCGTTCTCCTCGAGCGAAGTGAGCAGACCCGCCAGATCACCAGGTTTATCCAACACTGGACCCGAAGTGACCTTAAAACCTACCCCTAACTCATTGGCAATGATATTGGATAAGGTCGTCTTACCCAAACCCGGAGGGCCAAACAGCAAGACATGATCGAGGCTCTCATGACGCTGACGCGCTGCCTCGACAAAAATCTTGAGGTTACTAACGATCTTACTCTGACCCGCAAAATCAGCAAAGCGCAACGGACGTAACGCATTATCTTGCTCCTTCTCGGACAGTTGTTGACGTATATCGAAATCTGTTTCCATAGACTAATTCGTACATTGATGAAATAATTGTTCCAAATCCGCTATCTGAGCCATAGGTTCATCCGCGCGTATCACACCATGATCGAGAATAACTACACGATCACACATCTGCTTCACTTCCTGTAAGATATGCGTGGATAGAATAACTAATCTATCCCTACCCAATTCTCGAATAAGGGGACGTATCTCTTCTAATTGATTAGGATCAAAACCCGTCGTTGGTTCATCTAAAATGAGTACATCGGGATCGCTCATCAGCGCCTGCGCCAAACCTACACGTTGCTTATAGCCCTTACTGAGTTGACCGATCCGCTTATTAGCCTCCGAAGCAAGTCCTACGCGGTGAATAAGATCCTCCACTCGCTCTTCCCCATTGTCCACCCGCGCGATGCGCGCGATAAAAAGGAGATACTCGCGCACGTACATCTCTGGATAGAGAGGATTCTGCTCAGGCAAGTATCCCATATACTCCGGTACAGAAATCTCCATGTCCGCACATGGATCCGGTTTCCATAGACCTAAGATGATCTTCATCAGCGTGGACTTACCGGCACCATTGGGACCCAACAAACCAACCACTTCACCTTTGTGAATAGATAAAGACACATCCTTGAGCACCACTTGATGCCCAAACGTTTTACTAATATGTGCTATGCGAATTGACATTGTAAAAAAAGAAGGATTGTCGTCCCGACAACCCAATCTTTACTTAACCTTAAATCTAATACCATGAAAAACACGGTGCAAAAGTACTGCTTTTTTACAAACCTACCAAATATTTTTATAAAAAAGTCCAAAAAAGTGCCCATTTTTATATTTTTTGCCTACCGAACTTGTCAAAATGCGGGAAAAACAAACTTTTTTGTATCAAATATTTGCCCAAGTGAGAAAATAGCAGTAACTTTGCAGCGAATTTTTAAAAAGGTATTTTTAAACTAACAATATACAACTATGGCAAAGAAAATTGATTTAGCTAAGTACGGCATCACTGGTGCTACCGTGATTGCCCACAACCCTTCTTACGAAGAGTTATTCAAAGCTGAGACTGATGCTTCCCTGACCGGTTACGAGAAGGGTCAAGAGACCGAGCTCGGCGCAGTTAACGTGATGACTGGTATCTTCACAGGTCGTTCTCCTAAGGACAAATACATCGTAGATGATGCTCAATCGCACGATAAAGTATGGTGGACTACCGAGGCTTACAAGAACGATAACCATCCTATGTCCGAAGATGTTTGGGCAAAGGTAAAGGATATCGCTATGAAAGAGTTAAGCGGTAAGAACCTGTACGTCGTAGATGCTTTCTGCGGTGCAAACAAAGAGACCCACCTCGCTGTACGTTTCATCATGGAGGTAGCATGGCAGGCTCACTTTATTAAGAACATGTTCATTCAACCTACCGAAGAGGAGTTGAAGGACTTTGAGCCTAACTTCGTTATCTACAACGCTTCGAAAGCTAAAGTAGAGAACTTCCAAGAGCTCGGCTTGAACTCTGAGACCTGCGTAGCATTCAATACCACGAGCCGTGAGCAAGTGATCATCAACACTTGGTACGGTGGTGAGATGAAGAAAGGTATGTTCTCCATGCAGAACTACTACTTACCTCTCCAAGGTATTGCTTCCATGCACTGCTCCGCTAACACCGATATGAAGGGCAAAAACACCGCTATCTTCTTCGGATTGAGTGGTACTGGTAAGACTACCCTCTCGACCGATCCTAAGCGCCTGCTGATTGGTGACGACGAGCACGGATGGGATGACAAGGGCGTATTCAACCTAGAAGGTGGTTGCTATGCTAAAGTCATCAAACTCGACAAAGAGTCTGAGCCCGATATCTATAACGCTATCCGTCGTGACGCCCTCTTAGAGAACGTAACGGTAGATAAAGATGGTAAGATCGACTTCAACGATAAGTCGGTTACCGAGAATACCCGCGTTAGCTATCCTATCAACCATATTGAAAAGATCGTTAAGCCTATCTCTGCTGGTCCAGACGCTAAGAACGTGATCTTCCTCAGCGCAGATGCCTTTGGTGTATTGCCTCCTGTATCTATCCTGACTCCCGAGCAAACCAAATACTATTTCTTGAGCGGCTTCACCGCTAAATTGGCTGGTACCGAGCGCGGTATCACCGAGCCTACTCCCACTTTCTCCGCTTGCTTCGGCCAAGCTTTCTTGGAGTTACATCCAACTAAGTATGCCGAGGAACTCGTTAAGAAAATGGAGAAGAGCGGTGCCAAGGCTTACCTCGTGAACACCGGTTGGAATGGCACAGGCAAGCGTATCTCTATCCGCGACACCCGTGGTATCATCGACGCTATTCTCGATGGCAGCATCCTGAAGGCTGAGACCAAGAAGATCCCATACTTCAACTTCGAAGTACCTACCGCATTGCCCGGTGTTGATCCTGCTATTCTCGATCCACGTGACACCTATGCTAAGGCTGAGGAGTGGGAAGTGAAGGCTAAAGACCTCGCTGGTCGCTTCATTAAGAACTTCGGCAAATACACCACCAACGAGGCTGGTAAAGCTCTCGTTGCTGCTGGTCCTGTTCTGCCCGAAGAGAAAGCCGCAGCTGCTCCTAAAGCAGAAGCTAAGGCAGAAGCTCCTAAAGCAGAGAAAAAGTGCTGGTTAAGCCGCCTGTTCTGCCGCAAATAATTGGGCATAACCATAGAAAAAGATAGGGTAACGCGATGCGCTACCCTATTTTTCATATCCCAATAGGATTATTTACGTTTCGATGAACTAGAAGACTTAGCAGGAGCTTCGTCTTTAGCTTTAGGAGCGGGAGCCGCCGCAGCCTTAGCTGGAGCCTTATCACAAGCCTTGTCGCAGCAAGGACGCGCATTGTGATAGATGGTAATCGGAGCATCCCCTTCGACCGCCTTGATGGTATGATCATACAGACCCTCTAAGACGATGACATTGCCATCCAACATCAGTTTCTTTTCGATAGTCTCCTTGCTGATCTCTTGTAACTCTTTGAGTTCATCAAACTGCGTACGCGTACGTGCGTTCTCATAGAAACCAGCGAAACCTACTACAGTAGCCTTAAAGCGTTTACGACCAGTACCTCTGTTCTCAATACGATAGATAGGATCTACGATCACATCTACTTTGTTGTCCACTAAAGCACGATACTTAGCCTCTTCCATAGCAGCCTGAGCAGATACTTGACGATCCGACTCTGCCATCACACGACGGCTGAAATCAGGACGAATATCCACCAACAAATCGGTAGAAGCGATTTGTGCATTATCCTGAATATCTACACTACGAGAAGTGTAGGAATAGGTTGTACAACCTGTGCATACTATTGCTACCACGATAGCAGCGAAAATGTTTCTTGTTTTCATATACATCATTGATTTTTAGTTCTTAAAAAGTTAAACGCATCCCGAGACCATTACTCGTGCCGCCGAATGCTAAGGTTGCCTTCTCAACCTTGTTCATACGAGATTGGCCAACAGCTAACATGGGCACACCTGCCACAAACATAGCACCACCTAGCGTAGCAAAGGCGATGCCACTTCCAATCATAGCATCACGATCCACACCACGATAATTATCACTACAAATTATCAATGGTGTACCCATAGCCACTGCACTTACCACACCACCAACAACGAGACCGATACCGGCATCGCGCAGTTTCTTGCTCTTTTTCCAATCAGGAAGTTGGTTTACTTTTTGCTGTTGCAGTGCGTTTGACGATTTGAGCATCACGGAAGAAGTTGGTTGTTCAGTAGGTGCTGCCACCTTAGCCACCTTAAGACGAGGTTTAGCAGAACTTACCTCACCATTGGAATTGATGTAATAGTTTGTTACGTCACCACCTTGTTGGTGCACATCCTTTTTCTCCTTTTGATAATAGAGGTTCACAAATTTAGGATCGTTGAGCAGTAACCACTTTTCGATGTCTTCCTTGGAATAATTTTTCTCTACAAAAGCATCAAGACCACAAGGAACCTGTTTGTACGTTCCTGCAAAACCCATTACTGTTACCGTGTAAGGATTTTTCTTGAACCAACGATACTCGACCTGATAAACAGGATCGACCACCACTTCGACACCCTTCTGCTGCAAGCATAAGAAGACTGCCTGGTTCTTAGCGGCACTCAATGTCGTTTGTCGATCGGAAGTAGCAGTGACTTGGTGGGAAAAGTCTGCTGTGATTTCTGTGCCTAACGCACGCGAATCAATAGTTGTACCACGTATAGCAGCCGCACGGGAGGTGTACGAATAGGTCGTACAGCTCGTCATTAGGGTGCCAAAAAGTACTACAGCTAAAGTATAAGAAATTTTTTGGTACATAAATAAATTTGGTTAAAATTTTCCTACTCTGTTGTTCGGATTTTCGGTTCTTCCGTTATATGGATGCCCATATTTTTATTTTTTCGGGTGCAAAATTACTAAAAATATTTTAAACTACCAAATTTTTTCGGGTAAATATTTGCATATGTCAAAAAAAAAGTGTAATTTTGCGGCGCTTTATATATTTATATAAAAATTTGCAAATTTAAACACATTAAGAATATGGAAACAAAGAACAATTCCACCAACTCCACGGAGTACATTGACTTGATCGAATTATGGAATAAGATCTGGGGACAGAAGAAACTATTTTTCATCGTCTGGGGTATCACGTTTGTCGTGGCATGCGCCATTATTCTACCCGTACCCCGTTTGTATCAATCTACCATTCAGTTAGCACCTGAGGCTAGCAATGCAACCAACTTGGGATCTTTAGGATCATTGGCTAGTTCCTTTGGCATCAATCTTAATACTTCTTCCTCTCAGGATGCATTATTCCCTGATTTATATCCAGACATCCTATCCACCAATGAATTCGTGGTTGCCCTCTTTGATGTACCCGTACGCAGTATGGATGGCGAGATAGAGACTACCTATGGAGACTACATGCTTCGCAGACAGAAAGTGACCTATTTTAAATGGCCTAAAATCCTGCTCTATCGTTTGAAGTTTTTGATTGCTCCTCCTCCAGCAAGAGAAGGTAGTGGAGAAGGGAAAATCAATCCACAGTTCTTAAGCCGCAGAATGGATGACTTAGTACAAAAGATCAATGAGCAGATCTCTTGCTCTGTTGATAAAAAAACGGGGGTAATCAGTATTACCGTCTTGGATCAAGACCCACTTATTGCTGCAGAAATGGCAGATACTATCTGTGTTCGGTTGCAGCAAGTGATTACCGACTACCGCACACAGAAAGCACGTATTGATGAGCAATATTATCGTCATTTGATGGACGAGGCAGTCGAATACTACCATGCTGCGCAAAATGACTACGTACAGTTCTGTGAAGCCAACTGGAAAATCAACATGCCCTCTATTTCGGCGCAAAAAGACAACTTATCCAACATCTGCAATTTACGATTGGGCGCACTGAATGCCATCATTAATCAGCATCAAATGGCTTGTGCCAAGATTCAGGAGAACACGCCTGCTTTCACCACCTTGTCTCGTCCCTGTGTACCTATCAAGGCATGCAAACCTAAACGGGTTGTTTTTGTGTTGGCCATGTTGTTCCTCAGTACATTCGGTGTGATATTCAACATATTTTGGCAGGCAATCAAGGAGCAATTGACTCATATAAAATAAAATTGTCCCACAATAATGAGTCTATTGCACATCAAATATTCCACCCTTCAAAACCTACGTATTTTCAATATACGTAGCTTTCGTTACCTTGACAAAGAGAAAGTGTGCATCGTTGGATATTTCTGCGCTATGTTATTGAATATATTCATTTCTGCGCATATTTCATGGTGCTGGAGATTGGATGCCATAGGACCTATATTTATTGCCATCGCAGTAGGTGCTTTAATGCTTCTTTCTAATTCCATGAGTAATAGTATCTTTTCTCGCAAAGATATGTTGTTACCCATGCTAATATGCATCATTCTCCATGCGTATTTAGGTATTATTCATCAGCGTAACATCTTTGGATATATAGTTATCTTTGCCGACATTTTTATATTTTTATCTCTATTTCGATTGGACCCCAAATACTTTACTCGATTAGCAGACTGTATTAGCAAAACATTGGCCATTTTGCTATTGGCATCCATGATTGTATACATACTATATCTTTTAGGGTACAATCTTCCTTCTAGAAATGCCAGTTGGGAAGATCGGTATTATTACACAGACTATTATTTATTTCTGCTAGATGAGCGCTTCATGAGTAACCTATTCCCTCGATTTCACTCTATTTTTTTGGAGCCTGGTCACATGGGAACTATTATTGTATTAATATTAGCCTGCCAAATTGGGAAATGGAATCGTTGGAATAACATCATTCTCATCTTTGCAATGGTCATCTCGTTTTCATTAGCAGCCTATGGGCTTTTTGTCATACTATGGTTTATTAGACTATGGATACTTAGGCGCAGGATGTTGCCAAGCATTATTGTTTCCGTTGCAATTATCTCTACTATTGTCATTGGTTCTTTTGCTTACAAACAGGGGGACAATATGCTTAATCAGTATATCATATTGCGATTTGCACTTAATGATGCTGGAGATGATATAGAAGGGAACAATCGCGTCAGCGAAAACTTCGAAAGGGCTTACGACAGTTTTTTACATAGCAGTAATGTACTTTTTGGTAATGGCCGCTGGGAGGAAGAAGGAGGAAACGCTGGCATCAAGTTATATATATATGAGAATGGATTCATCGGCTTTATATTAATTTGGTTATTTTACATCTTTTCTACTAGTGCAGCCAAAGATAAACGAGCAAAATTGTCTATGCTAGCATTTGCAATGATTAACTTTTTTATAAGGGCATATCCACTATGGCTCGCATTCTTTGTGCCATACTACCTAATGGCATATCAAGAGATAGGGCTGAGTCAATCCCCCATTGAGGTAAAAACAAAAGACAACGTACTATGAGCAATAACACCTTAAATGACGGACTAGTTTCCATAGTTATGCCTGTCTTCAATCAAGCCGACCTGGTGATCCAAATGATTGAGAGTATACAAGCTAACACTTACTCTCATTGGGAACTAATCCTAGTAGATGATGGTTCTGAAGAAAATGAAAGGGCAAAAATATCGGCATATATAGTTAACGACAGCCGTATAGAATACCATGTTCGAGATAAGCTTCCAAAAGGGGCTCAAACATGTAGAAATATTGGATTTAGCAAAGTTAAAGGACAATACGTATGTTTCTTCGATTCAGACGACTTGGTTACTAAAAATTGCCTAGAAACGCGTGTAGAAGCGATGCGGTGTTCACCAGATTGTGACTTTTTGGTTTTCCCCAATTCCGTCATTCAAAACAATGTTACGTACAATCGCTATTCAACGCGTATCTTTGGATATCCCATTTTTCGGGATGACTTGGCTGCCTTCCTAAGTCGGACATTGCCGTTTATCGTTTGGTCAAATATATATCGCACACAATCATTGATTCAGAAAAACATCTCATGGGATGAGCATCTTATGTCCTTACAAGATAGCGCGTTCAATATACAGACCATACTTGCAGATCTTACATATAAATACATCCTTACTCAACCCACCTATTGTTACCGTATAGATACCTCCTGCCAATCTATCTCTCAAAAAATATGTTCTGAGGAACATTTTGCGAGTCATGTATATCATTTAGAAACAACATATCACGTTGTGCAACAAAAATATGCGCACCAATATGATCGCTTTTTATATGACGGCATATTATTTATGTTCAACAGACTTTTTTATTCCAAATATGATTTCGAACGAGCAAAGAAATTATTCAGCATTGTTGTTAAATATGATAAAATAAGAGCCATCCGTTTAGGTTTTACCATTTACCTTTTACGCCTAGCAGACCATATTTCGCTATATGGAATAGCACGAAAGGTATGCATGATGCCTTACACTATCCGATTAATATTAACTCGAAAGTGCACCTCTAAAAAAATGAATGAGTATCAAATCAACTTTGGTATATAATGTCCACAACCTCAATTAAGTCAAAGCGCATTGCCAAAAACACACTACTATTGTATTTTCGTATGTTGTTTTTGATGATAGTATCACTCTATACTAGCCGAGTGATACTAGATGCACTTGGCGTAATAGATTATGGTATATATAACATTGTGGGAGGATTCGTTGGCATGTTTGGCATTGTTAGTGCAGCATTAACCAGTGCTTGCTCGCGTTTTCTCAACTTTGAGATGGGGAGAGGTGATTTCCAACGCCAACAGATCGTATTCTCCACAGCGGTTAGTATTCAATGGGGACTTGCTATTATTATAGCCATTATGGCTGAGGCAATAGGAATTTGGTATGTCAATAATGTGATGGTATTACCACCTGAAAGATTAGTGGCTGCCAATTGGTGCTTCCAATTTTCAGTCCTCAATTTCTGTCTAGGTATTATTACAGTTCCATACAATGCTTCTATCATTGCACATGAGCAGATGAGCACCTTTGCGTATGTCAGCATATACGAAGGATTAGCAAAACTAGCCGTTGCCTTTATGGTTTATTGGGATGCTTTTGACCATCTTATTTTATATGCAGTGCTGTTATCCTTTATCCAACTAACAGTGTGTATTGTTTATCAAATATATTGCAGACATCATTTTAAAGAATGCATTTATCGGAAATATTTTGATAAGCCATTGCTAAAGCAAATGTTCTCTTACTCACTATGGCATCTCATAGGCAACGGGGCAGCCATTCTCAAGGTACATGGAGTCAGTTTGGTACTGAATTTAGTCTTTGGTCCAGCCATAAATGCAGCTAGGGGAATTGCCAGTCAAGTGGAAAATGCTATCAATCAATTTGCCAACAATTTTATGATAGCCATGAACCCACAAATAACACAGTCTTACGCATCCAGAGACTTAAAGTATATGTTTCATTTAGTTTATCGAGGAGCTTGTTACTCCTATTACATGCTACTTATGTTATCTCTGCCTATCATCATTAACGCAGATTATATTTTAAGACTGTGGTTAAAAGAGGTTCCCGAATATACCGTTATTTTTGTTCAACTGACCCTTATATCCATGATGATCTCCTCCATATCAAAGCCACTAATGACCGCCCAAAATGCCACAGGAAATGTACGAACTTATCAACTCGTTATAGGTTTAATCAATTTAATGAATCTCCCCCTTTGCTACATATTCTTAAAATTAGGATATCCACCCGAATCTGTGGTTATTATAGCAATCGTCGTTGAGATAATCGCTTTTTTTGCAAGAATATTTTTGATACCGCAAACCATTCAAGAGTTTCGTCCCATTGAGTTCCTTAGCACTGTAGGCTTTCGATGTGTTGCAGTGACTCTGCCTCCTACGATCATAATGTTTATTATACATCATTACACACCCGAAACTTTTTGGACATTTTGTGTCAATGTAATAATATGTTTTGTTCTATCCGCAATTACCATTCTTCATGTAGGATGTACCCAAAATGAAAGAAAAATAGTTATTGATAGAATAAGAAGAGTCGTATTTAAAGCTTACAGACATGAAGCATCTTAAAAATATATCAGCACAACAAATATCTTGGGTTAAATCAAATAAAGATATTTTAGAATCCGTAGCGGGAATAGACAACTTGTACTATCCAGATAGTATGGAGGAATTGATAGAGCTAATACGACAACTCAATCAAAGCCATGGTCGGTATGCCATTATCGGATATTCCTCTAACACCCTCTTTCTACCCTCGTTTAAGATGGATAATGTCGTTTGTACAAAGCATCTCCAACATTATGATGAGAATGAGAAGTATATCATATGCGATTGCGGGGTCAATATATCCCAACTATCTGCAAAAATGGTTAATCAAGGATATGTTGGTTTTGAAGGTTTATTAGATCTCCCTGGAACAATTGCAGCTGCTGTATATGGGAATTGCGGTTGTCAGGGATGCTCTGTCAATGCTTTAGTAGATCATATCACCGTTTTATTGCCAAGCAACGAAATTGTCACACTTACTATAGATGACCTTCATCTGAGTGAACGCTCATCTGCATTGAAGCGTGGAGAAAAAGAAGGTGTGGTATTACAAGTTTGGCTAAAAAAGATAGTGGGTGATGCCAACCAATTAAAGGCGAAGGCCGAACAATGTCATCAGATACGTAAATTGGAACAACCATCTGCAGAAAATAATCTTGGAACGACATTTTTAGGGATGCACAAACCCACTTCTAAAGGGAAATTATATGAATTATTGCTAAAAGCCATTATACACATTTCCTCTAAGAAAGACCCACGCAGTACCTATAAACATTTACTATTTATTACTGGCAATAAAAAATTCATACCCTATGTTTATTACAAAAACAGGTATCTATTCAAGGATGCAGAATCGCACATTATCTTTCCTGAATACCAAAAATTTTTGGAGTCATTATACACCGATGTATCACTTGAAATAGAAATTCGAAGTTGAATGAAGATTGGAATACTAACATATCATCGCGCGTTGAACTATGGTGCACTACTGCAAGCCATCGCGCTTCGACATACGATTGCCACCTTGGGGCATGACGCGTACTTTATTGACTATTGGCCTAAGTATCATCAAGACCTGTATCGTCCTATTCCTAAGAAGCCATTCACATTTTATTTGAGGCATATATGGGGATTTATGACATTATTATGTAAATATCCTATTTACAAAAAATGGTACAAAAATACACAAACATTTATTGCTCAATATATTGACCCATATTGCACCCATGTTGAAGATGTATTTGATATCGCCATATATGGTTCTGATCAAATATGGCGTAAGCAACCAACTATAAATCAATATAACCCGCTTTATTGGGGTATTGGTATACAAGCTAATCGGCATATTTCCTACGCAGCAAGTATTGACAAAATTCCACAAATGGAGGAAGATTTGAACACCTTTAAGTCTTTGCTTCAAAATATGGATATCATATCTGTTCGTGAAAATGCCTTGATGGATGCTATTCGCAGAATGGGTTTCTCCGTCCATCAAACAATTGATCCCACCCTACTAGTAAATTCTCAAGACTGGGATAAACTTATTCCTGATTCTGGCTACATTCCAAAAAAGCCCTACTTATTGTACTATTGCATTCGAGAAGGATATACTGAAAATAATATCAAGCATTTGGCAAAAATATTGAACTTAGACTATGTATTGATAGACAATCAATCCAAAAGGATTAGGGAGGATAAACACCACTTATCAACCATATCTCCAGACCAATTCATTACGCTTATTCGTCATGCATCATACATAGTAACAACATCTTTCCACGGCACCGCATTTGCCATCAATTATCACAAGCCTTTCTGTGTCTATTGTCAAGGTGCGTCTGAGCGGATTACATCACTATTGGAGGTTTGTTCATTAACCGGATGTTGGATTTCAAACAAACAGCTTTTGTCTCATTACGTCAAACATATTGACTATTCTATGGTTGATCGCAAGATCGAACCTATTAGACAGGCTTCTATAGACTTTTTACATTCAGTCACACAAGAAAATTAAATAAAATCATGAATTTATTATACACATATTGGAAAAAGAAGAACAACTTGCGGGCTAAAATATTCACGCAATTTGTAAAGCGGTATTTTAAGCACTTTGGGACACACTCCTATCTATTTCCTCCTATAATGGCATTAAAAGGATTAAACAAAATAGAAATAGGCAATCACGTATCCTTTGGTTCCAACCTCCAACTTACTGTTTGGGATGATGGATGTATTATCATAGGTGATGGCTGTAAAATTAGAGAGTATTGCCACATCACCGCGAAAAATCGAATAGTAATTGGTCAGAATCTACTTACAGGCACGAACGTACTTATCACCGATAATAGTCATGGTGCGTTTGTACGCGAGCAACTGAATATCCATCCCGCTGAACGCCCCATCGTGTCCAAAGGGGCTGTCACTATAGGTAATAACGTATGGTTAGGCAATAACGTATGCGTGATGCCAGGAGTTACCATCGGTGATGGTGTCATCGTTGGTGCCAATAGTGTAGTAACCCATGACATCCCTGCATATTCCATGGCTGTAGGTATTCCTGCAAAAATAGTTAAGCAACTTTGTGATTAAACGATTATTGTTCATAGGATTATTGATTAGCATTTGCTGCCATGCAATAGCTATAGAACCTATCTTCTCCATCTTTGACGATGACACGATGGATAAGTATATCCTATCCTCTTACGCCTCAACCAATCCAAATTGGATTGGCGGTTATGCCTCTATTTATTTTCCACTCTTACATAGCGCAGGCGTGAAAGGATGTCTTAGTGCCGAAGGACAGCGTATGGGTTTTACCGACACACCTATCCAACTCAACTACAATGGACAAGTAGTTAAAAAAATGCAAGATGACTTCGGTTGGGAAGTGTCGTGCCACACGATGACTGCACGCTATGTGCGATTAACGTATGAGGTGAATGGCCTATCATCCTCCTTAGCCCAACAGATTCTGAGCGAATCAACCAACTGGGACGACTACCAATCTATGTCCACTACCATAGTATACGACCAACAAACTCAATCCAATTACTATGCCTCCAAAGATAAAACGCAATGGCTACCCGTTCCCAAAGAATATATCCGTCCTTATTTGATGGATTATGCCTCAAACAAAGTGGCTCGTTTTAATCCTTCTTTCCCGATAGATTACCAATGGAAACGCTATTTAGAGATAGCCGATTCGTTAGGCTTCTGTGTGGAGACAGGCGTTTATCCCGCCAATACAGGTTCACACGCCATCTGTCCGCATGTGGCAGAGTTTATGCCATACACCTTTGATATAACCAAAGATATCTCCAGTATCAACACGCCACCCCTTACTACGTGTGCCACTCGTTTTCAATTGGATGTCAGTGGCGGAGAAATAGCCACCGACAATGCCTATCATGCCATCGAACTCCAACAATGGAAGACACTCATAGATGAAACCGTACAAACCAATGGTTGGATCGTATTTTTTATGCATGCCTATCGTCCTTGTTGGAATAATTGCATATCTTCTCAATTACGCAGTAATGGTGGAACTTATCCAGACGAATGGGTGCATCCTATTTTAGACACAGATACTATCCTCGCAGCCTTAGACACACCTCCTGCACGATTAGGTATCAGCAATTGGAGCGAATGGTATCCATGTCCTGGCACACGCTTAGCGATGGTACACGAACTCTTTGCTTACGCGAAACAAAAGGGTATCCGTAATGTAATCGCTCAAGAGGGATTCTCTATTTTTGGTAACACTTATTCTACGGGTATGTTCACCAAAGGTGGGCAAACAGGACAAGATATGTACGGCATCTTAGGGACTGCCTATAACTATCCTCATTGTGTCATTGGTGTGGATAATACAGAAGATTTTTGGGGACTGGACCGTGAGGCTATTGATAAAATCAATCAGTTAGCACTAGCAGGCAGATATAAAATATACACCTTAGACGGCAGACAACATGACCAAATGAGATGCGGCTTCTATATCATTCGTTCCGAAGCCAATGCCTCCTATAAAATATGTATACGCAATTAAACCATATATGCAATGAAAACAAAAGCAAGAGTTATCGCCTTTTATTTACCGCAATATCACCCCATACCAGAGAATGACCAATGGTGGGGCAAAGGATTTACCGAGTGGACAAATGTTGCCCGCGCCAAAGCCTTGTTTAGAGGACATAACCAGCCTCGTATCCCAGCCGACTTGGGTTTCTACGACCTGCGCCTGCCCGAAGTACGCGAGCAGCAAGCCCAGATGGCACGCGAAGCGGGCATCGAAGGATTCTGCTACTGGCACTATTGGTTTGACCATGAGCATCAGTTGTTACAGCGTCCGTTTAACGAGGTACTCGCCTCGGGCAAACCCGATTATCCTTTCTGCCTCGGTTGGGCGAATCACTCGTGGACGAACAAGAGTTGGGAAGCCGGGACGCGCCAAATCAAAGAGCAGACCCTGATGCAAATGGTCTATACCGAAGAAGAGTATCGTCTTCATTTCGCCGATGTACTGCCCGCCTTCCAAGATAAACGATATATAACCGTCGATGGCAAGCCCATTTTCTATATTTGGCGACCATCGGATATACCTAATTGCAAAGCGTTTATTGACTTATGGCAACAGTTAGCCCGCGAGAATGGGCTCAAAGGCATTCACTTTGTAGGGTTGGATTTTAGTCTTCGCGAAGATCAGAAATCGGTACAAGGTTTGCTGAACAAGCAGGCTTCTATGGCAACAGCTAACTACGCTGAGACCTTCGGGTTGGGCATAGATGCCATCAACTCACGTGGGTACTTCTTGGCAGAGCAGCAATGTCGTTCGCTATGGGATGTCATCCGTCGCGCCATCAGTATCCGTCTCTTCAAGCGTTTCCCTGTTTCTGTCTGCGACCAAGCAACAATCAATCAGTACCTCTATACCCCCGAGGATAAGGAAGAAAATATCTACCCCACCTTAATGCCCAACTGGGATCGTAGTCCGCGTAGTGGTACCAAAGCGCGTATCTACACCAACAGCACCCCTGCCGTCTTTGAACGTCAGTTGAAGCAAGCATTGGACTTAGTCAAAGATAAAAAAGACGAGCATAAGATCATCTTCCTCATGTCCTGGAACGAATGGGCTGAGGGTAACTATATCGAGCCCGACATGCAGTACGGGCATGGCTATTTAGACGTATTAAAAAAACATTTGGTATGAAAAAAGTTCAAATCAGTTACATCTTTTCGCGCTTTAGCGAAATGTACAACCTCTACGTACGTGGCGGTATCTTCCTCGAAGTATGCTATTTCATAGATTGGATTATCTCCTTTATCATCAATGGAGCCTCCATCTATGACTACTTTGCGTACGATTTCTATCACAAACGTATCTTCGGTCGGTCGAGTTATATTACTTACCGTAAGTTCATTCGCATCCAAGACCGCTGCAATCGTTGGTCAGACTTCAACTTACTTCGCGATAAGGCGCAGTTCAACGCACTCTTCCGCGACTTACTCGGTCGCCAAAGTATTAACTTAGCCGAAGCCACCCAAGAGCAATTCATTGCTTTTTGCCAACCGCTACAAGAGGTATTTGTTAAAGATGCTATGTCCCTACAGGGTAAGGGTATTCACACATTTATCCCCGCTCAAGTCGATTTGGCAGAGAAATACACCGAACTCAAGCACTCGGGTATTCCCTACCTCATCGAGGAAAAGATTGTGCAATGTAAAGAATTGGCAGCGTTCCATCCCGAATCCATCAATACGGTGCGTGTCACATCGGTCTATAATGATACCACCCAAGAAGTGACCATCGCGACCGCTTGTGTCCGAATGGGCGTCAACGAGAGCCGTGTGGATAACTTCTGTTCAGGAGGTATCATCGCCAATATTGATGTACCGACTGGGTTTATCAAAGAACCTGGTTTTAACGAGGACGAAGAAATATTCTTCATCCATCCCAATTCCAAAAAACAGATTATCGGTTATCGTATTCCCTATTGGGAGGAATGTAAAGCCTTCATTCAAGCAGCCGCCAAACGCCTGCCTACAGTTCGCTATGTTGGATGGGATGTGGTTATCTTAGAAGGCGGTAAATTCTTACTTATCGAAGGCAATAACGATGCCGACTTCACTTCCGAGCAAATGCATGGAGAAGGATTATGGCCATTATACAATTCGTTAACCAAAGATCTCAAACCTGTCAACTAGTTGATTATGTATATTCTTATGATTGCACGTGGTTATCCCACGGCTAAACACCCGCAATGGGGCTGCTTTGAAAAAGACCAAGCCGAAGCACTTGCTTCCATCGGACACAAGGTGGTGGTGGTTAGTTTTGACCGTCGCTTCTTACTCGAATATCGCACCCATCGGATGACACGATTTACGCATAATGGCATCACCTATTACAACCAATATATCCTACCGGGCGTTACCACGATGCTGATGGTCAAGAAGCACAAATTAGCCATTGACCAGTGGATAATGGGGCAACTTCTTCGTCGCGTTATCAAGGAGCAGGGCAAACCCGATGTCATCTACGGACAGTTCTTCTTCAATACTGTTTTGGCTATTCCTACGTGCAAAAAGGAACATATACCATTGGTGGGTATCGAACATTTAGAGCGATTCAACGATACCAAGTTAGATACTATGACAGGTTATCAATCACCCATTGCCTATCGGCACGTAGATGGACTTATCGCGGTATCGGAGACATTACGAAAGGCATTGATGAGACATTTCTCTAGAGACTCCCACGTGGTGCACAACACATACGGTTCAGAGTTCTATTTTACGCCAACCATTTCAAATAACAAGATCCGTTTGGTCGCCACAGGTTCTTTGGTATATCGAAAAGGATTTGACCTACTCATACAAGCACTCGCGCAGGCTAATTTGCCTGCTGGTCAATGGGAACTCAACATCATTGGCAATGGCGAAGAACGGGCTCGTCTGCAAGCACAAATCGACGAGTTGCACTTAGCCGACTCTATCCATTTATTGGGCAAACACGATAAGGCTTTTATTGCGGATTTACTGCGACAAAGTGACTGTTTCATTCTGCCTTCCCGCGGAGAGAATTTCTCCGTAGCCGTCCTCGAAGCCCTCGCCTGCGGACTTCCAGTCATTGCCTCCATCTGTGGCGGCATCCGCGAGTGTATCGATGAACGAAACGGCTTACTCTTTGAAGTGGATGATGTCCATGGTCTCACTCAATGTTTGGAGCACATGGCAGCCCATTATCGCGAATATGATCGTGCTGCTATCGCAGCAGACTGTGATGCGCGTTTCTCTCCCCGCGTCATTGCCCAGCAACTCACAGAAATCTTCGAGCAAACCATCACCACCTATCACCAGTCATCTGCAACCTAACAACCATCCCCTTTGTCCCTTCTTTTTTTTACAAACAATATGAAAAGTATAGTCGTTTATTCTTCAATCACTGGCTTTACCAAGCGATATGCCGAGTGGATCTCAGAAGCAGTAGGTGCTGATTGCGCCTTTGTTGATCATGTTGACAGCGAGAAATTATCTCAATACGATGTCGTAATTTTTGGCAGTCATGTCCGTATGGGAGACGTACCTCACAGAGAACGTTTTGCCGAACTGAGCAAAGGCTTGAAAAAAGTCATTGTTTTCGTGGTAGGCGGATCTCCAGCCGATAACCCTGTAATACCATCGATTTTCAAGAAAATCCACAAAAGCATCCCGCAAGCTAAATCAGCACCGCAGTTTTACTTCCGTGGAGGAATGAATCTCGAGGCGCTTCCAGAAGACGAAAGAGTTTATCTTTATAAACAAATCAGGATGATGAAGATTCTTTCGTTCATTTTGTTCCCTATCCGCAAAACTATTCTGAATGTGGTTTATATGATGAGCCACAATAGTGATAATTCTTCGAAAGAATCAATCGCTCCTTTGGTCAGATGGATGCAGTTATGAAGCAGCAGTAAACGGAAACATAAACAATCAACCAAATAATATATTCATTATGAAAAAGTTATTCATTTTTATCGCTGCCATTGCAGCTTTTACAGGTTGTAAAAATCAGAGTACAACCTATGCAGAACTTGGTTCTAAACCTGTTAAGAAAGGTGAAATTTATCTTGTTACACCAGATGGCGCTGTAACATCTACTGGCGAACAATGGGTGGGAGCCTTCAAAAAAGGCGCTGAAAACAAACTCGTCATCTTTTTCTATGGCGGTGGCGTAAGTGTGGATGCTTATAGTGCTGCACACGGCTTATCCAAAGACAGTCTGGGATTCTTCTTTTTTGATGACATGACCCTGTGGAAACAAATTGCTTATAATTGCTTCAAGAGCAGTTTTGGTAATGATACGGCAACCAACCCGTTCAAAGACTGGTCGGTAGCACTTCTGCCTTATACAACCGGTGACTTCCACATCGGTTCAGGTGAATTTGAGTATATCAATCTGGAGGGTCAGCTGGATACGCTCTATCATCATGGCTATACCAATTTTAGACTCTTTATGGATAGGGTGATGCCTTATGTGGGTACACCTGATGCCATCGTTGTAACCGGCTCCAGTGCAGGTGGATTTGGCACATCCTTCCTCTCGGAGGATATCACAGAGCTATTCCCTGAGGTTAAGAATTTTGTCACCTGTGTAGATGCTTCGCAATTGTACTGGGATAAGTTCCCTGAGGTGTGCAAGAATGTATGGCAGGCTCCTGAGCATATCGCCAATCGCTTTCATAGCGACAACTCCGTTTTGGACTGCCTCACAGCGCTCCATCAGGACAAACCATACGTAAAAATCCTTTTCACCTGCTCAGTTCGCGATTTCGCACTGGTCACCTACAATAATTATTTTGAACATGGCGCCAAGACTCTCGGTACAAAAGAGGAGGGCGAGATCTTCCAACAGCGATTGCAAAGATTTGTAACCAGTCTTCTGGCTATGGACAGTACGGCAGGTGTTTTCATATGGGATGATATGATCTTTAATGAAGCCACCAATCTGACGGTACACACCATTGAAACAGGCAAAGATTTCCACACGGACCGTGGTGGAAACGGCAGTATAGCCAACTGGCTCTACGACGCTGTAGAGGGTAATGTCCGTGTAGTTGGACTTGATTGTTTCGAAAAGTAAAACCAAAACGAAATATGGAGGGGTATTAGCTCAGCCGCTATGCTCCACGAATTAGCCACCCCACTGTTGTTAACAAAAAAGTGAACAGACTTCCTTTTTTGGCAAAAATCGGGTGCAAAATGTAAATCGGATTTGCGTATCTCGAAAAAAAGTTGTAATTTTGCAGGCTGAAAGTAGAAAATAAACATATATTTGGATGGCAAAATACTTGTTTTACACATCGGAAGGATGGACACAAGCACCCGATAATACGGATGTTGAGAACTATCAGATTTTGGGGTTTGTTCAAGAAGATGATGAACCAAAAGCGTTGCGCCAATTGCTCAATGACAACCCGTGGATTACGGAGCATCAGTATGACATTGATACCATCCAAGTAGTACAAGTAATATAGTTAGCCCCTGACTTATAGGGTGCAAGACATATTGAAAATTTAACAGCATTAGCTATTATTTCGCGTTTACCGAAAACCGACCAAGTTTTAAGGAGATAAACAACTGAAATAAATAGTTAAGGTTCCGCGTATAGGAACCTTTTCTATCGAATAGTAGAATGCTTACACTTTTGGTGTGAGTTTCTTATGATAGAAGAGGTCTCCTTGGTCGGTTGCCTTGGTACGCGATAAGAGGCTCACGCCTTTTTTGTCGCCGTGAATGATAGTGATGCACAACCAACTATCATCATGGCAGGCAATTCGGGTTCTCACACTACTACAAAAGCCAAACCTTTCATCAAGTGGGTGGGTGGTAAAAGCCAACTCCTATCTCAACTTGAAATTCTCTTACCTAACCACTTCGCGGATTGGGAGGATGTCACGTATATTGAGCCCTTTGTGGGCGGAGGAGCAATGCTCTTCTATATGCTCCAAACACATCCTAATATCCGTCGCGCCGTCATCAATGATATCAATAGCGATCTAACCACCTGCTACAAGGTGGTTAAGGATCACCCTTCTCATTTGATTACCTCGCTCCAATCCATCCAAAAGGAGTACTTCGCTTTGCCCAATGAGGATGCTCAACGTGCCTTCTTCATGGAGTGTCGTGCAGAGTTCAACACCAAGTCCTTGGACGCTCTCCGTAACACAACACTGTTCTTCTTTCTTAATCGCACCTGCTTCAACGGCTTATACCGCGTCAATAAGTCAGGGCTCTTCAATGTGCCTTTTGGTAGATATGCCGCACCCACCATCTGCGATGAGGAGACTATAATTGCTGATAGCCAACTACTTCAGAAAGTAGAGATCCTAACTGGCGACTACACTGCCACGCTCCACAATGCCCAAGCACCAACCCTCTTCTATTTCGATCCGCCATATCGCCCTCTCACTGCTACCAGCAGTTTTAATGACTATACCAAAGAATCTTTTAACGATGCTGCACAGACTCGCTTGAAAGAGTTCTGTGACCAAGTCCATGAGGCAGGATATACGTTCATGCTCAGTAACTCTGACTGCAAGGATGGCTTCTTCGACCATCTTTACCAATCCTATCACATCGAGCGCGTGATAGCCAGTCGCAGCATCAATGCCAACCCCACCAAACGTGGCAAACTAACGGAACTTTTAATTAGAAACTTTAATAACTAAAACTATGGCAGTACATACCCCTCAAGAGTTTGAGCAGTTTATTGCTCAGTTAAAAGAGACCAATCAACATCTCAATTTCTTTTGCGATTTTGAGAAGATCTCGCAGAACGTGGAGAATATCAAATTGAGTCTTCACATACTCAATAGTCTCCTTGGTGCAACTAACCTCCGCAGTGCCGTGAACACCATTTGGAATAGAGATCCATCTGCCTTCCAAGTTCTCAATATCCTCATAGCCGTGCGCGACGAGGGCAAGAAGTTTGTCCTCAATTCCGCCAACCAACCCGTCATCATGGACTCGTTCTTTCAGTCTGCCGATGGGGTGATGGAGTTCTTAGAAGAAACAGGACTCGCTGACCTTTTCCTAAACCAAAAGATCACCAACCTCGTTGATTATGTCTTCGGCATTGAGACAGGTTTGGACACTAATGCCCGCAAAAACAGAAGTGGTCATATCATGGAAGGTGTCGTTGCCGATATTCTCACCGAGCATAACCTTCCTTTCCGCCAAGAAGTCTATTCCAGCGAATGGTCAGCCCTAACTGCCGTGTTGGGAGATGATGAAAAACGCTTCGATTTTGTGGTAGAAAAAGCCAATAAGACCTACCTTTTTGAGGTTAATTTCTACTCAGGCGGAGGTTCCAAACTCAACGAGGTCGCGCGTTCCTATTCCGATATTGCCCCTAAGATTGATTCCGTTCCTGGTTTTGAGTTTGTATGGATAACCGATGGCGTAGGATGGAAATCGGCTAAAAATAAACTGCAAGAGGCATACAACATCATCCCACATATCTATAACCTCACTAGCATCCACGATTTCTTGAATACTTTATGATGCGCTTTGATAACTTCACCATCCTCCAAGGCGACTGTATGAAACGCATCGCTGAACTGCCCGACTGCTCCGTGCAGACTATCTTCGCTGACCCACCGTACTTCCTCAGCAACGGCGGTATCAGTTGCCAAAGTGGCAAACAGGTCTGTGTGGATAAGGGTGATTGGGATAAAGGTGGCACCCCCGAGTACATCTACGACTTCAACCGCCAATGGCTCTCCCTCTGCCGTTCCAAACTCAAGGACGATGGCACGATATGGATTAGCGGCACACACCACAATATCCACGTCGTCATGCGCTGCCTGCAAGAGTTGGGCTACAAGGTGCTCAACACTATCACTTGGCAGAAAACCGACCCACCACCCAACCTCAGTTGCCGCTACTTCAATTTCTCTACGGAACTGATTATTTGGGCACGTAAGGACGCCAAGAAACCGCACCTGTTCAACTACGAGACCATGAAACAGCTTAATGGTGGTTCGCAGATGACCGATGTGTGGCGCATACCTGCCGTATCTCGATGGGAAAAGACATGCGGTAAACACCCCACGCAAAAGACCCTACGCCTGCTATATCGCATCATCCTTGCCTCCACCAATGCGGGCGATACTATCCTCGACCCCTTCTCGGGCAGTGGCACCACAGGCATAGCCGCCAACCTACTCGGCCGTAACTATATCGGTATCGAGCAAGACCCGTCCTTCGTCCAACTCTCCATGCGTCGTCGTGAGGAGATAAACGACCCCGACACCTTTGCCAAACTACTGGCTAAGATGCGCGAGAACGCCCAAGAAGAAACGGTCTTGGTCAATCACGCACGACAGACAGACTTGCCGTTGGTACTGCAAACAGGCATCTGTTACTTGCGGGCTGGCGATAGCAAGGGCTCACTATTAGTCAAGCCTGGGTTTGAACGGATGGGTTATGTACTTATTCATACCAATGGCGAGAATCCGCACCTCTTCAAGGTAGCAAAGAAAGGTTTTCAGATATGGACAGCAGAGCAATTGCAGCAGATGGGTTTTAGTGCCGAACATGCCCCTTACTATGCCGTTGTGCGTTTTGACCCGAAGAAGGAGATTGCATACGAAACGATGCCATCTCTGGTAAAACGATCACAGACTACTGTTGCAGAGATTCGCCCATTTAGCGATTTTGTAGAACTAAAGTAGATTTTGATCCTAAAATTTGCACAGATCAGATTTTTTTAGTACTTTTGCCGGATCTAACGTAAAAATAGATCCAAATATGACACAAACGCAAGCCGTCAAGGAAATCCTCGAAAAATTAGGGGGAGTAGCCACCTTAAAAGAGATCTACAAACATATCCATGAGATAGAAGATTGTCAATGGGGAACGAAAACACCTAACGCTACCATCCGTCGAATTGTACAGCAGACCCCTGATATCATCCGTATGAAACCTGGGTACTATATGACCAAGGAATATCAGAATAGGTTAGTAGTTGATCAACTTATCGAACAACCGCATATCCATATCAATATCATTAATGGCTCAGGGAATAACGTCATCGCGCATGTAGATAATAATTATACTACACCTTACCAAGACAAGCCCCTTGCCCAAAAACGCGCCAACATCCAAGTCACTCCCACCATCCCAGATGAGTTGAACAATCCCGAAGTCATGCGTCTATTAGATATTGCACGCAACGAAGGGTGGCTCAATGAGCAATATCAACCTCTAGTTAGTCGCACGAAAGCGGCTATACTTGCTAATCAAATAGGACAGATATGCTCCGTTGAACCACGCTGGCGACCTTTTGAGAAACTATGGCATCGCGAGCATCTATGCAAGGATTATGACAAAGCACAAGGACAAAAATCCACAGGTGACATCGAATTAGAAATGAAACAAAAATTGGAATGAAGAAGCGGATTTATTACAACTATGTCAAATGGAAAAATTACCATTGGTCAGGTGTTTACCATATCACCTTGGTCACAAATCAACGCGGTACTGATATCTTTGGCAAGATAGAAGGAGACACAGCGGAGACAGCCCATATCGTTTATACCGATTTAGGAGCCGCAGTGATGGATTGTGTACGCACCATTCCCAACTACCACCCGCAAGAAGGTCTAGTGATAGAGGCAGCAACCGTGATGCCAGATCATATCCATTTCGTACTTCATGTGATGAGTGATCTACATACCACCACCTTCGGACAAATTATTAATGGTCTAAAGACTGGCATTAACAAGGCTTATCAACAAGCACAGCCCAACCGCAGTGCGGTGGGCAATACACATCTCACATGGCAAGAACGCGAGCAACTAAGAGGCACAGGACTACTACAACAGGGGTTCTACGTGCGTATCTTACTGCCAAACGCATCCTTGTCCACGATGATTAACTATGTCAATGATAATCCTCGTAGGGCGTGGCTTAAACACCACCACCGTGATTTATTCACACTGAAGAGAGGTGTACATGTCAATGCACAGCCCAACCGCAATGCGGTGGGCAATATGCACTTCTCTGCGCTAGGGAATATCTTCCTACTTGATTATCCGTGTCGGCAGGTAGTAGAGTGCTCACGTACTATCCATGCCGATCGTTTAGCCCTACAGTTAGAGCAAACCATGCTCAATGCCGAAGCGGGGGCAGTGACCTATACGGCTGCCATCAACGAAGGAGAGAGAACCATCGTCCGTGCAGTGCGCGAGGCTGGTTATCCACTCGTCATCCTACTCAAAGATGGTTTCCCAAAGGAAGGTAGTGAACATGAGCGATACTATAAACCAGGCGGAGTCTATTTTGACGCATGTGCCAAAGGGCGATTGCTGCTCTTAGAACCCGTTGAGGAAACCATGACAAATTCAGAGATTATACGTCTTACACAAGCGGATCTGCAACAAAAAACCGAAGCTAAACACTATTCATTCGCGCCAATTCCCACCAGTAGCCAACGCTATCGTTACGTAGCACTGAACAATATCGCTAAACTACTCTGTCAGTAACCATCCGAGCACAGCCCAACTGCACAGCGGTGGGCAATATCCCCAGTGACATCCCCAGGGTATACTCCCTTGGGGATGCTCTTTTTCTGTACCTTTGCCGAACTTTTTCAAAAAATCAAAAGTTATGGCAAAGACAATGTACGAGTACCTTCTCGAAAAACAGGCAACTGGTGAACTGGAGATCCTCTTCAGTTTAGGTCTCAATCGGGCAAAGATTTATCAAATGATGAAAATCTATGCCTATCATCTCGCACACCCCCAAACTTCTCAATGGGACGTGTGCCTAGAACTAGATGTATCCAAAAAAACGGTCTGGAATGCGTACAAAATGATGAAAAAAACGGCGGCGACTTTTTAGTCGTCACTCATGTCAAATCCTTTTTGTACCTTTGCGGCAGATTTAGTAATCATATGGCTAGTAAACTAGAATTAACGACGGATTATATCCGTAAGATGTACAGCAATGGGGAGGAGTTCCGCTTCGATGTGCTCAGTCGCAAGATTCAAATCAAGACCCCC
>DCID01000033.1 GCA_002315745.1 Bacteroidales bacterium UBA1735 | reverse complement strand
AATGGTCACTATTGCATCAAGGAGTGGGTAGACACAACCGACTACCTGCACTTTGTAGGTCTCAACGGCAACGACACTGTACGGTTGAATAAGTTGGCAATCCCTGCTTCATCGCTGTCCCAGCTGACCGCCACCTTCGAGTATTCCAAGGACCGTAAGACCTGGACAGCATACGATACGTGGGCTACTTCAGACCCTACAGGCATCTGTCACGGTAATCCTATCGCTCTTAACCAAGGCGACACTGTCTTCTTCCGTGCAAAAGGTGAGAACGGCAAGAATGCTACATTAAGTGTAAGATCTTCTGTTCTTTTCACATTTGCCTTCGGCGCAGATGACTCTATCGCTGCGGGTGGAAATACCATGTCGCTCTACGATGCTACCTGCGAGCAAGATACCATGACAGCGTATGGGTTCTATATTTTATTTAAGAATGCCAAGCAATTGGTATCTGCACCGAAATTGCCTGCTACTAAATTGGCAGATAATTGCTACTATTCCATGTTCCAAACTTGTACATCACTGATCCAAGCCCCCGAACTGAGGGCTACCACATTGGCAAATAAGTGTTACTATGGCATGTTCCAGACTTGCACCAGTCTTGAGATAGATACTTGTCTGAATGATGCACAATGCGAAGGTGCGTTATTGGTAGTACCAGATACTGCAACTGCTCCTGCCGACTGGAACTACAATATGTTCGATGGCTGCAAAGGTGATGCTAAATACACCGTTGAAGACAACATCCAACTCGGTGGTCACTACTGCATTAAGGAGTATGTGCCTATTACCATCACGGCAGAGTTCGACATGCAAGGTCATGGCGAACAAGTTGAGCCCCAAACAATTGCTTCCGGCTCAAAGTTCGAGAAACCCGATGATCCTACAGCTACTGGCGTTGACTTTGACGGATGGTTCTGGGATGCAGCAGGCGATAGCGCCTTTGACTTTAATCAGGCAGTCAAGTCCACTTCTGACACCACCATCACTATCTATGCAAAATGGGTAAGACGCGACTACCTCTACTTCGTCAGTCTGAAGGAGAACTGTACCGTGCAACTGAATGTGTTTGGTAATCCTGATGCAATTGAAGTAGAGTACTCTAAAGATAACCGCAAAAGCTGGAACAACCTTACGTTTGGTACAACTATTGATTTCGACAACGCAGGCGATACCATCTTGTTCCGCGCTGGAAAGAATGGCATACCTGGCACGAATGCTACGTTCTCAAAGAGTGTTGGAGAATATTACAACTTCGCCTTCGGTGCAAATGACTCCATCGCTGCTGGGGGCAACACCATGTCATTATTAGATGCTACCTGTGAGCTGAAGACGATGCCATTAGCGGGTTTTGCCTATTTATTCAAAGGAGCAACGCAGCTGATCTCCGCACCAGAACTGCCTGCTACTACTTTAGCTAGTAGTTGTTATAATAGTATGTTTAAAAACTCTGGTTTGGTAGTAGCCCCTAAGTTGCCCGCTACTATTTTAGATAGAGATTGTTATTATAATATGTTCTTAAGTTGTGCTAATTTAGAGACTGCTCCTGACTCGCTGCCAGCTGATTCATTGGTAATGTCGTGCTATATGGCGATGTTCATGAATTGTGCTAAACTAAAGAATGCTCCTGTTATGAAGATAAAAGTTTTAGGGCGGTCGTGCTTCTCATCTATGTTCCAAGGTTGCACCTCTTTACAGGTAGATACTATCGACGGTAATTGCGACGGCGCAGAATTGACAATACCCACTACAAGTGCTCCCACTTGGAACTCCTATATGTTCAAAGACTGCCACGAGTATGCAACCATCCAACTCGGTGGACACTACTGCATCCGCGAGTGGCAAGGTCCACGTGCGGTGGAGTTGAAGTCGGTAGATAGCACTCGCGTGTACGATGGTACGCCACTCGTTGCAGACCGCGTCATCATCACGGGTCAGATGAACCGCAACAATATCCAATTCACGAACTTTGCTTCCCAAACGAACGTAGGTCAGCAACAGAACACGTTTGAGTACACACTGAAGGTAGGTAGTGCCGCTGACTACGCCATCGATACCGTCTATGGTAAACTTAAAGTGGACTTCATCAATACTTCCAACGATCCTATCCGCGTGAAGATTGAGGATATTACCCATCTCTATGATGGTCAAACAGTCCATGCTACCTATGCCGTTACTGGCGGTTTGACAGCCGGTGACTCCGTAGCCGTGGTGATGGATACAACCGAACTGACCGATGCAGGCTTGATCTCTGTAAAGGCTATATCTCAAAAGATCTATCGTGGCGAAACAGATGTGACCGCTGGTTATATCATGGCTGCTATAGAGAACGGCTCTATCCAAATCAATCCTCGCGAGGTAAGACTCACTTCCCGTTCGTCGGAGAAAATCTATGACGGCACACCGCTGACCAATGACACCGTGGATATATCGCTCGACGGCTTCGCACCAGGCGAGGGCATCGAATCATTCGACGTCACCGGTACCCGTACACAGGTAGGTGTATCGAACAATAAATTCACCTACATCCTCCAATCCAATACGAAGGCTACCAACTACACCATCGAAAAGGTCGAGGGTACACTCACTATCAAGAGCCCTGTTACCGCACAGATCGATTCCCTGTATGAGAACTGGAACCTCGTATTCCATAAGAACAAGATGATTGCCGACTTCCTCCTCGTGGATGCTACTATCCAAGTCGAGATCGAACCCGAGGATGTACACTGGTACATCATGAACGGTGACCAAGACGAGTTCGACCTAGCAACGGGTCTGCCTAAGGGCGACGACGTAGCCGCTAATCCTGCTACTGGCTTCTTCCATACCGAAGATAAAGCCATGACTGGTGCTTACTACGTGATCGTCAAGGTCGAAGAAGCTAAAGCCAAAATGGGAGTAGAGTACTTCACCTCGAATGTGCTCAAACTCGAAGCACCTAAGGCTCCTGTTCGTAATAACGCTAAGTTCATCCAGAATGGTCAACTCATCATCGAGAGCAATGGTGCTCAATACAATGCACAAGGAATGAAGTTATAAAATTATGTACCATTTAGCCACCTAATAGATGTACTATTTAGTTATGTACTATGTACTATTTATTTAGTTATTTCTAATAATTTAGTCATTTACTGCTAAAGCATACGAAAAATGTCCAAATAAATACAATTGTACATAAATGGTAAATGGTAAATGATAAAATGGTAAATTAAAAAGAATGTATATGAAAAATTTAGTTTTAGCTATAGTAGCAATGGGCGTGGCAGTTTCTGCCACTGCCCAGAACGCTGAATACAGCGTCAAGAAAGGCGACAATGTCTATGTTCAACCTGCTGCCACCCACTACCTCACCGGCGAGAAAATCTCTCCGTGGGTGTATGATACCACGATGAATGTGCGCCAAATAGGTAGCAAACGTTTCCCCGATGGTGTCCTCCTGTCACCTATCGACTCTTGGGTCTCCCTCGAAGCCATTGGTGCTACCAAGTATGTACCACAACCAGAACCCGAACCACAACCCGAACCCGAGCCACAACCGGAACCACAACCGGAACCACAACCACAACCTCAACCACAACCTCAACCAGAACCCGAACCAGTGGTTGTCGTTGAACCCGAACCTGTGGTTGAACCTGAACCGGTAGTAGAGCCCGAACCCGAACCAGTCGTTGTACCTGTTACTCGTCCTTCCGAGCATCGCTTCGGCATCGGTCTGCGCGGTGGTGGTGCTTCCCTCATGCAGAAAGCTGCTGATGTGGAGATCTTCATGGGCGATCCCTTCCCTTGCACCGCAAATGGCAAGGCTAAGATCGGCTACGAAATAGGTCTCGACCTCGAGTACACCTTCCTCGGAGAAACGATCCTGGAGAGTAACTGCCAAGTCGGTGTTAAGACTGGTCTGAGCGTTGCTTGGGCTAGCAATAAGTTCACCTTGGACAAAGCAGCTAATAAGTACCTCACCGAAGATCAGTACGGCAACGCCCTCATCTATACCGTTGACGCTTCGAACATCCAAGAGACTCACTCTCAACTCATGCTTGAGATCCCCGTCTTCTTCACTGTTCGTGGCACCAAGGGCTTCTACTTCGCTGTCGGTCCAAAATTCAATATCCCTGTGCTCGGTCGCTATACGACTAGCTATGAGAACCCGAACATCAACTGCCACTATGTACTACAAGGCGTGGACGAGCTCAATCAACTCGTTACCGGTAAACTCACAGGCGTCGCTAATCAGCGTGACAATAAACTGCGCACCTCGAAGTTCAACCTCATGTTCGGTGCCGAGATCGGTTACGAATGGTTACTCAAGAACGGCAACGGCTTAGCCCTGCTCGCTTACGGTAATCTACCTCTCGTATCTATCTATGAGACTGGCAACACCACCGATAATAGCTTCATCTATGTGCCCGCTCCTAAGGCAGGTGGACCTACCATCACCGGTACGTCCGTCCTCAACAACCTCGGCACACGTTGCAGCATCCTCGACTTTGGTGTGAAAGTAGCTTACACCTTCTCCTTCCCGAGAAAGTAAGCATCTGACTACCTAACTGGAAGCGCCATCCATCAGGGTGGCGCTTTTTGTCTGTTTTTTTATCACAAGTTGCCTTATCCGTGTGCCTTGGCTCTATTTGTTCAACCGCTCCGCTAATGAACGGAGAGTCAATCCCCACTACTAAGTCAACCACAAAGTTACCAAGTTCACAAAGACGAGTGCTGCGCAACTTTTCGAAGAACCTTGCCTTTGTGTTAGCCCATAGTGCTTTGTCTCTTTGTGGTGGCTGCTGTGATAAGTATCTCAGACATAACGCGGAACGATAGTTTCGCAGTCGTCTGGAGAGACTTACGGAAGCAGACACTTGTGATTTAATATCCCCAAGTAATGATTTTGTTTGAGTCGTTGTCAAAAAACACGGCAAAATGTAGTAAATATTTGCACATATCCAAATATTTTTGTACCTTTGTGCGCAATTTGATACGCCTTGAAGATTAGTAAGGATATATTACGCCTGGCGGTGCCCAGTATCTTGGCCAATATCACTATCCCCTTAGTGGGTATGGTGGATACCGCTATCGTAGGACATATCAGCGATTCAGCCGCTATTGGCGGCATCGCTATCGGCACTATGCTCTTCGATTTACTGTACTGGAACTTTGGCTTCCTACGCGTCGGTACATCCGGACTGACGGCACAAGCCTATGGCGCCCAAGACCATGATCAATGTGCCCGCATCTTAGGACAATCTTTGGACATTTCCTTAGTCGCAGCGGTGGTGCTATGGGCAATACAATGGCTATTCGTGACCATCGCGCTGGCGTGCGTGCCCTGTTCGGCAGATGTGGCTGACTTCGCGCGACAATACTTCTATATACGTATATGGGCAGCACCCGCGACCTTGGCACTCATGGCGTTCAAGGGTTGGTTCATCGGGATGCAAGACACCGTGAGCGCGATGGTAACCGATATCGTGGTGAATGTGGTGAACATAGTAGCATCGTTTGGATTAGCCGTCTATACGCCACTGGGAATGATGGGCGTGGCATACGGTACACTCATCGCACAATATACGGGGTTGGCTATCGCCGTAGTTATCGTAGTCATGCGTTATGGGCGTTATTTGCGTTGTTTGGCGGATTGGGAACAGATACGGCAGTTCATGCGGTGGAAGTCCATGCAAAGGATGATGACGCTCAATGGCAACCTGGTGATTCGGTCTCTCTGTTTCCTAGTCGTGTATGTGGGCTTCACATCCATTGCGTCGAAGTATGGCAACGAGCAGTTGGCGGTGGCGTCGATCATCATGAAACTGTTCATGCTCTTCTCCTATTTTGTGGACGGCTTTGCTTACGCAGGCGAAGCGTTGGTGGGGAAGTTTATTGGCGAACACAATGCGCAGGAACTAAAACACGCCGTTCGCGTACTATTTAATTGGTCAATTGGGGTAGGGCTGCTCTTTACGGCTATCTACTGGATAGGCGGACAGACGTTCATCGACTGGATGACCACAGACGAGACGGTGCGGCAGTTAGCGACCGATTTTATTCCGTGGCTCATCGCGATGCCGCTCCTATCGACGCTGGCGTTCATGTGGGATGGCGTATATGTGGGCGCAACCGCCGGTGTGGAGATACGTAATGCGATGATATGGTCGGCAGTGGGTTTTGTATTGGCATACGTGGCACTATACCGATGCTGGGGCATACAGGCTCTCTATGTAGCCTACTTCGTCCACCTCCTCGCCCGCGTAGTTTATTTATCGCTTAATTGGAAAAAAGTATATTTATGACCCGAGAACATTCATTATCTATTACCATCCTCTCCGTATCCCTGCTGTTAGTAGTGGGGTCTGTTTATTACACCAACCACTTGGCGCATGCCTTGGCGCAAGAGGAACAGGAGCGTGTCCAGATATGGGCAGAAGCGACCGAACGACTCATCTTAGCCGATGATAACGAGGATATCGACTTCTATACCACCATCATCGAACGCAACAACACTATCCCCGTCTATATCTTAGACTCCACCAACACTATTCTTTATACCCGTAATGTGGAGCACCCGGTAGATGACCCAACGACCTTGAGCAAACCGATCCGAATCGCGTTCACGGACGAGAACGGACAGCCCGTGACACAATTCATCTATTACGACGAGTCCATGCTGTTGACCCAATTGCGCTACGTGCCGTATTTCCAGTTCGCGATCATCTTCCTCTTCATCGTAGTGGCAGTCTTTGCACTCGTATCTTCGCTCCGTAGCGAACGTAACCGTGTCTGGGCTGGACTCAGTAAAGAAACAGCGCATCAGTTGGGCACCCCCTTATCCGCGCTCATGGGCTGGTACGAGTTGCTCTTAGCACGCTATCCTAATGACGAACTACTGCCGCAAATGAAGACCGACCTCAGTCGGTTACAAGTCATTGCCGAACGCTTCTCGAAGGTAGGTAGCGAACCACAATTACAACCCACAGCGATTGTCCCCATCGTCAAGCGCACCTTAGAGTATATGCGCGTCCGTGTGTCCAACAAAGTGGATATGTCGTTCGATGCCGTACAGTTAGCTAATCGTCCGCTACAAGCCATCACAGACGAATCGGTGCAAGTTCTACTCAATCCACCTTTGTTCGAATGGGTGGTAGAGAACCTCATTAAGAATGCCATTGATGCCATGGGCGGCAAAGGCACTATTCATGTGGCATTATCCATCAAGGATGATACCGTCATCATGGATGTGTCCGATACAGGCAAAGGCATCGAGCGTCGCGCATTGCGGCACTTGTTCCAACCCGGTTATTCCACTAAGTCCAGAGGGTGGGGATTAGGATTATCGCTATCCAAGCGTATCGTCGAAGATTATCATGGAGGCAAACTCTTCGTGAAGACGTCGGAGCTGGGCAAGGGTACGACCTTCCGCATCGAGCTCAAACAAGCCAAAGAGAGTTGATCCACTGCCCGACATGGCAGCATAATAAGCACCTGCGTCCAGTAGGTGCTTTTTGATATCTGCTAACTCGGGATACTTGGCAAAAACCGTCTTCTCGAAGTCATTGACCCTCTCGTCAAAGGCTCCTTCATAGGGCACGATACCGGCATACGCATCACGGGTAGAGACCGCTACATTAGGCTTGATCATTACAATACGCTTGCCTCGTAAGTTGTATTCTATCGGACGTAAGATATCGCCTATGCCCGTAGCAAAACACGGGGTGTTATAGATAAAGAACGGACAGTCCGCCCCTAAGGGACGTACCTCCTGCGCTAATTGCTCGCGGCTCAGCCCTAAACCAAAGAGCTCGTTGAGCACGATAGCCATGTGGGCGGCATCACTACTACCTCCCCCTAAACCTGCACCGAAAGGAATACGCTTCGTGAAATGTACATCCACCGAACCGATACGATCATATCGACCAGCCATCAGGCGGTAACAACGTACAATCAAATTATCGTCGATACCGCAATCAACAGCCATGCCGTCTTGGGTCAAAGTGATCACTTGCCCAGGCGTGGAAACAGGTACCACATCCAGCACATCGTGCAACCCATAGATGGGGTAGAAGATGGTCTCTAAATCGTGGTAACCATCGGCGCGTTTGCGCAGCACACGCAGTCCAATATTGATCTTGCAGTTCGGTCGTACTTGCATAGAATGGGGTGTATTTGTTTAAAAATTGTGCAAAAGTACTAAAAAATTTGCATATATCAAAATATTTTTGTAATTTTGCAGCCAGTTTTGGGAAATAAGCCCGATGGTAGTATGAAGATAAAGACTATTTATCATGGTTCTATTAATGCTATTCCTAAGCCCGTATTCGGTGCAGGAAAGAAGCATAATGACTATGGGGTAGGGTTTTATTGTACCGAGAGTGAGCAGATGGCGAAAGAGTGGGCGTGTGCATCTGACGCGGACGGATTTGCTAATCGCTATGAGTTAGACATGGATGGGTTGAAAGTCCTCTATTTGAACCAACAGCCTTATCATATCTTAAACTGGTTAGCCATCTTATTGGTGAATCGGAAGTTCGTGGTGGCAGATGGCATTCCGCAGCGCGCTAAGGACTATATCATTCAGCATTTTATGGTTGATTATGCGCAGTATGATGTGATTATTGGTTATAGAGCAGATGACTCCTATTTCTCGTATGCGGGGGACTTTGTGAATAATACCTTATCCTTGCATAATCTGCGTCAAGCTATGTCGTTAGGGCACTTGGGTGAGCAAATAGTACTCAAATCGAAACGGGCATTTGACGCTTTACGTTTTATAGAGGCATTACCTGCGGATAAGGAGACGTACTTCCAAAACTATGTTTCTAGAGACGCACAAGCACGTGACCAATATCGAGCCATGACTGCACAACCAATGGCTGAAAATGAGATATACGTATTAGATATAATAAGGAATAATTGGACAAACGATGAGCCGCGCTTACAATAAACAGTATTTGTCTCACGCCATGCGTAATGTGGGTGTGATGATGGACTGTGGGGTGAATAAGTATCACTTGCCGTTGGAGATATTCTACCAATATTTCTTGGCTAGTGATGTATCTAAATATATCGCCCGTGGCAATCCTCGCTATTTGACTGGATTGTCCGGCGCAGAATTGGCAGACTTAGTGGTGGAACAGGCGGGAGGAACAATATTAGACACTAATGATGGCACCTATCAGGTGAACGATATATACTGGGTAGGATGGGCTTTGGCATACTATCAATGGAAATCCAATCGGTCGTTTGCTCATCTGTCAAAACGTGGATTAGATGCACAAACGATGAATAAACTATATAACCCTCTGCACGAGGCGGATATTACTAAATTCGCACAAGTGGCAGATACGATTATTCAAAGGAAGCAATCATAAATATACATCATAATGAATCTATCTGAATTAACGAACAAGCTCTATGCTGAAGGCGTAGAGAAGGGTAATCAGGAGGCTGAGCGCATCCTGAAAGAGGCGAACGAGAAAGCCGCTGCTATCGTGGCTAAGGCGGAGAAAGAGGCTGCTGATAAGGTGGCTAAGGCGGAGCAGAAGATCCAAGCATTGGATGCTCACACCAAGGCTGAACTCAAGCTCTACACCGAGCAAGCTATCAATGCCCTTAAGACCGAGGTGACTAACCTGATTAATGGCGAAGTGACTGCTGCTAACGTCAAAGCTGCTACCGCAGACGCTAAGTTCATGCAATCCATCATCGCTAAGATGGCGGAAGATATGGCTGCCAAAGGCGAAGTGCGTATCGAGGCTAAGGACGCTGAGGCACTGCGCAAGTACTTTGCAGCCAATGCTAAAGGCTTATTAGATAAGGGCGTGAAAATCGAAGAAGTGAAGGGCCTCAAGACCGATTTCCAGATCGTGAGCGCAAAGGGTGGCTACAAACTGGCCTTTGGTGATGCCGAGTTCGTGGCTTACTTCAAGGAGTTCCTTCGTCCACAACTGATCGAGTTACTGTTCTAGAATGAGGTAAACGTTGTTTACGTA
>DCID01000002.1 GCA_002315745.1 Bacteroidales bacterium UBA1735 | reverse complement strand
GAAAAAGTATACGATTATTAAGCAGCCCTACATAATCAGCAAGTTACGAGCCTAAAATAATTGCCGATTTTTACGATTCGTATATTTTTTTCAATAAAATTTGCGTATATCAAAAAAAAGCTGTACCTTTGCAGCGTTTTTTGATAGATTTGCGGCTTTAGCACATCGGTAGTGCATCAGCTTCCCAAGCTGAGGAGGCGGGTTCGACTCCCGTAAGCCGCTCTTGTTATGAATAGTAGTACCACATAGAAAGCAGATCGGTCAACCGCCTTGAATAGGAGGAAAGTCCGGGCAGCACAGAGCACCATACAGGTTAACGGCCTGGCGGCAGAAATGTTGCGTCACCGCTATAGAGACGAGTCGCCTTCGGGCGGGTGGAACGAGCATACTATGGGCTGCAAACTCATGTAAACCAACGTCTGAGACCTGCTCGGTCGAGTTGGAGGGTAGAGCGCGAGAGAAGCGTGCAGTAATGTACGTTCGAGATTAATGGTTGACGCCCGAAAGGGTACAGAACCCGGCTTATAGATCTGCTTTTATTTTTTTAATGTTTACGCGCGCGTGCTACGCGTCGCGCAAATGAAGTATGGAAATGAATATGAAAAAGAACGTAATATTATGGATGCTGGTGATATGCACATCACCCCTCCTGGCAGCTCCTGTAGCAGCCCCCGTTGTAGAACAAGTAGAGCCTCTGTGCTGGTGGACAAATATGAACTGTCCCCTTACCCTACTCTTCCATGGTGCTAACTTAGCCGATGCCCAAGTGCTCGTCAGTAAACAAGTCTCTGCTGGCCACTGGGACACGGAGACCAATGGCATCATTATCCAAGGCCAACACAACGCCGAGTCACCCAATTACCTCTTTGTCGATGTCGATGTTCGCGAAGCGGGACAATATCGATTCTTGCTAATCAAGGACAATAAACGCGCTATCGTCGATTACACCATCTATCCCCGTCGCGAAGGCAGTCGCGAACGGTCATCCTTCACTTCGGCAGATGTCATCTACCTGCTTATGTCCGACCGTTTCGTCGATGGTAATCCTGCCAACAATAATACCAAATACACCACGGAGAAAACAGATAAATCCAACGTCCATGGTCGTTGGGGTGGCGATATTCAAGGTATTATCAACTCCCTCGACCATATATCCGAACTGGGTGCAACAGCTATCTGGCCAACACCCCTATTGGGCGACAATGAAGCGGCATGGTCGTACCACGGCTACGCTTGCTCCGACTATTACCATATAGACCCACGCTATGGATCCAACGAACTCTACTGCGAGTTAGTGAATGCAGCGCACGCCAAGGGTCTAAAAATGATCATGGATATGGTGCCTAACCATTGCGGATCTACCCATTGGTGGATGAACGACCTACCCTATGCAGACTGGATCCATCAGTTCCCTACTTTCACGAATACCCATAACGTTTTTACCGCGAACTACGATATCAATGCGTCAGAATATGACCGTTTGCTATCAAACGATGGTTGGTTCGACACGCCTATGCCGGATATGAACCTTGCAAATCCCGATGAACTGCAATACTTCCAACAATGGGCCATATGGTGGATTGAATATGCCAACTTGGATGGTCTTCGCGTAGATACTTATCCTTATATCGAAAAACAAGCCGCTGCCAAATGGTTAACGGCTATCCGTGATGAGTATCCTAACCTCAATATCGTCGGCGAATGTTGGACACGACCTGCACCTGCCGTAGCCTATTGGCAATCGGGTACAAAGAACTTCGACGGCTTTGATTCGCACTTACCTTCGGTCATGGATTTCCCGACCGAGGAAGCTATCCGTCAAGCCCTCGAGAACGATGGTACGGGCTATGATGCCGGACTCGCCCGCGTCTATAACGCCCTCACTATGGACTACCTCTATGCCGATGTCAATAAGTTGCTTATCTTCATTGGTAACCACGATATGAATCGTATCGCCGACATCGTCAAAGACAACGACCTCCGCCGTGTGAAGTTAGCCAACGTATTAGTCGCTACCCTCCGCGGTATACCTCAACTCTTCGCGGGCGACGAGTACGGATGCCGTTCTGTAGACCTCTCTCAGTTCCACTCCACCCTCCGTATGCCTTTACCCAAAGAAGACACCCTATCGGCTGAGCAGAAAGAACTGAATCGTTTCATCTCACATCTCTTCCAGTTCCGTAAGACAGAACCAATCATCCACACCGGTAAGACCATGCATTTCATGGGACGTGACAACACCTACGCCTATTTCCGCTATACAGACGAAGGTACAATCTTTGTCTTTGTCAATGCAGCCGAAGAGGAACGTACTATTCCTACCGACCATTATGTGGAGATACTAAATCGCTATAACCCAGTAGGCAAAGATATACTCACCAATAAGACGTATGATCTTCGCCAAACCGATATTACCCTACCTGCCCTTTCCGCTATCGTAGTTAAACTGACCAAATGATGGAATATAAGAACGTACTTTTTGACTTAGGCGGTGTCCTCATCGATTTAAATGTACAGCGAGCGATACGCACTTTTAGTGCATTGCTAGCTAGCCCTGTTGATCATGTAGGTCATCCTCAAACTATCTCCGAACTGGTGACAGCCGAAGGACTAATGGGAGGACACACGTCCCAACTGATTGACCGCTATCAAGTGGGCGAGATATCTACAGATGCGTTTATTCATGCTATCCAACAACAATGTCACCCAGGTACCACCTACCAACAGGTAGTAGATGCTTGGTACGTGATGTTAGATGGTATGCGTGACGAGAAAAGTGCTCTATTACAGTCACTAGCCGAACGCGGGAAGCATATCTACGTCCTCTCTAACATCAACGAACTCCATGTCGAATGGACGCTCAAGAACTGCCCAGCACTGAAAACAGCCAAACGACTCTTCTTCTCCAACGAGATAGGTATATCCAAACCCGACCCCCGTTGCTACGAGTTAGTACTGCGCGAGACGGGTATCAACCCTGCCGAGACGGTCTATGTCGATGACCTACCAGCCAATATCGAAGCGGGACGTGCATTTGGCTTCCAATGCCTACATGTCGTCGATGATACATGGATGAAACAACTATAGCACATGAATTACCAATATATCAATAACATCAATTCGCCTCAGGACTTAAAACAACTGTCCGTCTCCGCACTCCCCGATGTGTGTGCCGAGTTGCGGGACTTCATTATTCAGGAACTGAGTCACAACCCCGGACACCTTGGATCATCATTGGGTGCCATTGAACTGACCGTCGCGTTGCACTATGTCTTCGACACACCCAACGATAAGTTAGTGTGGGACGTGGGACATCAGGCTTATGCCCACAAGATTATCACAGGTCGTCGCGATCGGTTCTGCACCAATCGTCAGTTCAAAGGTTTAGCCCCTTTCCCCACCCCGGTAGAAAGCGAGTATGATGCTTTTATTGCGGGACATGCCAGCAACTCTATTAGTGCAGCACTTGGCATCGAAATAGGTGAGTTATATAAGCCTAAAAACGAACGCCACCATGTCGTCGCTATCATTGGCGATGGCGCCATGACTGGCGGACTGGCCTTCGAAGGACTCAATAACACCTCCATGGATAAGAATAACCTCCTTATCATTCTCAATGATAACAATATGGCTATCGATCCCATCCACGGAGGGTTCACACAATACTTAGTGGATCTCACTACGAGCGGTACCTACAATAAATGGCGTTGGAAAATGTACCAACTGCTCGTCAAGATGCATCTCATGAACGAGAAACGCACCAACAAGATGCGTCGTTTCTCTAACAACCTTAAGACCGTGCTCTCGAATCAGACTACCAATATCTTCCGCGGTCTTAATCTACGCTATTTTGGTCCTGCTGATGGCCATAACGTGATTGACCTTGTGCGTATTCTCAATGAGATCAAGAACCATCAAGGACCTAAAGTGCTACATATCATTACCAAGAAAGGTAAGGGTTATGCACCCGCCGAGAATGACCAAACCACTTGGCATGCCCCCGGTGAATTCAATGTAGCCAGTGGTGCCCGCAAAAGCGATGACATACCTAACGACCATACCCCACACCTATGGCAAGAAGTGTTCGGCGAGACATTGCTCGAG
>DCID01000016.1:18401-151519 GCA_002315745.1 Bacteroidales bacterium UBA1735 | reverse complement strand
ACTTGTTGGGCGAGGGCGTTGGCTTCGTCCATGGTAGCTGCTTCCGAATAGACGCGAATGATCGGTTCGGTGTTGGACTTACGCAGATGTACCCATCCGTTAGCGAAGTCAATCTTGACGCCATCGATATCGTTGATACGTTCGTTCTTGTACACCTCTTTGGCACGAGCGAGGATAGCGTCCACGTTCATGTCGGGTGTGAGATCGATACGGTTCTTAGAAATGAAGTACTCAGGGAGTTGACTTTTCCATTCGCTCACTTTGCATTTTTTCTCGCAGAGGGCGGAGAGGAAGAGGGCGATACCTACGAGGGCGTCGCGTCCGTAGTGTGCAGCAGGGTAGATGACGCCACCATTACCTTCGCCGCCGATGACGGCGTTGACACGTTTCATCTCGGTGACGACGTTCACTTCGCCTACGGCAGCAGCGGAGTAGATGCCTCCATGGGCACGGGTGACGTCGCTGAGTGCGCGGGTCGAACTGAGGTTAGAGCACGTGTTCCCCGGCGTATGGCTGAGGATATAGTCGGCGATGGAGACGAGGGTATATTCCTCTACAAACATCTCGCCGTTCTCGCAGATGATAGCCAGACGATCGACATCGGGATCGACTACGAAGCCCACATCGGCTTTGCCGTCTCGTAGGAGGTTACTTATCTCGGTGAGGTGAGCAGGAATAGGTTCGGGGTTGTGGGCGAAGTGACCGGTCGGTTCGCAGTTGAGTTCAATGATGTTCTTGACACCAAGTGCACGCAGGACAGCGGGGATAGCGATGCCACCGACGGAGTTGACACAGTCGATAGCGACGGTGAAGTTACGCTGAGCGATAGCTTCGGGGTGTACGAGTTCGAGGTCGAGCACTTGCTGGATATGGTATGGCAGATAATCCTTACGGGTGACATGCCCGAGGTCATCTACTTCGGCGAAGGTGAAGTCTTCGCGTTCAGCGATGGAGAGCACTTCTTTGCCTTCGGCGTCATTGAGGAACTCACCTTTCTCGTTAAGGAGTTTGAGGGCGTTCCACTGTTTAGGGTTATGGCTAGCGGTGAAGATGATACCGCCGGCAGCCTGTTCGCCGGTGACGGCGATCTCGGTAGTAGGGGTAGAAGCGAGGCCGATGTTAACGACGTCGAAGCCCATGCCGATGAGCGTACCGGTGACGAGTAGGTCAACCATCTCGCCCGAGATGCGGGCATCGCGACCGACCACGATCGTCTTATTATTAGGCATAGCAGCATGGCGCTGTACGGCGTATGCGGCTGTGAAACGAACGATATCGACAGGGTCGAGTCCGTCACCAACGCGGCCACCAATAGTGCCGCGAATACCAGAAATAGATTTAACTAAACTCATATTGCTTATCTTTTAACTTTCATTTTGAGGATATACCCATAGGGGGTGACGGTGGAACCGTCTTCGGTAAAACCGAGTTTGCTGGGGCAGATGATCTCGCACTCGGACTCACTATAACGCATGAGTCGGACTGCTTCGTGCCAAGCGGTAGGCGCGTTGGTGAGGTCGGTTAGATATTGGAACTCCACAGGATAAGGAGAGTCGAGGGTTGACCAATAACTAGTCGTGTCGGATAACTCGTCCAATGTGAATTTCTTATAGCGCATAACGCATGTTTCGGAAGAGGTGATGTAGGCATCCTCGATGGTGTCGTTACCATAGATACGATAGGACGGACCCCGTTTGATGAGATGGAAGTAGAGGTTGTCGTACCCAGAAACTTTATAATAATCTTTCTCGCCCCAGACATAACTAGTGTCTGGTTCGGTGGGGAGGATGTTGAGTTGGTTGCGCTCGATAAAGCCGCTGATCAGATCTTTCTCTTTGGAAAGCAAGGCGGCATAACTATTCGCATTCTGACAACCACTAAGTGTGGTTATCGCGACGAGTAGGTATAGGATAGTTTTTACCTTCATAGGGTGATGGTTATAATAACGTTCTCGTATGGTTTAATATGGTCTGTTCCTTTCATTCCGAAGGCGGAGTACCAAGGAGCAATCAGGGTCGTTGTTTCGTCGGCTATCATCTGTTGTACGGCTTCGTCGATAGCGGCAGGTAGTTCGCCGCGGGCGATGGTGTAGGTACCTTCTATATCTTCGGCGAGTGTGTTATCGAGATGTCGCACTTGGTAGTGGATGGTCCATTTCTCTTTGGGCTGCGGTGTGGGTGCCGTTTGTGCTCGGAGCGAAGTGGCTTCGTCTCGTTGGAGTCTCCATGCGCCACATTCCATTTGGTGGAAGTGAGCAGCGGGGTGGTTGGCTATCCATTGTGCGACCTCTTTGTCTGCCTCTTCGGCGAGTCGCTCGTTGACTTCGATCATTCCTAAGACGGTAGAGTCCACGCGTGGGGGTTGTCCACTACGTTGGCTAGGACGTTGGGGAGCAGTCTTGGCACACCCTACGAGGGCGATGGCTATGGTTATCCAAACTAATCGTTTCACTACTAATCGCTTCGCTACTAATCGTTTCACTACTAATCGCTTCGCTACTAATCGCTGCGCTACTTGGCGAGGCGTTCGAGGTAGCGACCGTATTCCGTTTTCATCTCTTTACCTAAGGCGCGGAGTTGATCGGTAGTGATCCAACCATTGCGCCATGCTATCTCCTCGATGCAGGAGATGTAGAAACCTTGGCGGTTCTGGATGGTGGCAATGAAGTTGCCAGCCTCCAGCAGGCTATCGCAGTTACCGGTATCGAGCCAAGCGAAGCCACGACCGAAGAGTTGGACACGTAGGGTCTGCTCCTGCAGGTAGAGTTTATTGAGGTCGGTGATCTCATATTCGCCACGGGCACTGGGTTGGAGGGCTGCGGCTTTGTCGCAGACGGTGCTGTCGTAGAAGTAGAGACCGGGGATGGCGTAGTTGCTCTTAGGCTGCTTCGGTTTCTCTTCGAGGGAGAGCACTTTGCCCGACTCGTCGAACTCGACCACGCCATAGGCGGTAGGGTCTTGTACCTCGTAGCCGAAGATGCATGCCCCGCGTTGACCATTATCGACATGGGCAACTGCTTCGCGGAGCATGGTGCGGAAGCCCTGACCATAGAACATGTTATCGCCTAAGATGAGGCAGCCGGGTTCGCCATTGAGGAACTCCTTACCGAGCACAAAAGCCTGGGCTAAGCCGTTGGGCACTTCCTGTACCTTATATTCGAGGCGCATGCCAAGACGCGAACCGTCACCAAGCAGGTCACGGAACATAGGCAGATCGCGTGGGGTCGAGATAACGAGCACCTCGCGTATGCCCGCGAGCATAAGGGTAGAGAGAGGGTAGTAGATCATGGGTTTGTCATAGACGGGCATGATCTGTTTACTGATTGCTTTGGAGAGCGGATACAACCGTGTTGCGCTTCCGCCGGCGAGGATAATTCCTTTCATAATACGTGCATGATATAAAATAACGCGACAAAGATACAACTTTTTTTTGGATTATGCCAATTTTTGGAAGAAAAAATGTTATTTTTTTACTTTTTTTCACGAAAAGTTTGGTTATATGAAAAAAATATACTATTTTTGCACCGAATTTGCGACATCGGTTATTGAGAACCGGGTGCTATTTGTAATTATTAATTTTTAAATTTTATGTTTATCATGAAAAAATTTTCATTATTTGTTGCAGCGCTTCTCGTTAGCGCAATGAGTATGGCTGAAGTTCTTGTTATTGATGCTTCTGTTGTTAAGTCCACTTATAGTAGTGCGGATACTACTACTATTGGTGATGTTAAGGTCGCGTATAGCGGTGTTATGTACAATGGTAAGGGTACGCCCACAAACTATGCTTCTAAGCAAGTTCTGCAATTACGTAAAAGTGGTAATGGCGCGGGCGAAATTTCTAACGTAACGGCTGTTGAAATTAGTTCCATTCAGATTATCCACCAAAACGATGTAGATTTTACGTTGCTTGCAGGAGATGATAAGGCTAAGATGGACACTTTGGTTAAGCCAGCAGCAACAGATACAACGATTGCAGTTGAACATAAATCAGGTGGCACTCTTGACATGCAGGCCAAAGTGTATAAATTTAGCGTAGGTGATAAAAAATACTTTAAATTAGTGAATGGAACCAAGGCTGCGTATATTTACAATATCGAAGTTACCTATGAGAATGTTGCTACCGATGTGGAGAATGTTGCTGAGAAAGCTTCCTTCAAGAAGGCTGTGAAGAATGGTCAGATCGTGATCATCCGCAATGGTGAGATGTTCAATCTCCAAGGTGCACGTATTCAATAATCACGTTCAATGATTGATTGAAGGAGAGGTCGGAGATGTGCTCCACCTCTCCTTTTTTATCCAAAATGCAGTTGATAGATGTCATATTACCTTTAGGTATACGGGAGACATACACGTATCGTGTACCCGATGGCATGAACCCCATCGCGGGTATGCGTGTGCTCGTACCGCTCGCTAAGAAGGAGATGATCGGTATCGTCCTTGGCGAACATACGGCTCCTGTGCCTGACACTATTCAGTTGCGTGATATACTACTTCTGCCCGATGCTGAACCGATGGTCCGTGTGGATCAGTTGCGGCTATGGCAGTGGGTGGCAGACTATTATATGTGCCCTATTGGCGATGTGATGGCTGCGGCGTTGCCGGCGAAGGCAAACGATAAACTATACTCGTTTGCAGCCGATGCCAAGCGGCGGGTGCGGTTGCCTGAGTACACGGGCGAGATGGAGCCTATCCATCCGCTTAACGACCAGCAGCAACGTGCCTTGCAGTCGATACGTGAGCAGTGGCAATCGCGCGATGTGGTGCTGCTGCATGGGGTGACATCGTCGGGTAAGACGGAGGTGTATATGCACCTCATGGAGGAGCAGTTGAGTCAAGGTAAGCAGGTGCTGTATCTAGTGCCCGAGATAGCCCTGACGACTCAACTGACCGACCGTCTGCAACGCGTCTTCGGGAACCAACTATGCGTCTATCACTCGCGTGTGAGCGATGCGCAACGCATGGAGATGTATCGTCGTATCGGTTTGGACGATAGTCGCTGCAAAGTGGTGGTGGGTGCCCGTTCGGCGGTTTTCTTACCGATGACGAATGTGGGGCTCATCATTGTGGACGAGGAGCATGAGCCGTCCTATAAACAGCAGGAACCGGCACCGCGTTATCATGCGCGATCGGTGGCAATCATGCTCGCCCATCAGCAGGGCGCTAAGGTGCTGCTCGGTACGGCAACGCCTGCCGTTGAGACGTACTATAACGCCACGCAAGGCAAGTATGGTTTGGTCACGATGCGCGAGCGTTTTCAGGGACTGCAGTTGCCTAAGATCACGATGATCGACCTTCAGCGGCAGTATCATCGCAAGGAGATGTATGACCATTTCTCAGACCCGTTGGTAGATCGGATACGCGAGGAGTTAACGAAGCGTAAACAGATTATCCTTTTTCAAAATAGGCGCGGGTACGCGCCCATGATGATGTGCACGGCATGTGGGCATACGCCTACGTGCGTGAATTGCGATGTGCCGATGACGTATCATCTGCGTCTGCGTCAACTCACCTGTCACTATTGCGGGTACACGACCGAGGTGCCGGCAGTGTGCCCGAGTTGTGGTGGTACGATGCGTGTGCAAGGTTTTGGTACAGAACGATTGGAAGAGGAAGTAGCGAAACTCTTCCCAGAAGCACGCGTGCTACGTATGGATCTCGATTCGACCCGGACGAAGAACGCCCATCAACTCATCATTGATGCCTTTGCGCGGCACGAGGTGGACATACTCATTGGCACCCAGATGGTGACAAAGGGATTGCACTTCGACGATGTGAGTTTGGTGGCGGTACTGAATGCGGATCAGATGCTCAACCAACCCGATTTTCGCAATTATGAACGGGCGTTTCAGATGCTCGAACAGGTCAGTGGTCGTGCTGGACGAAAGGGTAGTCAAGGGGAGGTTTTTATTCAGACGTTCCATCCCGATAGTCCGGTCTTTATAGATCTGATGAACCACGATTATGAGACGTTCTATGGTAAACAGATAGCCGAGCGGGAGCAGTTCCGTTATCCGCCGTTCACGCGTCTGATTGATCTCACGATTCGTCATACCGATTTGCAGCGTGTTACGATCGCTGCGGCGGCATTGCAGATACGGTTGCAGCAAGCCTTTGGGGCACGTTGCTCGATGGTGATAGAGCCTTCGCTGTCGCGGGTGCAGAACGAGTTTATTCGCCTTATCCGCCTCCGTATTGAGAGCGGTGCTAACTATGCTCGTGCCAAGCAGTTGCTGGCTGAGCAGATGGATTATGTCCGTTCGTTGCCTACGTGCAAGCATGTCGCCATCTTCGCCGATGTGGATGCTTGCTAAATCTATTTAAATATAACGCCCTATGCAAATGGATATTATTACATACTTGAGTGGGATCAGTAACGCTATCTATGCCGTTGTCTGCCTACTATGTGGACTGCAACTGTGTTTTGGTATATTCAGCCAACGCCAACATACGGACACGCTGCTGAGTCAGTTAATGGGCACTTGCTTGCTCGTTATGTGCGGTAGTGCTGTATGCTATCTGCTGTCGGATCTATTGCCCGACTTAGGCTATTGGTACCGCATAGGAGCATCCATCGATATTTTTGTCTTTATTGGTTATGCAATGATGGGCTATGCCCTTTATACCAACAACGAGCCGTCCAAAGGTAAACTCCTCGCGTTGGCAAGTCCGTTTGCGGTATGTGCTATACTGAATATCTTTTTCCCCGAGTGGCTGACTATATTGTTCTTCGTAGCGGCTGGAATACTGTTCGTCCACTATATCTATTTTGGCGTAGCCATCCAACGCAGAGAGCATCTGTTGGGAGATTTATATTCCGATCCGGAGTCGCACTCGCTGAGGTGGATATGGACAGCCATTGGCTTGTTTGTGGGTTGGTGGGTCGTTAGTGGATTGTTTTTGTTATTGCCGTCTTTGCTGCCATGGTATGATGTGGCTGCGTTCTCCTATATGTCCGTGCTTATTCTATTTGTTGCCACCAAGGTGAATAACTATAAGCAACCTGTCCGCCTCGCTACTTTGCAGGAAGTGGAGAATGAAAACCATAACCACAACGACAACCACAACGAAAACAAAAACGAAAACGACATGCAGGTGCGGCTGAAGGTCTTGATGGAGCAGGAGCAGTTGTTTCTCAATCCGGACTTGACGGTGGAAGATGTGGTGAAACGTATGGGCACCAATACCAAGTATTTCTCGGCGATGTTGCGTGATGAAATGCACACTTCGTTCTTCCGAATGGTGAATGACTACCGTGTGGAGCGAGCCAAATATCTCTTGGAGCACACGGATACCAAGGTGGAGGTGATAGGCGAAAGTTGTGGCTTCAATTCCCGTCAGTCTTTCCATCGTGTGTTCGTCAAAGCCACCGGTAAAACCCCATCCGAATGGCGTGAGGGCTAATTAACTTTTTTTGCACTTTTTTGGTAAAATATTTGCCTATATCGGAAAAAAGTAGTACTTTTGCAGCCGAAAATGTTAATCAAACTTTCCGATGAAGTATCTATCCGTTACTGAATATGCCTCATTACATGGGCTGAACGAACGTACTGTTCGTAACTACTGCGCCTCTGGCAAGTTAGCTGGAGCGTTCCTTACTGGTAAGACTTGGAGTATCCCTCAGGATGCTGTGTTGCCTCCCAAAGGCAAACATGCCGTGCGTATTTCCCCACTCTTAACTCGATTGCGAGAGGAACAAGCCGTTCATCTTAAGGGCGGCATCTATCATCGAACACAGATAGACCTTACTTATAACTCCAACCATATAGAAGGCAGTCGCCTCACGCATGACCAGACGCGGTATATATTTGAGACCAACACCCTTGGAATAACTAGTGAAGCTGTCAGGGTGGACGATATTGTGGAGACTATCAATCACTTCCGATGTATTGACCTTATTATTGCCCATGCTGAGGAACGGTTATCCGAAGGGTTGATCAAGGAACTGCATCGTCTGCTTAAGACAGGTACGCAGGATAGTCAAAAAGAATGGTTTGCCGTGGGCGAATATAAACGCCTACCGAATGAAGTGGGAGGTATAGACACCTCTGATCCTAAGCATGTGCATGCTGACATGGCTGCTTTACTGAAGGAGTATAATAGTATTCAGCATCCTACCTTGGATGACCTGTTAGGTTTCCACACACGCTTTGAGCGCATCCATCCTTTCCAGGACGGCAATGGTCGTGTCGGACGATTGATTCTCTTTAAGGAATGTTTAGCGCATCATATTGTTCCGTTTATCATCACAGACGAACTGAAGATGTTCTACTATCGCGGTTTGCAGCATTGGCCTACTATTCCGGGTTATCTCCGTGATACCTGTCTCACTGCCCAAGATCAGTATAAGGCCCTTTTAGATCGTTTTCAGATTAAGTATTAGAAGGTAATAATAAAAAGTGTTACATCTTTTTCCTAAAAGTGTTACACGATTTTAGACAATATATTTGTATATATCGTTTTTTTGTTGTACTTTTGCACGCTTTTTGTGTTAAATCGAAAAAAAATATTAGTTATGAAAAAGTATGTAAATCCAGAGACTAAGAGTCTCAACGTTAATGCTCAGTCGTTCATTTGCACTAGTGCTGAAGCTCCTGCTCGTCAAGGTCAACTTGGTACAATGAGTGTAACCGAAGGTTCGTGGGGATAAGAAGCCCCTTCCGTGGGTTTCCCCTTAAGGGGCAACCATCTGGAACTTATTTGATTTATGAAAGTATGAAAGCTAAGAATTTATTTTTCGCAGCCGCTTTGCTGTGTCTTGTGGCTTGCAATAACAAAGGTAACGAGCCAGTGGCTCCTGGTCGTCAAGTAACTATCTCCGCCACGATTAAAATGCCGAGTGGTGAGAATGCTCCTATTCGTAAGGTGTCGCCCGATGCCTCATCACTATCCACATCGACCATCACTTTCCATTGGGAAGAGGGTGATAAGGTGCTGTTGTGCAGTAACGATTTCTCCGAAAAACAACTCTTTACTATCGTAGATAACTCTATCGACGGCAGTACTGCCAATTTCACAGGTACTGCTCTTACGGATATGAGCAGTTACAGAGCCTATTATTTGGGTAAGAATACTTCCTCTGAAAAACTCGCCGCACTTGTGGGCGAAGGAACGGATAGTATTTCGTATGAAGCCAATAATTTCCAACCTTATGTCTTCGGATCAGGCGATGCCACTAGTTTTACCTTAAATACCTTTATGACAGTGATTCTAGTGCCCCTTCAAGGCAATGCTACGGTAGGAAAAATAGATTATTACTACGGAGGGAAGGATGTAGTTTCAACGACCATGTCATTTGGTACCGGCTTAGCATTAACCAATACAGAAACTCCAGTTTATATGACTTTATTTGCTGTTTCTGAAGGCGGTTTTATTCTCAATATTTACGACACCGAAGAACAACTGTTGCGTACAGATACTGTCAAATCTGATGTATTATATGATAACAATGGCAAGCTCGTTAAGTTCGACGCATTGACAGCCAATCAACCAACCAAAGGCAAAGCTAAACGTAAGTTAGCAGGCGGTGGTGAAGTAGATGTCGATTGGGTACAATTGTGGGCTGGTGGTCCTCGATGGGCTACCTACAATGTGAGTGCGACTACGGCTACGGAATATGGTGACTACTTCTGCTGGGGTGGCTCATATGCCAACGGCGAAGGTAAGGCATACCAAGACGATCATAATACCGGCTCTTCTGACATCCAATATGGTGCTGATGATACAGCTAAAAAACTATGGGGAGAGAATTGGGAAATGCCTAACAAGACCGACTTCGATAATTTATTGGCTAATACCACCAACGAGTGGATTGAGAACTATCAAAGTTTAGGTAAAAATGGGCGTTTATTTACAGGTAAGGGTGACTATGCTGAGAATAGCATTTTCTTGCCTGCTGCGGGGTATTGTGCCTTTAATGGCGACATTTATGGTACTGGGGAGAATGGTAACTATTGGAGCTCAAGTCCCAATGGTACAGATGCAGCTTCCTCTTTGTTCATAATGTCGTCGACGTGTTTTACAGACGATAACAACAGAAATAATGCCTACTCTGTCCGTGCAATCTTGCATGAACCCGCCCCATCCGCTCCAGAAAATGTTAATTTGCCTAATGTAAATAAAACAGATGGAAGTTGGTAATATGAAGAAGTTTTTATTTTTCGCGGCCGCTTGTGTAGCACTTGTGGCGTGCAATAATAAGGAGAATGAACCTCAGTCTCCTGTTCTCGAGAAAGGTCAGTTATTCACTATTGGTGTTAGCACTGGCAACTCGGGCAGTCAGGCTTCTGGTCGTACGATGAATGGCGTAGATGCGGGCACTCAAATCAACTTTACATGGGAGGCGGGCGACAAAATCTTGGTAACCATTGGCACGGGTGCAGACGCTGATACTGCCCACTTTACGCTCACAGAGGGCGCAGGTGAGGCCTCAGCCAAGTTCGCAGGCAAACTGCCCGAGGGTGCCCAAATAGGCGATGCCTTTACGGTGCAATATCCTATAGAGACTCCTGATCTATCGAAACAAGAGTATATTGAAGGTAAACTGCCCAAGAACAAGATGCTCATGACTGGTGAAGGTATCTTGGGTGCCACAACCGCTACGGTCACCTTAGCCGCGCAATATGCAGTGTTGCAACTCAACCTATGGTCTGACGGAACGGCGGCTAAGGGAGCTGGTCTGTCTGGTTGGCGATATGACATAACTAAGATTGATGTCACATTAGGATCTGATAAATATACGCTTCAAGGCAAGGCTGATACCACATGGATTATGGATATCTATCCCATTGTGTCTTATGCCTCTTTTACCCTGCCACAGACCGAAGCTGCTGCTATGCCATTCTTAATGGTAGTGCCCGCAGGAACATCCAGCATGACCGTACTAACGGATGCTGTCAATCAAAATACAATTGAAGCCTCGTCTGTCACCTTCACCGCTGGTCAATGTCTCAATATGCCTGCCAAATTGGTACACTGTATGTATGCGCAGGTTATTCCGCAATACGTTGGTTGTAGCGAACCTGCCGCTTACTCTTCTTTAAACAAACCAGTCTATCCTTCAAAAGGACAAACATTAGATGACTACTATACAAAACGGGCAGCAGATGATCCGTATGCTACCTATGATTCCGACAATAAGACATTGACATTTGAATACTCGGGAGGACCAGGTACTTACAAGATTGAGCCACAGGGCTTCTCGATGGACACACCCTTGGAGGAGCACCAAACGTACTACACCACTATGACGAAAGTGGAGTAACCGCTCCATGGCTTATAGAGGATCAATGAATTAGAAAGTATGAAAGAAAAATTTATATTCTTCGCAGCTGCATTGTTGTGCCTTGTGGCGTGCAACAACAAGGATAATGAGCCCCAAGCTCCTGTTTTCGAGAAAGGTCAGTTATTCACTATTGGTGTTAGCACTGGCAACTCAGGCAGTCATGCATCTGGTCGTACGATGAACGGCATAGATGCAGGCGCTACACTCAATTACACATGGGAGGCAGGTGACCAGATCTTGGTAACCATTGGCACGGGTGCGGATGCTGATACTGCCCACTTTACGCTCACAGAGGGTGCAGGAACGGCAGAAGCCACGTTTGCAGGTAAACTGCCTAAGGGTGCCAAAATAGGCGATGCGTTTACGGTGCAATATCCTATTGAGATCCCTGACTTGTCGCAACAAGAGTATAATGGAACTACGCTGCCTAAGAACAAGATGCTCTTTACGGGAGGCGGCAAGTTGAGTGCCAATACCGCTGCGGTGACATTGGCTGCCCAATACATGGTGTTGCAACTCAACCTTTATACGCGTGCAGAGACATATGATTACAACAACCCGCTTACTCCCCTCGACAGTATTGTGGTTGATTACACCTATAAATTATATACCAATTGCAGAAACAAACTTACCTTCAGCTCGCCTATAGAAATGCCAACTACAGCGGCTGAAGCCATGCCTTTTTATATTGTAGTACCAGTAGAGAACGTTGCGAGTCTTAACGTAACCTGCTTCGCATTCATAAAGGACGAAACAAGAATCTGTCAACTTAGCGTTACAGATACGAATCCGATCGCAGCAGGTACGTGCCTTAATATGCCTGCTTATCAAATATCATGGTCATCTTGCCTCGCTGCTGGTACGCGCATCACGATGGCAGATGGCAGCACCAAGAAAGTGGAGGATATCGTAGAAGGAGACCTTATCCGTACCTTCGATCACGAGGCAGGATGCATCTCTTCTGCCAAGGTATGTCTTGCCATGCAGGAAGAAGGACAGATGAGACCGCTCAGTTTGCACTTTGCCAGCGGCAATACACTGACTATTGCAGGTCAGCATGGTCTAATCGAACAGAATAGCCGCAAGTATGTGCTCATTCATTCGGGTAATGTGCAAAAATATGTGGGTAAGTGTTTCTACAACGCCAATTCTGCCACATGGGATCAGTTGCAGAGTTATGAGATAGGTTCCACACCAGTTGACCGCTATGCCATCTATTCGGCAAAGCACATGAATGTGATTGCCGAGAATATGCTGACCGTAGAAGACGATGTGGACTTTCTCTTGAACATCTACGAGTTGGATGCTAACCTCAAAGCGGATGCAGCGCAATTGCAAGCCGATATTGCGCAATATGGTCTGTGCGATGTAGCGAAGGACTTCCCGGAGTTCGCGCAATATAAAGAACAGATGGAAGCCCTCGGCGGTCAGTATGTCTATATCGCCATCGGCAAGGGGCTGGTGCCTGCCAACTACATCGAGCAGATGAAGTCCTACTGGTTGGGGCGGTAACGACAACCATAACGACAACCATAACCACAACCACAACTATAACGTGATTTAATCGCCACCTGTTTTCGATGGGTGGCGTTTTTTTAGTACTTTTTTGCGCAAAAATCACATAAAAACTTGCGTATTCCAAAAATTTGTAGTACTTTCGGACGCCGCCTTGCTTCGTTTTACTACGCAATTCCCCCGAATATACGTTCGCGTTTTTATTAAAATGCGCGAGGTTGGGCAAAAAAAGAACTGACGTCCTAACATGCCATAACTTAGTGCTAACTTACATAAGTAAACTTCTGACGTCAGCACTAAATTCTGTCATTGTGAAATAAATTTCACTTTTTTTACGCAAAAGCTTGCGTATTCCAAAAATTTGTAGTACTTTTGCAGCGGATTTTGGTATGAATTAGAATATGATCATTGTATAAAGTTCTATAATTCAGTTTGATATAAATATAACTACTTGGTTTATAACCAGTCGGTTTGTAACTTGGTAGTTAGTAATACTAAAAAATCATGAGTACACTACCTTTTGTATTTGGCGTGAAAGTTGAAGGAGACATGTTTACCGATCGCATAGACGAGACGAAGCGTTTAGTTGCTAATTTCCAACATGGCATCAATACGATCATTATCTCTCCTCGTCGAATGGGCAAGACTTCGTTGGTGGAGAAAGTGGTCAGTCTAACTGCCTCCAACGAAATGCGAATTGCAAAAATGGATGCCTTTGGGTGTCGAAGCGAGCGAGAGTTTGTGGATGCTTTTGCTACGGCAGTTATTCGCGCCACATCGACCAAATGGGAAGAGTGGGTGGAAAATGCCAAATCGTTTCTAAGTCGTTTCTCTCCCAAGTTCACCATTAGCCAAGACCCACAAACATCTTTCTCGGTGTCGTTGGAATATACACAACCTAATCATGCTATCGAAGATATTTTAGAGTTGCCTGAGATGATTGCCAAGCAGAAACAGATAGATATGGTTATATGTATTGACGAGTTTCAACAAATAGGTGAGTTCCCCGACTCCCTTACTTTCCAAAAGAAATTGCGTAGCGTATGGCAACTGCAATCCCATGTGCACTATTGCTTGTATGGAAGCAAGAAACACATGATGGAGAAAATCTTCCTAAACAGACATTACCCCTTCTATCAATTTGGTGATTTGATGTACCTCAAGAAGATTAAACGAGAAGAATGGGTCTCGTTTATCTGCGACCGTTTCGCGCAGACAGGGAAACATATATCCAATGATTTAGCGCAGCAGATATGTGCAGTTACCGAAGATTATTCCTCGTATGTCCAGCAATTAGCATGGCTGGTATGGTTGCAGACGGATAAGGAAACCAACGCAGAGGATTTATCTCGCGGCATCAACTCTCTTTTGGACGCTAATGAGGCATTGTTTATCCAGCAAACAGAAAACTTATCCGAATATCAAATGAATTTCTTAAAAGCTATCTATTCGGGTATTCATACTGGCTTTACACAACAATCCGTTCTACAGGTCTTTCATTTGGGCACTTCGGCTAACATCACTAAACTGAAGAAAGCATTACAAGAAAAAGACTTGATTACCCTTTCTGCCCCCAATCATTTAGACCTATCCGATCCCATCTTAGGTCTTTGGTTGAAGCAGCGTGTTTGGATGAAGAATTAGTTATCCCCTCCTTCGAGAGGATACCGAGACGATAACGAGAGGATTTGCTTATCTCGATAAAAAGGAGCATTGCTGCTCCTTTTTCTTACTTCTTATACCCACATTTAGGGCAACGGCCGTTCTCATCCAACGCGATGCCACATAGTGGGCAACGATCCATGGACTTCTTCACTTCAAACTCCATACTGCCCGCATTCACACCACTGGTGAAAGTAATCTTGGCAATGTTGAGTTTGTCCTTCAGCAGGTCATACACCATCTTAATCATTCCCTCTACTGTCATGGTCTCTTTAGTCACCACGAGACGGCAATCAGGATAAGCCGTACATAATGCGGTCTTGAAGGCTGCACCCTTCATCGTGTTTTGTGGGTGACCATTGCGGATGCCTTGCTTCTCATATACATCCAGCACGGCTGGCAATAATGGGTCATCCTCACGTAAAATCAACGCATGGTCGAAGTTCTTCAGTACAGCCCACGCTGTTTTCTGAATCTCGTTGCAAGGGAAGACCATGTTAACTCCCTCGTTCACCGTGTCTTCTACCTCAATGGTCAGAACACCTGTGTGACCATGTAAATACTGTGCTTCACCTTTGAAACCATAGAACCGATGTGCATACTGCAAATCGAATGTTGTGATACTTCTCATACTACAAATCTCCTTAAAAATAAGTTGTTTAATAATGTTGTATTTTAGACTTAATCTAAAACGTTGCAAAAGTACACTTTATTTCTGAACTGTGCAAATTTTATAGCAAAAAATCTTCATTTTTTTGCATATTTGAAAAAAAAGTAGTACTTTTGCACCAAATTTCAGATTATGACCGCACGAGAATACTTAGACAAGCATCACATCCAGTGGACGCAAGAGCGCCTACAGGTAGTGGATTATCTCATGGCACACCTGACCCATCCAACTGCGGACGAGGTCTATCAGGGCTTGATGCAATCGGGAGCAGACATCTCTCGCGCGACCATCTTTAATACGCTCAACACCTTATGCGAGAAGCAGGCTCTTTATGCCTTGCAGATTGAGGATGGCGTTACACGGTACGACATTATTTTAGACCCACACGCCCATTTCCGTTGCGAACGTTGTGGCAAGATTGTGGATATAACGATGAAGCGCAATGCCTCGTTTGAGATACCAGCAGGTTTTCGACCTAAACACTCGGACTACTTCTTAACAGGTCTCTGCGATGAGTGCGCTATGCAATAAAAGTGACCCACAATAAAAAACAGTGACATCCCCTCCTTTGAGAGGATACATAACGAAAGGATAAGACAGGGTGCTGTTCTAAAATTGTTACATCTTTTTCCTAAAAGTGTTACACGATTTTAGGCGATATATTTGTATATATCGTTTTTTTGCTGTACTTTTGCAGGCGATTTAATTAAACAGCCCGTAGGGCGATTAAATTTTTAAACATTTATACATGATTATGAGAAAACAATTTTCATTTTTGCTACTGGCAGCGGCGCTGCTCGTTAGCGTTCCCTCTTGGGCGCGTATGTATCCTGATGGAACAGAGAGAAATTTAGGTTATTACAATTTGCCCGAGATTACTACTTTCTCAACTTCAAACTCCTTTGGTACCATTTGTGTTCCTGAGCGAATTGTAGCCACACAGGGTATCAAAATCTATGATATCCTCTGCGTAGATAAGTTGTATAATGGTGGTAAGAATGATGGTGACTCGCCCGCGACTGAGGTGGCGCGATTGGTGCTCGAGGAACACACCGTTTGCTATGGTTATGGACAGACATATTACGATGGTCATCAGTGGTATGAGACTTCTGATGAACCATTTTGTCCAGAAGACCAGGGAACGGGCGCAAATCCATGTTCTGATGGAAAAGTATATATTGATTGGGCATATAATTATGATGAAGAGACACAATATGATTACCGCATGAAAGCAGGTGGTGCCTATTTCTATACTGCCTGTGGCGATACAAAATTGGCAGATCGTAAGATTTATGTAGATACAGAAGATGTGGCTACCGCACCTGTACGTGTGAATGGTTTCTGGGGCACGTTTGAACAAACGACAATTAACACGCCTGTAACTGTACTAACGCAAGATGTAGAGAATAAACAATATTTAGAGCAGGTAACGAAAGTTACTATGCCTGCTCACCGTGGTTATTTCAAAGGTAACTTTGAGTGTGTGCCTTGGAGATGGAATACTCATCCTATTGAGCCTGAACCCCATTCAGGAATAAATAATGATATCCATTATCCATGCTCGGACGCGCCAAAAGTACCACGTAGAGTGTCCTCCAATGCCATTGCGTTTAACGTAGGTCGTGATGCGGCTACGGGTTTGTATCAAGTAGATTTTGAGCATCCTATTTATCTGGGTAAAGAGACCAACAAACGCATTGAGAATGGTCAATTGATCCTTGAAGCGGCAGATGGTACCAAGTACAATGCCTTTGGACAACGCGTGCAATAAATTGAAAGTTGAAGAAGTTCTAAAAGTTCTAAGTTGAAAGTGTTATAAGTTAAAAATCAAAGATTTTATGAAAAAGCAATATATAATTCCAATAACGGAGAGAGTTTTTCCTGAAACTATAATGGGGCTAAACCCTGGTGGAGAAGAAGGTGGTATTATCCAAAGTGGCTCTGCGATTCCGCCTACCCGCATCATCGTCTAATTCAAAAAAAGTGATCCTTTCGGGTCACTTTTTTTGTGGGTGTTTGCGTGTTTTAGGGGACTTTACCAGAGGTTTAGGGTATCTTTAGCAAATGCCTTGCAAAGGTGCTACGACTGACTAATGACCGACGGGCGACTGTATGCCGACTGTCGGTTGACTGTCGGGTGACTGTCGGGTGACCGTCGGGGAATGTGCGAGAAAGATGCGTGAGAAAAAGGGTGAAAAAATGTGTGAAAAAATGTGTGAAAAATCACGGATTTTGTAAAAGAGTGCAATTTTTGCACTTTTTTTGTTAAAAGTTTGCATAATCCATTTTTTTTTTGTATCTTTGCAGCGTTTTTTATATAATATATAAAACCATAACCATAACCACAACCACAACGATAACCACAACCACAACCACAACCACAACGATAACCATAACCACAACGATAACGATAACGATAACCATAACCATAACGACAACCATAACCATAACGACAACTAATGGCAAAGTCAGAGTATATCATTGAAGTGAACCATGTCTCGAAACAGTTCGAGGATGGGAAGTTCGCATTGGACGATGTGAGTTTACAAGTGCGCAAGGGCGAGTTTGTGACGATTCTGGGACCTTCGGGCTGCGGAAAGACCACACTGCTGCGCTGTATAGCGGGTTTCCAAGTGGCGACCGAGGGCGATATATTGCTTAACGGCGAGGATGTGACGGAAATGCCGCCACACTTGCGTCCTGTCAATACCGTGTTCCAGAAATATGCGCTGTTCCCACACCTCAACGTGTTTGAGAACGTGGCTTTTGGCCTCAAACTCAAAGGTGTGGAAAAAGTGGAGATGGAGCGTCGCGTGAAGAAAGCACTCAAGATGGTGAGTATGTCCGACTACGAGTACCGCGATGTCGATTCGCTCTCGGGTGGTCAACAACAGCGCGTAGCTATTGCCCGCGCTATCATCAACGAGCCCGAGGTACTGCTGCTAGACGAACCGTTGGCGGCATTGGATCGCAAGATGCGCGCGGACATGCAGTTGGAGTTGCGCGAGATGCATAAGAAACTTGGTATCACGTTCATCTATGTCACCCACGACCAAGAGGAAGCACTCACGCTGTCCGATCGCGTGGTGGTGATGCGCGAGGGCAAGATCCAACAAGTGGGTACACCGACGGATGTGTATAACGAACCGAAGAACTGCTTTGTGGCGAACTTCATTGGCGAGAGTAATATCCTTGACGCAACGATGGTCAAAGACCGACTAGTACACTTCTGCGACCGCGACTTCGAGTGTGTAGATAAGGGCTTCGGCGAGGATCAGGAAGTGGATGTGGTAGTGAGACCGGAGGATTGGTATATTGCTGAGGCGAAGAGGGAAAGTGAAAGTGAGAGTGAAAGGCGAGAAGGCGAGAAGGCGAAAGGCGAGAAGGCAAGAGGGCGAAAGAAGAAAGAGGATCCGTGGCAGTTGCATGGAGTGGTGCAGAGTTGTATCTTCAAGGGCGTGCATTATGAGATGACGGTGCTGACGGATAATGGCTACGAACTGATGGTGCAGGATTATCATTGCTTTGAGCCAGAGACGGAAGTGGGACTGCTCGTTAAACCCGAAGATATACAAGTAATGGCGAAGCCACGCCTGTATAACTCGTTCGAAGGCGAAGTGCTACCCGACAACCGCGTGGCATTCCTCGACGAGGAGTGGGATATATCCGACCGTACGGCAGAGCGTTTCGATGTGGGTGAGAAAGTGGAGATAGAGGTGGACTTCAACCATATCAACCTGCAGGACGATGAGGAAGATGGAACGCTGAGCGGCGAGGTACATTTCATCCTGTATAAGGGCGACCACTACCATCTGCAAGTGCGTACCGACGATGGGGACGATATATACGTGGATACGAACGATATTTGGGATGTGGGTGACCGCGTCGGAATAAAGATTGCGCCGAGTTGGATAAGGTTGTATAAAGTGGAGAGTGTAGAGGGTAGAGTGTAGAGAGTAGAGAGTTATGCGAGTGTTACAAAATAGACGGACGTGGGCGATGCCATATATGCTGTTTATGGCATTCTTGGTGTTACTGCCGCTGGTGTTGATAGGTATCTACGCCTTTACCGACATGCAGGGACATTTCACGATACATAATTTCCTGCTGTTCTTTTCCAAGTCGGAGGCGGTGAATACGTTTATCTACTCCATCGCGATAGCGCTACTGACAACGATGATATGCTTGGTGTTGGGTTACCCTGCCGCGTATATCATGGCGATGCGATCGTTCCGCACACCGGCGGTGATAGCGATGCTGTTCATCTTGCCGATGTGGATCAATTTCCTGCTGCGCACGATTGCCACGGTGGAGTTGTTCCATATGTTCAACCTGCCGCTGGGCGAGGGAGCGTTGCTGTTCGGTATGGTATATGATTTTCTGCCGTTCATGATCTATCCTATCTATAACACGCTGCAGAAAATGGACTTATCGCTCATCGAGGCGGCACAGGACTTGGGTGCTAATCGGGGCAAAGTGTTCACCAAAGTGGTGCTGCCGCTGTCGGCGCCAGGTATCTACTCGGGTATCGTGATGGTGTTCATGCCAACGGTCTCGACCTTCGCTATCTCGGAGTTACTGACGCATAATAAGATCACGCTGTTTGGTTCGCTCATCCAACGCAGTTTTGGCGAAGGTGGCACGACGATGTGGAACTACGGCGCAGCATTGTCGCTGATCATGTTGGTTATTATTGCGGCGACCAGTTTCTTTGGACAGGGTGATGCCGATGTGGATAACCAGAAAGGAGGTTTGTTATGAAAACCTATTCGATGGTGGAGAAAAGAGGCTTGGGTTCGCGTATAGGTGCACACCTCTATCTAGCGATGCTGTTGGTGCTGCTGTATGCGCCAATACTGCTGATCATCGTGTTCTCGTTCACGAAGAGTAAGGTGTTCGGCAACTGGACGGGTTTCACGTTTGCGCTCTATCAGAACCTGTTTGCTGGTTACGACTTTGCGGCACAGGTGCGGGTTGATCCGAACCTCTATCGCGCGTTGCTATACACAGGTTCGATAGCGATCATTGCGGCGACGTTGGCTACCTTATTGGGCACATTGGCGGCAATAGGTATATTTAATATGCGGCAACGCGAACGCCGATTGGCGATGTTCGTGAACTCGATACCGATGATTAACCCGGACATTCTGACGGGTATATCGCTGTTCTTACTTTTCGTGTTCTTAGGCGTAAGTCGCGGATTGGGTACGGTGATCATCGCGCATGTGGTGTTCTGTACGCCGTATGTGGTGCTAAGTGTGATGCCGCGACTCAATAAGATGAATCCGAACATCTACGAGGCGGCGTTGGATCTGGGTGCTACTCCCTTCCAAGCGTTACGCAAAGTGCTGATGCCGGAGTTGTGGCCGGGCATGGTGAGTGGTTTCATCCTGTCGCTGACACTGAGTATTGACGACTTCGGGGTGACGTTCTTCACGAAGGGCTCGAATGGATTGGAGACATTATCTACTTTTATCTATGCGGATGCGCGCAAGGGTGGTTTGACCCCCGAACTGAGACCACTGTTCTCGCTCATTTTCCTGACGATATTAGTGCTACTGATTATAATGAATATACGAACTAAAAAACAAATCAAACAATGAAACGTTTCTTTTTACTGACTATCTGCGCGATGATGAGCGCATTGTCAACCACTGTGTTGGCGCTCGACCGTGAGCACACGCTCAAAGTGTATAACTGGGCGGACTACATCGACATGACTAATGTGCTCGATAAGTTCCCCGACTGGTACCGCGAACAGACGGGCGAGGAAGTGCAAGTGACCTACCAGACGTTCGATATCAACGAGTCGATGCTGACGGAGATTGAGATTGGACACGAGGATTATGATGTCGTTTGCCCGTCCGAGTATATCATCGAACGTATGCTGCGGCTTAATCTGTTGCAGAAGATCAATAAGGATTTTGGTTCGACGCCCGACTACACGCAGTTAGTAGCTCCGTTTGCGATGGAGAAGTTCCAAGAGATGGCTCCCAAGGGTAGCGATATCCGCGTATCGGACTACACTATAGGCTATATGTGGGGCACGACGGGCTGGCTGTATAACCCCGCCTTGGTGAGTGCCGATGAGTTGCGTTCATGGGGTGCGATTACTGATCCTAAGTTCTACGGTAAGATCTTCATGAAAGATGCATTCCGCGATGTCTATTCGGTCATCGTGCTGTACGCCTATCGCGATGAGATTGCCCGTGGCGAAGTGACCCGCAGCGAGTTGGTGGAGCATATCACACCCGAGCGTATTCAACGTGTAGAGGAAGTGCTGTTGGCTGCCAAAGATAACATCGCGGGCTGGGAAGTGGATTTCGGTAAAGAGGAGATGGCGAAGGGTAAGAGTTGGATGAACCTCAGTTGGTCGGGTGACGCCCAATGGGCTATTCAGGAGGCTGAGGAAGTGGGATTGAAGTTAGAGTACTTGGTGCCCAATGAGGGTTCGAACGTGTGGTTCGACGGTTGGGTGATCCCTAAGTATGCGGTGAACACGAAAGCGGCGGCGTATTTCATCAATTATATGTGTATGCCGGAGAACGCGATCCTGAACATGGAAGAGATTGGGTATGTGTCGGTGATTGCTTCGCCCGAAGTGCTCGAGTGGGCAAACGACGAGGAGGCTAACCCAGAGGCACTGAACTTGACCTATTTCTTTGGCAAAGAGGCAACTGCCGTTCATGCCAATCATATCCAATATCCTGATGTGAGTGTGATTGAGCGTTGTGCGCTGATGCACGACTCGGGTGAGGATACGAAAGAGATGCTCGCCATGTGGTCGCGTGTGAAGGGTGATAACTTGAGCATGACGATGGTGATGGTGATCGTGTTAGTGGTATTAGCCATTATCGTCTTTGCCATCGTGCAAACAGTGAATAAACATAAGCAGCAAAAACTGCAACGAAAAGTAAAAAGTAGAAGGAGATAATATGAACCTATCTTTAAGACATGGGATATGCCTGATCTTGTTGCTTGCCGTGATGGCGCCAATGACGGCGACGGTAAGCCAGATGGAGACCGAGTATAACAGGGTCTCTAAGGTGTTTGATAAGCGCGATAAGTCCACGCAGAAACAGTTGCGGGCGTACTTAGAGCAGTATCCTTATACCACCTATGCGGACGAGATCCATTTTATGTTAGCAGTAGTGATCACGGAGAAAGGGCACTATAAACGGGCTATCAAGGAGTTTGATAAGTCCGATTATAGGTTGATTAGCCGTCCTCACCAACCCGTTTATCAGTTCTATCGCGGCTATGCGTCGCTGATGCAGAGTGATTATAAGACGGCAGCGACCTATTTCCTCAACCTGCAAAAGCATGAGACGGACTATCAGCAGAAGGCTCGGTATTACTATGCGTACTGTGAGTACAAGTTAGGCGACTTTGATAAGGCATTGCCTATCTTGTTGTCCTTGGAGAACGTGGCGGCTTATCGCAAGACGGTGCCGTATTATATTGCGCAGATCTACTACGATAAGCAACAATATGAGGAAGTGCGTAGTCGTGCGGAGTTACTCTTGGAGGAGCAGCCGGACAATGCGAACAACGGCGAGTTGCACCGCATGCTCGGTGAGATCTACTATCGCGAGGAGCGTTATAGCGATGTGGTGCGTGAGTTACAGGCGTATGACAAGGCGTTCAAGGCGGCTAAGTTAGAGGTGCTGCGCAATGACCTGTATCTGTTAGGTATGGCGCAACATCGGTTGAAACAATACAACGAAGCGATCGTGACCTTGAAACGCGTCAAACATCAGCAAGATGCTATCTCGGAGGATGTGAACTTATGTCTAGGTCACGCGTACGTGCAGTTAGGTAATATTGAGCAAGCGAAGTTGGCGTACTTGACGGCTTCGAACTTTAATATCAATCCCAAAGTGCATTATGAGGCGCTGTATAACTACGCGCTGACGGTCTATCAGTCCTCTTCGTCCATAGGCGAGAGCGAGTCGGTATTCACCGATTTTCTCAAGCAGTACCCTAAGTCGGAGTATGCGAATGAGATCTATCGACTGATGGCAGACGCTTTCCGTCGGGCTAAGAACTACCAAGCAGCGTTGTCTGCGTTGGATTCGATAGCCCAACCTAATCGGGAGTTATTGGAGATCAAGCAGTATCTGCGTTTCCAATTGGGTTCGGATGCGTTCGTACGTGGCGATTTGAACAAGGCGATAGAGTGGTTCGAATCCGTCTTAGAAGCGCGGACGGCTACACCGGTGATGACGGATGTGTATTACTGGTTGGCGGAGTCGCACTATCGGTTGAAGGATTATGAGGCTTGTCAGAAAGAGTTGGATCGGTTCTTCAGTTGTGCCGAGGCAAAGACGTCCCCCAACTATGCGATGGCGTATTACTTGCGCGGGTATGTCTATTTCCAACAGGGCAATTATCAGCAGTCGTTGGAGGCGTATAAGAACCATCTGAATAGAACAAAGTCGGACGCGAAGACATACGTGGATGCGCTGAACCGTATGGGTGACTGCGCGTTCAATATGCATCGGTTAGACGAGGCGAACAACTATTACGACCAAGCCGTGCAGAAGACGGCGGAGGGTAGTGACTATGCGCTGTACCAGTATGGTTATTCGTTGGGGTTGCAGAAGAAGAAAGAGAAGAAGATAGAAGTCTTGCAGCAGTTAGTGAACCGCTATCCCAAGTCGGACTATGCAGACGATGCGCTGTATGAGATAGCCCGTGCGTACCTGTCGTTAAACAACGAGCAGGGAGCGATAGCCGCTTACGAGAAGATATTATCGGCTTATCCACGCAGTTCGTATGCCCGTACGGCGAGCATCGAGCGGGCGATGGCGTACCGCAATGCGCATGATTATCCGCAGGCGATGGCGGCTTATAAGTACACGATCGAACATTTCCCTGCTTCGCAGGAGGCGTACGCAGCAGTCGAAGGCTTAGAGGCGGTGTGCATCGAGATGAACAAGGTCGATGACTACTTGAAGTACACGAAGGGTTTGTCTAAGTACAACATGCAAGTGGCGACTCGAGACGACTCGTTGTCGTACGAGGCAGCAGAATTGCAGTATCGTCAGGGGAACATGGAGGCAGCTTTGGAGCAATATAAACCGCTCGCCTCGCGTGTAGGTAGTCCCTATGCGGAGGATGCATGCCGTAAGACAGCCGAGATTTATGCCGACCGTAAGGACTATGAGCAGGCGTATAACTTCTACCGCAAGTTAACGAACTTAGCGTCTAAACGTAAGGATATAATGGCTGCTCGCATGGGCGCTCTCCATGCTGCACAGGCATTGGATAAATGGACGGATGTGATTGATATAGCGACTGTGGTGGCGGATGATCAGCCCGACGCCGAGTTGAAGGAGAAAGTGCTCTTCGCCCGTGCTAAAGCGCAGTATGCGTTGAAACAATGGGGATTGGCTGTGGTCGATCTGGAAGAGACCTCTACCGATGTGCGTACAGCGATAGGTGCCGAGAGTAAGTACTTGCTTGCAGACTGCTATTATCAGTTAGGCGCGTTGGAGAAGTCGGAGGCGGAGATCATGTCTTTTGCACAACAACCGACGCAACAGCAATACTGGCTGGCACGAAGTCTGATTCTCTTGGCGGATATTAGTTATCAACGCGGAGATGATTTCCAAGCACGGCAGTACTTGTTATCGTTGCAGGCTAATTATACAAACAAGGATGATATCGCCTCGCGTGTAGCTGCTAAGTTAGCAGAGTTAGACAAAGAGGATACCAACCATCAAGAGGAGGAGATTGTGCTATGACGAAGAGATTGATTATATGGACATTATTCGTGCCGGTTATGGCGTTTGCGGAGCAAGACACGGTGTTAAATCGCAGTGTGACGGTAGAGCGTGAGTATCAGCCCATCGTGCAACCGACGGGTAAGGTGAATGTGCGTCCCGATGCTGTCAAAACGGATATACCTTCGGCGCAAGTGCATTACTCAGACTATACGTCGGGTGATGTAGCCCCTACGGCTAATCTCAATCCGCTGCTTTCGCAACCGCAACGGTTTACCCAACCTAATCCTCTGAACGGATTGCTGGAAGGTGGAGTGGGGCATATCAATACGCGATTGAACTTCAACTATGAGGTCAGGGATACGAAGAAGAATGCCTTGGATCTGTATGCGCATCACGATGGCGCATGGGGTTTCCGTACGATGACACAGAGTAATTTAGGCTTCCTGTTCAAGCATAGTTATGACAAGTTGGATGTCTATTTGGACGTGAAGGGCGAGAACTTATTCTACACGCACTATGGACGTTACTACGATGGACAAGGCTATACGAAAGATCGCTATAAAGATTTGGCATCCGAAGATAAGCAGACCCAGTGGCGTGCTCGCGCCATTGTGGGTGTTCAGTCGGCTAAAACAGAGGATCATCAGTATAAGGTGGAGTTGGGATATCAACTCTTAGACCTGCCCGGTTATGCGGCGGAGAACCAAACGCGCATCCGTGCGAACATGAACTTCCTCGTAGCCGAGGCGCAGCATGTGGGACTGAACCTCTACACGCAGTTGAACTTGTACAGAGTGGATACGGCGACCTTGGATAAGCGCTATGTGAATAACCGCTACAATATCCGTATGGAACCTTTCTATGAGTATATAGGCAAGCGCTTCTTTATCCATGCGGGCGTGCACTTGGATCTGAACATCGGTAAGGGTACGCAGTTATCGTCTGTGGAAGGTGTTAGTTTTGCGCCGTCACCCAACGTGCGCTTTGAGGCACAGTTAGCCCCCGAATGGGTCATCCTCTATGGTCAGGCAGATGGTAAGTTTGGCTATGGTTCGTTGCAGAGTTATATGGACGCCAACCGCTATTTGGAGATCATCCCTTGTGTCTATTCCAAGCACGTGAGCGGTTATACGCCTATCGATGCCGAACTGGGTTTCCGGTTCCGTGCGCATAAGAACTTGCTCATTGAGTTCTATGGTGGTTATGCCTACCAAATGAACCAAAGTTCGTACTTGGCGTTCTTACAGGAATATTATGTACCCGAAAAAGATTACTCGATTAATCCTGGTACATTTACCTATTTCTACTCCGATTACGAGCGCTTCAAGGCGGGGGTGCAGTTCTCGTATCACTACCGCGATATTGTCAATATTCACTTAGGCGGTAACTACTATTTCTGGAACCATAAGAACATCACCGCCAAAACGACGGTGGAAGGATTGGCATTGGAGTTTGATGCGAAAGATGTGTATGATCGGCCGAGTTGGGATGCGCATCTGAATATAGATGCACGTATCGACGAACATTGGTCGCTGTACTCGCACAATACGTTGGAAGGTAAACGCAAGGCGTTAGTGGCTATGAATGCGACGGCGGTCGTGGAACAAGAACTGCCTATGTTCATTGACCTCAACTTAGGCGCACAATATGAGTGGCCAAAGATCCATTTGGCACTCTATTTGCAGTTGAATAATATTATCAACCGACATAACATGGTTCTGTACGGATACGACTCCCAAGGAATCAATGGTTTAGTCGGAGTGCGTTGGAGATTCTAGAATATTTTATTTTTTTATACGATAATGAAACATTTTATTTATTTAGTGGCTTTAGTAGCGATGATGACAGCTTGTAACAAAACACAAACGACGGGCATTGTGCTCGATAACTTAGATACCACGGCGGTGGCACAAAACGATTTCTACCAGTATGCTTGTGGCGGATGGATGAAGAATAACCCTCTCCCAGCGGAGTATAGCCGCTTTGGTTCGTTCGATAAACTGGGACTCAATAACCTGGAGCAAGTGAATGGACTGATCACGTCGTTGGCAGAGACAAAGCATGAGCGTGGTTCGGTGGCGCAGAAAATAGGCGACCTCTATAACCTGTCCATGGATAGCACTCGCCGTAACGAGATAGGTGTGCAGCCGGTGTTCCCCACGCTGGAGAAGATTCAAGCGGTGCGTGATCGTAGCGAGTTGTCGGCACTCTTAGGGGGTGCGATGGAGTTTGGACTCTTTGCCCTGTATGTGGATGCGGATGCGGCGAACTCGTCGATGAACATCCTCAATGAGTATCAGGCAGGTTATGCCTTAGGCGAGCGCGAGTACTACTTGGAGAACGATGAACATACGAAGTCTATCCGTGAGGCGTATGTGAAGCATATCGAGCGCGTGTTCGAGATCTTCGGCTATATCGATGGTGCCGAATCGGCAAAGGTTATTCTGCGTCTGGAGACACGTCTTGCCAAAGCCGCGTTGAGCAATGTGGAACTGCGTGACCCGGTACGTAACTACAATAAGATGTCTGTTGCTCACTTGCAGCAGTTAGTGCCTCAGATTGACTGGAAAGTGTATATGGATGCCATGCAGATATCGACGGACTCCTTGTCCGTAGGTCAGATTGCGCACCTGCAAGAGGTTGGGAAGATGTTGGCTGACGAACCTCTCGAAGATATCAAGGTGCTGCTGATGTGGCAAGTGATGGATGGCGCTGCGGACTATCTGTCGGACGAACTGTATATGGCGAACTTCGACTTCTACGGGCGTGTGCTGTCGGGTAGGGAAGAGCCTTCACCCCGTTGGAAACGTGCGGTGCATGTGGTCAATGGCGTGCTGGGCGAAGCCGTAGGACAGATGTATGTGAAAAAATATTTCCCAGAGGAGAACAAGCAACGTATGTTGGCATTGGTGAAGAACTTGCAGGCATCCTTGGGCGAGCGTATTGCGGCACTCGATTGGATGTCGGATGCTACCAAAGCCAAAGCGTTGGAGAAACTGGCGGTCTTCACCATTAAGATCGGTTATCCCGATAAGTGGCGCGACTATACGGACTTAGATATAGATCCGACTTTGTCGTATTACGAGAACATCCAACGGGCGGTCAAGTTCGAGCAGGCTTATTCGCTTAGTTTCCTCGACCAGCCGGTGGATAAAGATAAGTGGTACATGACCCCGCAGACCGTGAATGCGTATTATAATCCTTCGACCAACGAGATATGCTTCCCGGCAGGCATCCTGCAATATCCGTTCTTCGATATGAGTGCCGACGATGCCTTCAACTACGGGGCGATCGGTGTGGTCATTGGTCACGAGATGACCCACGGCTTCGATGATCAAGGTTGTCAATTCGATAAGGATGGTAACCTCAATAACTGGTGGACAGCAGAAGACAAAGCCGCCTTTGATGCACGCACCAAAGTGATGGAGGAGTACTTCAATGGTATCGAAGTTGCCCCTGGCGTACATGCCAATGGTGCCTTCACCTTGGGTGAGAACATCGCCGATCATGGTGGATTACAAATATCCTTCCAAGCCTTCCAAAACAACGAGAAGAGCAAAGCAGAAAGTAAGCGTCTGGTGATGGTGGATGGGTTAACGCCCGAGCAGCGTTTCTTCCTCGCCTATGCCAATGTATGGGCGGGCAATATCCGTCCCGAAGAGATACTGCAACGCACCAAGTCTGACCCACACTCCTTAGGTCGCTGGCGTGTCAATGGCGCCCTGCCGCATATAGGTGCGTGGTACGAGGCATGGGGTGTGACGGAGGAGAGCCCGATGTATCTGGCACCCGACAAACGAGTACATATCTGGTAAGATGCACATAAAATCCGATGTCAATATAAAGAACAAGCGTGCAACGTTTGACTACACGATCTTAGATCGCTATACGGCTGGTATTCAGTTGTATGGCACAGAGATCAAGTCGATACGGGATGCCAAAGCGTCGTTGGTGGATACGTACTGTATCTTCCAAGGTAACGAGTTGTGGGTGAAACAGATGCATATCGCACCCTATCAGTTCGGCTCGTATGCTAACCACGAAGCCAAGCGCGATCGCAAACTGCTGCTCACCCGCAAAGAGTTGCGTAAGTTAGCGCGGCAAACCAGAGAGACGGGTAAAACGATTATCCCGCTGCGGCTCTTTATCAACGAGAAAGGACTCGCCAAGATGGAGATAGGCCTGTGTCAGGGTAAACATGACTACGACAAACGCCAGTCTATCCGCGAGAATGACTTGCGCCGCGAAATGGAGCGCCACCTGTTATAATTTTCAAATTTTCAATTGGAATGGAGAATATACCTTTATTAGATTGCCCCGTAGATTACCTCATTGGCGATGCCAGTGGTAAAGTGATGAACGAATATGGTCGTTTCCCGTGCAAAATACAATGCGGTGTGTATGCCTACATGGTGCGTGGTTCGGCGCGTGCAACGATTAACATCACCGAATATTCGTTTACTAAACATGACGTGCTACTGCTCGAACCCGGCAGTTTCCTGCTTATTCACGAGTTCTCGGAGGATGCCTTGGTGTATTATATCCTGTTCTCCTCCTCGTTCTTGGAGAAGAACACGTTTGGTAACCGTATGTCGCTTACTGCATTGCAGTTGCGCACTCCTATTGTGAGTGTGGGTGCGGAACGTGGAGAAGTGCTCGTGGATATGTACAATGCCTTAGTCAAAGCCAGTAACGTGGAGCCCTCAATGCTCACGTCGGAGAAGATGGTACATGTCTTTAATTTGCTACAAACGGCCTATGCCGCCTATGCGAAGTCCGCGGACGATTATGTGATGCGGCCGCAAGATCGGCGTACAGAGATCTATCAGGATTATTGCCAACTGGTACTGAAACATTATCAGGAGTGGCATCATGTGTCCCAATATGCCGAAGCGATGCGTATCACTTTGCCGCACCTATGTTCGACTATTCGTTCGGCGAGTGAACGAACAGCGGCGGATATCATTAATGATGCTATCTTGACGGATGCTAAGGCACAGTTGAAACTTACCTCGTTGCAGATCAAGGAGATTGCTTTGTCCTTAGGATTTGATAATGTGGCTTTCTTTAATCGATTCTTTAAGACCCATATAGGAGTAACCCCTAAAGTTTACCGCGCCTCCTCATGCTAATACACCGTTTCGTTCGTTGGATGGTTCTGTTCGCCGTATGCTGGACACTGCCTATCGTCTGTGATGGTCAAGCCATCACGGATGTGATGCGCCCTGTGCCCGAGGCTGTCACGGAAGATGCACCACTACCACCCGCATGGGCTAAACGATTGGCATTACTCAATCTGGAGAAACAGCGTAAGTTCGTGCGCTCAGACGGGATGATGAAGGTTGTGAGCGATGAGGTGATGGTCAATGAACAACGGTTCATCGTTCGCAAAGGAGAAGAATGGACCATACAAATGCCTAAAGAAGGCAGTTATCGTATCCTGATCCCCCAACTCATACTGCGCAATACGTCGCATGGACATGAACTGCCCGGAACCAAACAAGCGAAGTTTAATATCAAAAAAGATCGTCTGTCGTATGCCTTGTTAGGGGATGATCATTCACTCCTTATATATAATAAGAAGAATAACCCCTGTAACATGGCGGATTTTGTGCTATCGGCGGATAGCAGCGTCTTCCGTATCAGTGGTAATCATATCGAGGTGATAGCGCCCGTTTTGGATATCGCACGAGGGCTCTATCCGTGGGAGTATAAGTTGACGTGCACCCATCGCTCCTCGGGCGTTAAGTATGTGTTCGATCTGCATCTGGAGTGGCGCAATGAGATCTCGTTCACCCAGGATGATGCTGCCTACTGTCTCGAACGATTGACTCGCACGCAGGATACGACATTAGCGCTGCTGCTCAATCTCAAGACGAAAATCTTTGAGGTCGTGTCTCTGCCTCTTACTTTGGCGGGAGATGGTGAGGATGGTGCCGATGGCCGTAAGGGCCTGAATGGATCCAATGGTCTCAACGAATATAGTTGGACGGACTCCGATGGCAAACGCCATTATCGTGCAGGTACGCGTGGTACGCCTGGTTATCCGGGCGAACCGGGTGAACCGGGTACGAATGGTAGTTCCTTCCTCTTCTGTTTAGGTCACCAACTGACCGCCATAGATGGTGTATCTTTAATCACCCCGATGGTGGAAGGTGGACAGGGCGGTAAAGGAGGAAAAGGCGGCCGAGGAGGTATGCATGGCCGCGGTAGTGGTGCATACGGATGTGCACCCGATGGTGCCAATGGTCGCGATGGTGCCAATGGCAAACGAGGCGACTTCTTGTTTATAGAGGTGGATGCCAAATCATTATACGAAGAGGTGGTAGAACTATGAGAAAGATAGGCGTGTGTATCATATTATGTGTTTCGCTCAGTGTCATGGCGCAAAATCGCACCGTGACGCCGTACTATCGTAATGCGGTGACCAACATGATGATCTACCATCCCGAGGACGAGTTTGGATACGATGTGTTCAAGATATTCGATAAGTTACCAGACTTGGAGAAATATGATAGTCATCCCGTGGGACTGCGGGTGATTGATAACGCCAAAGTGAAGGGCGTGTCCGGGCATGCGGGAGATGGATTGCATCGCCAATCCTATGGCAGTAGTTTGGTGCTATCTGCCTCCGAGAAGGAAGCGAATGCCAGAGCTATAGAACGCCTACTAAACGAAGCGGAGATAGGGAAACGAATGGTGGCTAAATGGTTCAATATGCAAGGAGATAGTTTGCAGAACATCACGTTCTCCACCGCCCTGTTAGAGGAACGAAGCGACTATAACGCTACGGTCAGTGATGTCGATAAACTTCGCTATACCGCAGAGGGTGTGTCGGCGATACGTAATATTAGTGAGGATATGCTCCGCCATTCGTTTGTGCTGGTGAGTGATATGACCTATATCACCGCAGAACAACGCGCCGAGGCGGCTAAGACTACACTCAATGTGTTGGGAGCAGTCTTTGATGCCCTCGTAGGTGGAAACTTAGGCAATAGGGTGGCAGAGGTAGCCGGTAATATAGCTGACAGTTTCATGGGATTTAAGGTCTTTACCCACAGTTACCTCTACCAGTTGGAGTGGAATGAAGATATATCGAACTATTTCTATTCCACCTATTACACCCAAACCACTAATCCCGAAAAAGTCAAGGCTTTCCTCCGAGATAGTACGCTATTCAAAGTACATTACTTAGGCGAAGCATCTGCCGTGTACGAGAAGACACAAACGAAAGGCAAATATGACCGTACAGAGTTATTGGAACTCATCACATGCCGTTCGCTCGATAATAACATTGCCGAACTGCAACATCAGTTTGCAGACTTCCGCATCAATACGCCTATCACTACCGTGGAATGTGATAGTAAGGGCAAACAGATCGGATACCGAGCATTGGTTGGACAGAAAGAGGGAATACGCGATAACTCCACTTTTGAGGTCTTGGAGGCTAAGTTAGAGAAAGGACGTGTGGTGTATAGCCGGGTGGCGCTGATACGACCTGTCAAGAACCAAATATGGGATAATCGCTTCAATGCCATGATGGAGAACGATGTGGATGTGGCGGTAGAAGGGACGCTGTTCAAGTTAGTGGGCAGTACCACGAAACAGATTACGAAGGGAATGATCATTCGAGAAATATAAATATATATATAATAAGGTGTCATTATGAAAAAACTAATGTGTTTGGTAGCCAGTGCGCTACTATCGATGAGTTTTGGTTGGGCAAAATGTCAGCCTGACGCAGTCGCTAACTGGAATTATGAGATCCAACCTGCCGTAGGTCAAGCCGCCGAAGGTTCGGCTATTGTACGGGTGTGGTCTTATTCCAAAAAAGCCGATTTGGCTATTGGTCAAGCCGCTAAGAATGCGGTGCATGGTATCCTCTTTAAGGGGTATGCATCCTCCAATGATGGTAGTCAGATCATCGGCCGTGATCCGTTGATCAATGATCCCGCTGTGGAGCAGAACCAAGCAGCGTATTTCGCTACTTTCTTTGCAGATGGTGGCGCGTATCAGCGCTATGTGACCGAGATCAATAACGGTATCCCTGACCAGATTGTGAAGGTGGGAAAACAGTATAAGATCGGCGTGACCGTCGTGGTGATGATCGACCAGTTACGCAAACGCTTAGAGGCAGATGGCATCATCGAACCCGCCAATGTGGTCGTAGGTAAGATGCCGACCATCATGGTTGTGCCAAGCAACGTTTATTGCTTCAACCGCCAATGTGTGAAAAAAGAGATGGTGAATGGTCAAGAAGAATCGTTCCCCGATTATGATCGTGCCATCATGGAGAATAGCGACTTAGTGCAAGCCATGGCTGCCATCAATTCTCGCTTAGTCAAACGTGGTTTTGAGGTGAAGAACCTATCTTCGGCACTCGCTTCGCTTAAAAACGATGCTCGCGAAGAACAAGTATTGAAGAGCATCGAGTATGGCGAATCGATCACCGAGTCCCCCATTGACCAGTTACGTCGGGTGGCAAAGGCTGATATATGGATCGAAATCGATTGGAACGAGAATGAGATGCGAGGCGGTAGCCTCAAGACGCTCACCTTCACGATGAGTGCCATCGATGCCTATACCGATTTTGTGATCGGCGGTGTTACCCCTTCGACGAGTCATGTGAATTATAGCTCGACCTTCAATGTATCCGGACTCATTGAATCCGCTATACAAGGTCAGTTCGATCCTTTCTGCAATACCTTAGTGACCTATTTCAATACCTTGGTGGAGAAAGGACGTCCTATTAAGTTGCGTATCCTGACATGGAAAGATTTTGATGAGACACTCATGAGCGAATACGACGGCATGGAACTGCGTGAGATCGTTGAAGACTGGCTGGCAGAGAATACGGTCAACGGTAAGTACGGATCTCCCGATGTCAATCCGGCTGCTACACGTATGACGGTGGAACAGGTACGCATCCCATTGGTCAATAAGAAAGGTCGTGACTTAGACCCCTTACGTTGGGCACGTGACCTCAAGAATATGCTCAATGCGAACTACGGCATCGAGAGTAATCTGTCTTCGAAAGGATTAGGAGAGATACTCCTTATTTTGGGGAGCAAGTAAGATACGGACGCATCTGTGCTTTCACGCGATTGAAATCATCGCGGTAGGCATCAGGAATAGGATGAACGGGTGGACTAACCATTTTTAATGGATCAATAGGAAGCCCGTTTTTCCATACCCTAAAATCGAGATGTGGCCCCGTGCTACTACCCGATGAACCGACATAACCGATCACCTCACCTTGACTCACATGCTTACCGACGGCTAAACCTTTGGCATACTTAGAGAGATGCAGATAGGCGGTTTGGTAGTTAGAGTTATGCTTGATCTTAATCGTGTGCCCTCCACCACCTTTATAGGCTTTGAAGGTCACTACACCATCACCAATGCTGACCACGGGCGTACCCATAGGTGCTGCATAATCGACACCTGTATGCGGACGAACCGTCTTATAGATAGGGTGCTTGCGGGCATAGGTGAACTTAGACGATACACGCTTATAGTTGAGCGGGGCTTTGAGAAAAGCCTTGCGGAGACTATTACCATCGGCATCGAAGTATCCTTTGATAGGTTGATTGGTCGTGGGATGAGCCGTGTAGGTCGTGTCGGACGAATCGAACCAATAAGCCTCCTGCCACTTGCGGGCATGGTAGAAATTGGCGGCATAGATCTTACCTATACCGATACGCGTGGAATCAACAAAAACCTCGTCATAATAAACACGGATAGAGTCGCCTTTTTGCAGTCCGAAGAAGTCGATGGTCCATGCATAGATATCGCTTAAATCTAACGAGAGGTCAATGGGCAGATGATTATCTACCATCGCATTCCATAGACTCGATTCGATACATACACACGCCGAGCGGGAGTAATAAGTCACGGGTTTGACATGTTGCTCGACATGGATAGGGTTAGTTAGGTGCAGGACAGTCGTCTCGCGGATGGAGTTTTTATATACCCAATAGCACAGGTGCTCTACTCCGGCGGTGTCTGTTTGATAGAAAGCCAAATACTCTTTACCCGGGCGGATGGAACGTACATCAAAATCGTTGCGACTCAGCGTCGTTATCTGACCGATCTGCTGCTTACTGGCGCCTAGGCGGTTGAAGATGGCACCTAAGTTATCGCCATTCTTGACCCAACCGGTATCAATACGGAACGAGTCAATAGGTAAACCATACTCATAGCGCACCGACGCTTCTTCGTGAAAGGCAGGTATCTTAGAACAAGCCGCTAACCCCACTATCATCATGATGCCAATAATAATCTCTCGCCTGTAAACCATAACCTCTAACCTCTAAACTCTAAACTTTCTTCTGTGGATATTTTCTGAACCACGAGTTCACTTTGAGGCGTATCACACCGAGCAATGCTTCGGAGAAGATACCTCCGGACATCTTACTCGTGCCCAATACGCGATTGACGAAGACAATAGGCACTTCGACCACTTTGAAACCGCACTTATAGGCGGTGAACTTCATCTCTATTTGGAAGGCATAGCCCTTGAAATGTATCTTATCCAACTCGATGGTCTCTAATACCTGACGGCGGTAGCATTTGAAGCCCGCAGTCGTGTCATGGATATCTACCCCTAACACGGTGCGTACATAGATCGAAGCGAAGTAACTCATCAGTACGCGTCCCATAGGCCAATTGACCACATTTACCCCACTCACGTAACGGCTACCAATAGCCACATCGGCTCCCTGATTAGCACATGCATCGTATAGTTTGAGTAGGTCATTGGGGTTGTGACTGAAGTCCGCATCCATCTCGAAGATGTAATCATATTGGTGCTCAATCGCCCACTTAAAACCACAGATATAGGCGGTGCCTAAACCTTGCTTGCCAGCACGCTGCACTAAGAAGAGACGATCCTTGAACTCCTTCTGTAACCCCTTGACTATATCAGCAGTGCCATCGGGCGAACCATCATCAATGATGAGGATATGACATGCCAAGGGCAACTCCATCACCGCATGGATAATGGCATCAATGTTTTCCTTCTCGTTATACGTTGGGATAATGACCAGTTTCTTTTCCATACTATATTTCTACGTTTGGATAATCGTCTAAAATAAAAGTCTTCGAGGGCTCCGTACGTGCCAACGACTTGACAAACACATCTTCCGGTATCCGTATGCCCTTCTTTTTGAGCGCTTCGGTGATGGTGTAGTAGGCTATCTCTGGCGTGTTATTCTCATGCGAGAGGTGGCATAGGAAGATATTGTGCAAGCCCTCGTGGTAATTGCGTTGCAATAGATCCGCACAAGTCTCGTTACTTTGATGCCCGGTGGGGGATAAGATGCGCTCTTTCAGATAAGTGGGGTATAAACCGTTGAGCAATAGGTGCTCGTCGTGGTTAGCCTCAATCACGATATGGTTAGCCGTCCGTATGTACTCCTCCATCTTCTCACTCGGCATACCGCAGTCTGTAGCGATCATAAACCGTTGCCCACAATAGTCGATGACATAACCCACACAGTCGGTCGCATCGTGAGATACGGTGAACGTGTTAATGGTCATGCCGTTCAGATCCCACTCGGTCTCTTTCTCAAAGAAACGACGGAAATTCTTCAGTTTCTCATGGACACCATAGTTGCGGTCAATACCATCATGGATCTCGTGAGTCGCATAGATAGGAATATGGAACTTCTCCCCTAAGGTACCGACGGCACGGATATGATCCGCATGGTCATGGGTGACTAAGACAGCCATGATATTACGCAAATCCAAATCCATCTCCTTCAGTAATTTCTGAATCATACGCGCCGAAACACCTGCGTCGATAAGGACACCGGAATATTTCGTACCTAAGTAGTAGCAGTTTCCACTACTTCCGCTTCCGAAACTTCTAAATATGAGATTGACAGCTGCCATCACACAAAAAATCGCGCAAAGATAACGTTTTTTTTTGATATATGCAAGACTTGTCCCGATTTTTTCGGGATAAATAGGTAGAAAAAGTTCAAAAAGTGTAAAAAGAGCCTCATATATTTGGATAATTGGGCGAAAAACTATACCTTTGTAGCGTTTAATAAATAATGATTATGGCATACAAATGGAACTTTGTGAGCGTAGGTGGTACTACGCGTGTACGTATGACCAGTGGCGAGGATATTCGTCACTTAGGTGAGTTGGATAAGAAAATGTGGACTGTCCTCTCTTGTCCCGTTATAGGCTTAGAGATGGACGAGCGCAGTCTGCGACTGATGGATGTTAGTGGCGATGGCTTATTGCATGTCGAAGAGGTGATCGCCTCCGGCGAGTGGTTGTGCCAACGACTGCACAATGTAGATGGTTTGTTGCGTCAGGAGGACTATATCGCCATAGATAGTATCAATGATGAGGCTATCGCGAAGATGGCTAAACAGATAGCGCCTAAGGGACAGAAAGAGATCCATCTGAGCGAAGTGGAAGCCGTTATGGCTGCGGCGACAGTGGATGAAGAGGCTGCACCCGCAGCACCTTATGCCGACGAGGTAATGGCGGCATATAAGGAGCAACAGGATGCCTATACGCAATATTTCCGCTTAGCGCGTTTGCAGAAAGTGGGATTGGCAACTATCCCAGAAGATATGGCTAAACCCGGCCTAAGCGAGAAAGAGTTTGTGACTATGGGGGAGAAAATTGCTGCCTATGATCAGGCTAAGGCCGATGTGACAGCACGTAACGCAGCCGCTGTGGCTGCTGTTCATGCTCCTTACCAGGATCTGTATAAGTTGTTGCTATTGCATCGCGATTTCTATAAGTTGTTACGTAATTTCGTGACATGGAGCGATTTCTACGACCGCCAAAAGCAAGCCATCTTCCAGGCCGGTACCCTCATCATTGACCAACGTGCCTGCTATCTCTGTATCCAAGTGAATGATATGGCGAAGCAGAATGCGCAGGCGGCAGCTAGTGGCATGTTCTTGGTTTACTGCGACTGTGTGAATAAGGTGTTGTCTAAGACGATGACTATCGTGGCAGCCGTGACCGCCGGTGATATCAAGAACCTAACGGTGGGCAAGAACGCGATCTTCTATGACCGTCAGGGCAACGATTGGGATGCGACCGTCGTTAAAGTGATCGATAACCCTATCTCCATCAAACAGGCTTTCTGGAGCCCGTATCGTAAGTTGGGACAATGGATCACCGATCTAGTGAATAAGTCCGCCGCAGAGAAGGATAAGAAAATGTTTGACGATATCACCACGCAGACACAAGAGCATGTGGATAACTTAGGAACGGAGCAGAAAAAAGAGGATAACAAACCGCAACCTTTCGATATCGCTAAGTTCGCCGGTATATTTGCTGCCATAGGTATGGCGGTTGGCTATATAGGCTCGTTCTTAAGCAACTTGGCTGGTGGTATCAACAGCATGCCTTGGTATAACCTCTTGGCTTGGATAGTAGGTCTGATCCTCGTCGTTTCGGGGCCATCGATGCTCATTGCTGCCATCAAATTGCATCGTCGCAACTTAGCGCCGATCCTCAATGCCAATGGCTGGGCGATCAACGCAGATGCAATGGTCAACGTGCTCTTTGGCGCTACCTTGACTGAGCAAGTGCAGTTCCCGATGACTAAACTGCAGGATCCGTTTAAACGCAAAATGAGTAAGGGACGTAAATGGGCAATAGCGGTCTTATCGTTGGCTATCGTGACGGCGCTATTCGTGATGGTATGGCTCGCCGCGCAGGATGGTCATTGCCCGATAGAGCTGTTCCACAAATAGTAGCCGAATCATCTGGTGAGAGAAAGTGAGTTGACTCAAACTGATCTTACCATTGGCTCGCTCATATACTGCTGGGGAGAACCCGTATGCTCCGCCGACCACGAACATCAAGTCGCGTCCGGCGGACATTTTTTTCTGTAGATAGTCCGCTAATTCAATCGACCTATACTCGTGCCCATGCTCGTCCAATAGCACCACATCGGTGGCAGGCGTCACAGCCCGTAGTATGAGTTCGCCCTCACTTTGTTTGATCTGCTCCATGGTCATATTCTTCGCGTTGCGCAATTCGGGTATGACCACCATCTCAAACGATATATAGTGCTTGAGACGCTGCTGATATTCGTCTATCAGCGCTACTAGACGACTATCCATCGTCTTTCCAACGACTAAGAGACTAATCTTCATACTACTTGCGATGAGGAAGGATAGACCGTATATCCCAGCGATAAGCAATGAGCGCGTAGACGATGATCAAGATGGTACCAAAGCTCATCTTGTAGAGCGTCGTGGACAGAGAACAGATGGACGGAAGTAATGCCGCGCAAGCATAGTAGGCGGCTAAGAGCACCACTATCACACCCGTATATAACCCTATTCGACGAAGATCATAGGGGACATTCAGATGCTTGCGCCCTACTAAGTAACTGATGAGCATGATCACGAAGTAGCACACTAAACTGCTGCCGCATGATGCCCAATAACCAATACGGGGCACTCCTACGATCTGTAACACCAAGGTGATGGCTAATCCAATCAGCGAGAAGATAGCACCATACTTGGTCTCGTCCGTCAACTTGTACCAGAAAGAGAGATTAAAATAGATCCCTTGGAAGATATATGTCCATAGTACCACCGGCACTATGCGTAACCCCTCCCAATAGGCGCTGCCAATGATGTACTTGAAGATATCTAGATACACAATCACACAGAGCAGAATGAGGTACGAAAACAGAATATAGTACTTCATCGCATCTGCATAAGCCTCCACCGATTGCTTATCTTTGTGCTTGGCAAAAACGAAAGGCTCGTACGCATAGCGGAAAGCCTGCGTGAACATCATCATCACCATAGCGACCTTGAAGCACGCTCCATATATACCTAACTGCGCGTCCGCATCCGCGCCCGCGTATAGGTACGGGAAGATGATTCGGTCTATCGTTTGGTTCATGATACCCGCTATGCCTAATATCAGTAGTGGCAATGAATAACGCACCATCTCTCGTAGGGTCGTGAGCGAGAAGTGACCATGGCGGGGTAGGGTGAAGGGTAACAAGATCAGCGTCTGTATAGCGGTCGCTAAGATGTTACTAAGGAACACATAATGCACATCGCGCAGTCCCAACACGATCAGGAAGAGGATATTAAACGCGATGTTCAGTATCACGAATAGCAGTTTGAGTACGGCGAAGGTGATAGGCCTTTTCTGGTAACGCAAGTACGCAAACGGAATAGAGGCAAACGCATCCAAAGCCACCGTCACTGCCATCATCGCAATAAAATCGGCATGCCCCGCATAGCCCATCGCATTAGCGATAGGGTGCTGGAAGATCACGCATAGCACGGCGAAGATGGCACTGGTCGTGAGTAACGCCATAAACGAAGTGCGATAGACGGATGGTGCATCATAATCGTCTCGATTGGCAAATCGGAAGAACCCCGTCTCCATGCCATAGGTCAGTATAACGAGTAGCAACGCGGTCCATGCATACAAGTTCGTCACTATACCATAGTCCGCCGTGCGTTGAAGCACGTAGGTGTACAATGGTACTAGCAAGTAATTGAGGAACTTGCCCACAATAGACGAAATGCCATAAATGGCAGTATCTTTGGCTAAACCTTGTAGATTACTCATCTTCTTCTGTTTTTTTATCTGTTCTGCCTTCTACAATCATCACGATCTCCCCCTTGGGTGGCATCTTCTTATAGTGCTCCGCTAACTCGGCGAGTGTGCCACGTTGCGTGTCTTCAAACTTCTTCGATATCTCACGACTGACGGAGGCGCGTCTGTCTTTGCCCAAGAACTCCCCTAATTGCTCCAAGGTCTTAACCAATCGGAACGGAGATTCATAGATGATGATGGTGTGCTCCTGCTTGGCTAACTGTTGCAAGCGTGTTTGACGCCCTTTCTTCTGCGGTAAGAAACCTTCGAAATAGAATCGGTCACACGGCAACCCGCTATCCACTAATGCCGGAACGAAAGCCGTGGCACCGGGCAGACATTGCACTTCTACTCCGCGTTCTACACAGGCACGAACGAGCATGAACCCTGGATCCGATATGCCCGGTGTGCCTGCATCGGAGATCAATGCCACATTCCGTCCAGCCATGATCTCTTCGGCCATAGCGTCCGATGTCTCATGCTCATTGAACTTATGATGCGAACGCAACGGCGTGTGTATATCGTAGTGTTTGAGCAATACAGACGAGGTACGTGTGTCCTCGGCGAGAATCAAATCGACCTCTTTTAGCACACGCAATGCCCGAAGCGTGATGTCTTCGAGATTACCTACCGGTGTCGGAACAACATATAACATGTACGATGTACGATTGACGATGTACGATTGACGATTTAGAAGCGGCGTTGCAGGATAGTGTAGAACAATTGGTAGGCGGTGGAGTCTTTGTCCCACGAACCAAAATGCTTATCTATGTACGCGAGGGCACTGTCTAAGTTAGGCAACTCATTGAGCGCTTCCAGGGTCTTTTGCATCAACTCACCATTCTGTTCGAACAACTCGCGTTGGAACAGGAATCGATCACCTAACGAGATCGCATGGCGCAGGTCACTGATAGGAGCCCCATTGACGGCACTCTTGACAGCCTCTTGATGCTCTTCCTGTTTAACTTCCAAGTCAATGATGCGAGCCTCTAAGGTGGCCATTTTTATTTCTTGTTCTAACTGCTCATCGATCTGCTGAACAGGGTCAACAGGGGTCTCCTTAGCAGGGGTCTCCTCCGTAGGCAATACTACGGTCGGAACAGGCTGTGCCTCTAACTCGTTGACTTTGCTTTCTAACTCCTTCGCCCGTGCCTCGAACTCTTTCGCCTGTGCCTCCAATGCAGCAATACGCGCTTCCAGCGACTCGATGTATTCCGCTATATGTAATAACTCGTTTTTCATAAATGGCTCAATTATCTAAAATCACTTCGTTGCATCTTCTAACTTCTTCATCATGCTAAACATGAAGATGGCTGCGATACCGCATACGCCGATGAACACGCTCCATACGCCCCACAATGGGATATCTCCCCATAAATCACTTCCTACGCTCACTAGATAGTTACCAATAGCCGTGGCTACGAACCATCCGCCCATCATCATACCTTGATACTTAGGTGGCGCAACTTTGGTGACAAACGATATACCCATAGGGCTGAGTAACAACTCTCCAAAAGTTAGAATCAGATAGGTGGCAATCAGCACATTGGCGTTGACCAAATCACCACCATCGGCTAAACGTGCCAACTCTTGCTCGTTGGGGGTCGCCAAACCAATGGAGCAAATAGCCATCAGTAAGTAAGCGGCTGCGGCTACTACCATACCATATGCAATCTTGCGGGGTGCAGAAGGCTCTTTGCCCTTGCGTGCTAAGGCACCAAAAATAGCCATAGACACAGGCGTCAACGCTACCACATAGAAGGGGTTGAACTGTTGGAAGATAGGTGCTGAAATAGAGATACCTTCGGGGGATATCTGTGTGTACTTATATAGCAGGATGGCGGCGGCGGCTACGATGGCACTTCCCGAGATGACCTTACCTTGCGTTTTCTCGCTCTGGAACAGACCAAATAAACCATACACAATCACTACCAATAATACCAAGTTCATGATATCAAACGCCATGGTCTGTACGCCCGTTATGCAGGGGTCAACGAACTCGTTGGCGAAGAATGTGAGGGTCAGTCCATTCTGGTGGAATGCCATCCAGAAGAAGATCACCACCGCATACACTAGGCACAAGGCTATGATACGTTTCTTCGTCTGCTCAGGGGTTAACTCCTCTACGGCTTTGCCGCTGGCTGCGGCTTGCTTGACCGAGTTCTCTACATGCTTGAACCATGGACGTGTGGCGTAGTAAATAATGATACTGAGCACCAACGATGCACAGGCTACCATGAAGGCAAAGTGATAACTATCATTCACACTCACACCCATATAATCTTGTGCCCATATCATAATCTTGACCGCTGCCGTGGGGGCAAACATAGCACCAATGTTAATGGCCATATAGAACAGCGAGAAGGCCGCATCACGACGATCCGCATACTGGGGCTCGTTGAATAGATTACCTACCATCACTTGCAGGTTACCTTTGAATAAGCCTGTACCGAACGAGATGAGCAATAGCGCGAATATCATCGTACCCATGGCCAATCCGTCTCCTCCCAATGGGATAGCGAGGCACACATAGCCTACGAACATGATGAGAATACCCATCGTTACGCATCTACCATAACCAATCTTGTCGGCGATGATACCGCCCACTATGGGTAAAAAATACACGCAGGCTAAGAATCCTGCATAAATCTGTCCAGCAGCTTCTGGTTCCAAACCAAAATTAGCGCGTAAAAAGAGCGCAAAAACGGCTAACATCGTGTAGTAGCCAAAACGTTCGCCCGTGTTCGCGAGCGCGAGGGCAAATAGCCCCTTAGGTTGATTCTTAAACATAAAATGATTTACAATTTACGGATTTACAATTTACGATTTTATTATATAGCACCATTGGTGCTGGTCAGCTACGCGCCCGAACTGGATGTCCCGTAGCGCCTTATACAGCCGTTGGCACACTTCGCCCGCTTGCTCCCCATACTCGTATGTGATACCATTATCCGGGTCGATGATGCGACTAATGGGCGAGATAGCGGCTCCTGTACCGCAGGATGCGGCTTCTTGGAATGTACCTAACTCCGTGACAGCAATGCGTCGCTCTTCTACGCCTATCCCCATGTCGCTACATAACTCCATGAGCGTGCGATTGATAATCGATGGTAGGATAGAGTCCGACTTAGGAGTCACATATGTGCCGTCCTTCACGAGGAAGATATTAGCCCCACCACATTCGTCTAAGTACTGGTGCTCCGCCGAATCTAAGAACACCACCCCTACACCTGCTTCGTGCGCAGGCTCGGTGGCGCGAAAAGAGGAGGCGTAGTTCCCTCCGACCTTATACGCACCCGTTCCAAACGGTGCCGCTCGATCGATATGCCGATTGATCACAAACGGTGTTGTGCCGAATCCGCATGCATAATAGGAACCAATAGGCGTCACTACTACGCAGAACTCAAACTCGTTCGCCGGACTAACACCCACCTTGGGCGTGGTACCAAACAGGATGGGACGTATATACATCGTCGCCCCCGTACCATAAGGCGGTAGGTAATCGATGTTCTTCATCACAGCTAGTTGGATGGCATCCATAAACAACTCCGTCGGCACCTCCGCCATGTACATCGCGCGGGCAGATGCCTGCATCCGTGCTGCATTGAGTTCGGGACGGAAAATAGCAATCGATCCATCTGCCTGACGATAGGCTTTTAATCCCTCAAAAGCCTGCTGGGCATACTGCAACGCTGCGGCTGCTACATGGATAGATATAGTCGGGTCGGCAGTGGCACAGGGTGCTGACCAATGCCCATCCTTATAGTGACAACGAACAATGTAGTCCGTCGGTGTATAGGAAAAAGTAAGTTTAGACCAATCGATCTCTTTCATCGTTAGAAGATGCTATCTCCTTCGGGTTCCGATACAGGCTGCTGCTCTGCCACAGATTCGTCCTCGTGACCTAAGTTGCGATACTCATCCGGACGATACATGATCTGTACATCCTCCGCGATGATCTCCGTCTTGCGACGAACCTGTCCCTCTTTCTCCCAAGTGCGCGTCTGTAACTTGCCTTCGACATAGATCTTCATACCCTTGCGCACATATTTCTCAGCCCACTCGGCGAGATTGCGCCATAGTACGATCGGATGCCACTCCGTGCGATCGGGCACCTGCGTGCCGTTCTGCATCGTGTATCCGCGCTCGGTCGTCGCTAAGTTAAAATTAGCAATCGCTACACCACGATCTAAATAACGAACTTCGGGGTCACTCCCCACGTTTCCTACTAAAATAACCTTATTAACGCTACTCATAACAGTTGTTTTTTATAAAAATCGTGCAAAAGTACTAAAAAATTTGCATATATCAAAATATTTGTGTAATTTTGCAGCCGATTTTTAAAAAATTAATATTCTTTACAATGAAACACAACTATTTTTTGCTTGGTTTGGCACTTACTTTGTCGCTGACCATCTCTGCGCAGAGCGAAAAAATGATTCGCTGTATCGCATTTTACAACTTAGAGAACTTGTTTGACACGATTCACGATGAGGGTAAGAACGATTATGAGTATCTCCCCGATGGTGGTATGCACTGGACTGGACTCAAATATGAGCATAAGGTGAAGAACATGGCGTATGCCTTGTCACAGATTGGTACAGATGAGGATCCTCGTGGTGCCGCTTGTATAGGCGTGTGCGAGGTGGAGAATATCGGTTGCTTGCGGGATATTGCGGATAAGATGAAGGAGTTTGGTCGTACCATGGAGCCTATCCTCTTAGAGGGTCCCGACCGCCGTGGTGTGGATTGTGGTTTCCTCTATAATCCAGATCTGTTCAAGCCCACTAATGTGCGTGGCCATGAGTTACGTTGCCACTATGCCGACGGCGGCGTGGTGAAGTCTCGTCTCCAATTGCTCGTCTCGGGTTATTTGAAGGGCGATAAGCCGGAGAAGATCCATATCATCGTTAACCACTGGCCTAGCCGTTATGGTGGCGAACTTCGCTCCCGCGCTACGCGCGACACAGCGGCTATGCTCACGAAATCCATCGTGGACTCTATCTACCTCAAGGAACCTCGTGCGAAAATCATTATCATGGGTGACTTGAACGATGATCCTTATAACCACAGTTGTGCGGAAGTCTTAGGGGCTAAGAAGACGCGCGATGAAGTGCCTATGCAAGGCCTATTCAATACCCTTTGGCAGAAACTGGATCGCGGTATCGGTTCGCTCGCGTATAACGGCGCTTGGAACTTGTTTGACCAGATCATCATCTCCGAACCGATGATGAACGAGAAACTGGAGTCGGGTAAATGGACTTATTGGAAATCGCAGATCTTCAATAAATCTTTCCTCACCGTTCAGGAGGGTAAAGAGAAAGGTACTCCCCTGCGTACCCATAAGGCTGGCGTATGGTTGGATGGCTATGGAGATCACTATCCTACAATGATCTATTTGATTAAACAAAAATAATGGACACTCTAACGCAAAATCTTCCGCCCATTCGTATGCGTAACTATGGGCGCATTATTCAGAATATGGTGCAGTATGCCTGCACGCTCACCGATGTGGCGCAGCAGCAAGCATTAGTCACCTATATCGCCCAATGTATGCGGCAGAAGAATATGATCTGGAATAAGGATCAGGATTCGAATTGGGATCGTATCCGTAAGGATATCGCGACCCTGTCCAATGGTCGTCTCGATTGCGATTTCGAGGGCTTTGATACCCCTAAATATCAGAATAATCGTCCTAATGTACAGGGCAAGAAAAAGAAAAAATGATGCAGGAAGCCAATCAGTTTAAGGTTTTTGCCGGTAGTAATGGCGGCACTATCGCACAATCTATATGTGACCATCTCGGTTGTCCACTCGGCAAGGTGACCATCAGCCGTTTTAAGGACGGTGAGTTCTCTGCCGCTTTTGATGATAGTGTGCGTGGCCAATCTGTTTATCTCGTACAATCGACCAATCCCAATAGCGATCATCTCATGGAGCTACTCCTCATGATCGATGCGGCGAAGCGTGCGAGCGCGTATAAAGTGATCGCAGTCATCCCCTATTTCGGATGGGCACGCCAGGATCGCAAGGACAAACCGCGTGTCTCCATTGGCGCTAAGTTAGTGGCGAACATGCTACAAGTGGCAGGCGCCGACCGTGTCATCACCGTCGATCTGCATGCCGACCAGATTCAGGGATTCTTTGATATACCGGTGGATCACCTCTATGGCGCTAATGTGTTGGCGAACTATGTAGAGTCGCTTAAACTGAAAAAACTCATTGTCGCTTCCCCCGATGTCGGTGGTTCCAAGCGTGCCGCTGCTTTCTCGAAGAAGATGCACCTGCTCACCGATAAGGAGGTACCGATGGTTATTTGCTATAAGAGCCGTCCGGACTTCAATAAGGTCGGCGATATCCGTATCTTGGGTGATGTGTATGGTAAGGATGTGGTCATCGTGGACGATATGGTGGACACGGCAGGCACACTCTGTACCGCTGCACATGAGATGAAAGCAGCCGGTGCTAAGTCGGTTCGCGCCGTGGTTAGCCATGGCGTCATGTCCGGAGAGGCTTGCCAACTGGTGGAACAGAGCGAACTGGAGGAACTGGTCTTCACCGACTCCATCCCGTTCGATACTTCCCGATGCTCGAAGGTGCGTATCGTCAGCATCGCTGAACCTATTGCCGGGACTATCCGTGCTATTCAGGAACATAAGTCTATTAGTGAACTCAATATTCGATAACTTGAAACCGTTTATTCTCTCTTTGTGGATGCTTTTGCTATGCGTGTCATGCTCGCAAAAGGCATCGGTTAGTCGTCCGCCGTTCTCAGCGGATTCGGCATATGCCTATATCGAACATCAGATGGCGTATGGCCCTCGTGTCCCTAATTCGCAGGCACATCTCAACACTGCCCTATGGCTCATTCAGCGCCTCCGCGCTTATGGCGCCGAGGTGGAGTTGCAGAAAGGTACGATGCCTGACTATACCGGTCATAACCAACAGATCATGAACATCATCGGCCATTTCACCCGTCAGTCCAATCAAACACCTCTTCTCTTGTGCGCACACTATGACACGCGCCCGTGGTGTGACGAGGAACCGCTCTATGAAGACCGTAAGTATAATGTACCCGGTGCCAATGATGGTGCTAGTGGAGTAGGTGTCCTCTTAGAGATAGCCCGCCAGTGGAGTCTGGATTCGACGATGGGGGCAATGGACATCGTTTTCTTCGATGCCGAGGATATGGGGGCACCTTCGTCTTATACCGGTATGCAGCGAGAGAACACCTGGTGCTTGGGCTCGCAGTATTTTGCGGCGCACAATACGCAGCGGTATCGTTTCGGTATCCTCCTCGATATGGTGGGAGCACCCGATGCCATCTTCCCACGCGAGTATTACTCTATGCAGTATGCCGAGAACTATCAGGAGATCATCTGGCGTGCTGCGCGTAAGTTAGGATATACCAACTATTTCGTCTCCGACTATTCCTATCCTATTGTCGATGACCATTATTACATCAACTTAGCGGGTATCCCTACCGTGGATATCATCCATTATGACGCTAAGAATGCGAATGGTTTTGCCTCATGGTGGCATACGCGTCAGGATAACATGTCCCACATTAGTCGCGCCACCCTCCAGGCTGTCGGCGAAGTAGTTATGACAGTCATCCATCCATAAAATGAACACTTTATTACAAATAACTGACCTCCATGCCTCTATCGGAGGCAAAGAGATCCTGAAGGGCATCAACCTCACCATTAACGCCGGTGAGGTGCATGCTATCATGGGACGCAATGGCGCGGGTAAATCGACCCTCTCTGCCGTACTGACCGGTAATGATAAGTACGAAGTGACTGCGGGTTCTGTCCTGCTCAATGGCAAAGACCTACTCGCTATGCCCGCCGAGATACGTGCTCGCGAAGGTGTCTTCCTCTCTTTCCAATATCCCGTCGAGATACCCGGTGTGTCGATGGTCAATTTCATGCGTACCGCTGTCAATGAGAAACGCCAATACGAGGGCAAAGAACCACTCTCTGCAACGGCTTTCTTGAAACTGATGCGGGAGAAGAAAGCGGGCTTAGACATGGCGGATAAACTCAATAACCGTTCCGTGAACGAAGGCTTCTCGGGAGGTGAGAAAAAGAAGAACGAGATCTTTCAGATGGCGATGCTCGAGCCGTGTCTCAGTATCTTAGACGAGACCGATTCGGGACTCGATATCGATGCACTCCGAGTGGTGGCAGACGGCGTCAATCGCCTCAAAACACCTCACAACGCCTCTATCGTTATCACCCACTACCAGCGTCTGCTCGACTATATCGTACCCGACTTTGTCCATGTGCTCGAGGATGGTCGGATCGTTAAGACCGGTGGCAAAGAACTTGCCCTCGAACTCGAGCAATCGGGCTATGCCCAGTTTGAATAATGACCGAAGAACGCATCATACCAGCCGGAGAGAAGCAAGAGTGGGTTTTTATCGATGAACCGACCTTAGACTTACATGTCTGCCAACAGGCAGGCTCATCCCTCCGTATCATCCTCATCAACCTCTCCTCGGCGACGAATATCCTCCATATCGACCACACGGCGCCTAACTGCCATACCGAGATCTACGCCTTGGCTTTCCTCCATGGCACCGACTCTGTCTCTACGCATACGCGCATGCACCACGATAAAGGGGAGGGGGTGAGCGAACAGGTGATTAAGTTCGTGCTCGATGATGAGAGTAAGGGCGCTTTCGTGGGTGAACTGAAGATCAAGCCGGATGCCCAGCAGGTGGATGCTCGCCAGACGAATCGTAATCTCTTACTCTCCGACCTCGCTACGATGCGTACCCAACCGCAGTTGGAGATCTATGCCGACGATGTCAAGGCTTCCCATGGTGCAACGACGGGACAACTCGACGAATCGGCACTCTTCTATATGCGCCAGCGCGGTATAGCGCCCGAGACGGGACGCAAGATGCTCTTACGCGCTTTTATGGATGATATAGTGGATAGGGTGCAGGATGATGATCAGCACCAGCGTTTAGTGGAGGCGATTGATCGCGTACTCCAATAACTGTATCAGACTCCGCTTAGCGGCAGAGTCATGGAAGATAGAGAGCGCCTCGATGGCGCTTTTTTTATGCGTCTGCATCTGTGCATACGCGTATCGTATTCCCTCGTACCGTAGCACAAACGACTTTATCTCTTGCTCTATATCGTTGTGGTTGTGGTTGTGGTTGTGGTTGTGGTTGTGGTTGTGGTTGTGGTTGTGGTTGTCGTTGTCGTTCCCCCACCTCTCCGCCATCTCGCGTATCCGGTCTGCCTCTTCCTTCGGTGCCCGTTGGAGAGCGATGATCAGGGGTAGGGTCGCTTTGCCGTCGCGTATGTCACCCATGGTGGGTTTGCCTAGGTCGTCGGAGTCGGAGTAGTCGAATACATCGTCTTTGAGTTGGAAGCATATACCGAGTTGGCGTCCGAACTCCCGTAGCGCCGTCGTTTGGCGTTGTGTAGCACCGGAGGACTCGGCACCTATCTCCATGCAGGCGGCGAAGAGTTGCGCGGTCTTCTTCTCGATGATCTTGAAGTAGGTCGCTTCGTCGATCCACATGGACGACTCGTGATGGAGTTGGATGATCTCGCCATGACTGAGGGACTCACTTAGACGAGCCACGACGTGGATGATGGCATTATTGCGCGTATCTGCTACGCAGGTGATCATCTTCGCTAATAGGTAGTCGCCCATGAGGATGGCTATCTTATTCGACCATCGCGCATGTATAGCGGGATTACCGTGGCGGGTAGGGGAGTTATCGACCACATCGTCGTGAATGAGGCTGGCGTTGTGTAGCAGCTCGACCGCGACAGCGGATAGGATAGACTTATCGGAGATGCCGTGACATATCTCAGCCGCTAATAGTACCATCAGGGGACGGAGCTGTTTGCCCTGTTTAGCATGCACATAGCGCAGCACCTCATGGATGAGTGCTTCGTCGCTATGTAGAATAGCCTCCATCGCTTTCTCGTACGCCCGGTAGGCGTCTGCTATGGGCTCTCGTATGTCCTCTATAGTGGTCATTTATTCCAAAAAACGTGCAAAGGTAGTGTTTTTTTTTGGAATACGCAAATATTATTTGCATATCTCAACAAAAAATCGTTAACTTTGTCTTTTTTGTGCCCCTCTCCCTCCCTAGTCCTCCTCCCCCTCCCCCTTCGAGGGGGAGTCGGTGGGGGTCTTTTATCACTTTTTTAGCATATTATTTGCGTATCTCGAAAAATAGTTGTACCTTTGCAGCGAAATTCAAAAAACAGTATGGCTAAATAGAGAGAAAGTAAAATGAAGGACAAAACCATTCAGAAAGTGTTAGATAATAAAGCCTCTACGCAGGAGGCTAGAGATGTTGCCTCCTGGTTTGGACAACCGGAGAGTACTCCTTCACTTCTGCAGCACCTAGATGATGACCTCAATGAGGAATGGAACCGCCACCATTATTCTACTCGGCGACATACTATCGGATGGCGTATTGTGATGAAGGTGGCATGCACATTACTGCTGATTGCTGGTGCATGGATAGGTGGTTACTTAGCCTACCATCATAGGGATCTGCATGGAACTGCCTCTACCGAACAGTTAGTCTGTACCGCACGGGGTGAGCGTACCCAAGTGGTTTTGCAGGATGGTACACGGGTTTACCTTAATTGCGAATCGCAACTGTCTTATCCCACTTGTTTTACTGCGGACGAACGGCGCATCCACTTAGAAGGCGAAGCATACTTTGAGGTCACGAAAAACCCTCACCAGCCTTTCATTGTGGAGGTGGGTGATGCTACGATCACTGTTTTAGGTACGAAGTTTAATGCGTCTTCCTATCGGGATGAACCGATACGTGTAGCATTGGACGAAGGTAGTATTCGTTTCGCCACACCTAAGCATGAACAGATTGGTTTGCAGCCCGGCGAGGAGGTATCCTACAACAGCCTTACTGGTCAACGTCTCCTACACAATGTACATCCCAATCAGACCGGTGCATGGCGACATAATCGTATGGAGGTGGTTGATCTGCCTCTTGCCGACGTGATGAAGCTTTTAGAGCGCCGATACGATATAGCGGTCTCTATTGATGATGAACAATGCTACGGCCATACTTATACTTTTTCTATGATGGATACAGACTTGCGTAGTGTACTCGATAGGATGGCTAAACTATCCCATCTTCACTTTCACTATGACGCATCAGAAAGTACCGTTCATGTGAAGTAAGCAATTTTAGCCACCCCACTGCTGTTAACAAAAAAGTGAACAAAATAGGAAGAAATATGGGGAGTTTAGGTAGTAAGACTTCCTATTTTGGCAAAAATCGGGTGCAAAATAAAAATCCGATTTGCATATCTCGAAAAAAAGTAGTACCTTTGCACGCTGGAATGTAAATATTACCCCCCCCCAAAGAAACCATGACTTGCCTACAAGTAATATTAGCCATTATCTTTCCGCCGTTGGCGGTGATTGACCGCGGATGCGGGTCAATGATTATTGTTGGGCTGCTCACCTGCTGCGGATGGGTACCTGGAGTGATAGCGGCACTAGTGATACTAAATAAGAACAAATAACCAATATGTTAGAAACAGGGTATTACCGCCACTTTAAGGGAAACTATTACCAACTAATCGAAGTGGCTAGACATAGCGAGACATTGGAACCGATGGTGGTTTATAGAGCCCTATACGGTGAAAAAGGATTATGGGTTAGGCCAGCATCCATGTGGACAGAAATAGTCGATAAGCCTGGATATCACGGCCCACGATTTGTCAAAGTGAGCGAGGATGAACTGCCCCAAGAATGCAAAGAATAATGGGAATAGAATAGTGACCCCCAAAAGAATTACAGATGCATGTAAGTGATTGATAACCTCGTCCAGTCGATCAAACGCTTAGTGTTGTGGTGGCATTGGAGGTTTGATGGTATCCAACTGAAGCCACAGTTCATATTGCTGTTCTGTGAGAATCTTCTTTATCTTCTTCAGGCGTTTCTCCTGCTGCTTTCTCAGTTGGTCTTCCGTCAGTTCCTTCGGCTGTGGAGGTGTGGGCATCTCGCCATTGAAGTCCATCGGGGGCATTCCTCCGCCTTCAAACCCTTGTGGGGGCATACCACCACCAAACCCTTGTGGAGGCATTCCTCCACCGCCTTGAGGTGGACCACCTTGCGGCATCATCTGCTGCTCCATAGCGGAATACTCATTGTAATAGACTTTGTACACACTATTGAACTGATCGCAATCTAGGTTCAAGGTGTCACGCAACTGTTGTGCCTTACGTGTAGCACGTTCTTCGGCACTCTCCCGTTTGGGTGGCTGGCCACTGATCTTCTCGAACTGAGCCAACGTGATGGTGGCACAAGCTAGTGCTACCAAACACACGATAGTTTTTCTGCTTCTCATATCCCTTACTTGTTTTGAGGTTACAAACCCTCTCTATCAAATTCCGTGCCAAAGGGAATATTACATGTCATCAGCAATCGACAAGTGTACCTAGATAATACGGAGCATGCTGCGGCAGTCCTTTTTTTTGTTTTTTTTGCACTTTTTCGTGCTTTATGTTGCATATCTCGAAAAAAAGTAGTACCTTTGCACCCGAATTTTGAGAAAATCATATAAGATATGAAAAAGAGTCTATTATTAGCCATCGTTTTGCTGCCTATGGTAGCTATGGCACAAATCAATGAGATCGTAGGAGATTGGATGACCGTGGATGATAAGACCGGTGATCACTTCTCTATCGTCACTATATACAAAGCCAACGACGGCTTGTACTACGGCAAGATATCGAAGATGTTAGTGGGCAAAGCAGACTTGACTTGCGAGGAATGTGAGGGTGAAGACCATGGGAAGAAAATGGAAGGATTGGTCATTATCCGTGGTATGAAAGCCGTAGAAGGTGAACTGAGAGAAGGTCAAGTGCTTGATCCACAAAGTGGCAAGTTCTACTATGGTAAGATATTCTTAGACCACGGTAACTTAGTGCTACGCGGTAGTCTAGATAAACGCGGTTGGTTAGGTCGCAATCAGACCTGGATCAAACCCCAATAGGTGTATATTAAAATAAGATATAATGGAATTATCTGAACAAGAACAAGTTCGCAGACAGAGTCTGCAAACTATGCGCGATATGGGCATTAATCCCTATCCCGCGAACGAGTATGTAGTAACCGGTCACTCGACCGATATCAAAGCCGGCTTCGTGGACGAAGGCGATGGGGTATGGCATACTGGTGATAAAGTCAGTATAGCAGGACGACTCATGTCGAAGCGTATCATGGGCAAAGCGTCCTTCATCGAACTGCAAGACTCCAAAGGCCGTATCCAAGTCTATGTGAGCCGCGACGATATCCAGGCGCCAGTTGACGACAACGACAACCATAACGACAACCACAACGACAACCACAACCTTTCGGTGGAGCAGCAGATGTATAACGTGGTGTTCAAGAAGTTGCTCGACATTGGTGACTTCATCGGCATAGAAGGTTTCGTGTTCCGTACCCAAATGGGTGAGATATCGGTGCATGCACAAAAGTTGACCGTCTTATCGAAGTCGCTGCGTCCACTGCCTATCGTTAAGTACAAGGATGGGGTAGCATACGACGGATTTAACGACCCCGAGCAACGCTATCGCCAACGCTACGTGGATCTAGTGGTCAATGACGGCGTGAAGGACACTTTCCTCAAACGTGCCACTATCTTACGCACCATGCGTCAGGTGTTTGACGAAGCAGGTTACACCGAGGTGGAGACACCTATACTACAACAGATAGCCGGTGGTGCATCGGCGCGTCCGTTCATCACGCACCATAACACACTCGATGTGGATATGTACCTACGTATCGCGACGGAACTCTACCTCAAACGCCTCATCGTAGGTGGCTTCGAGGGCGTGTACGAGATTGGTCGTAACTTCCGCAACGAAGGTATGGACCGTAGCCATAACCCCGAGTTCACATGCATGGAGCTCTATGTGCAATATAAGGACTATAACTGGATGATGTCGTTCACAGAGCAATTGCTCGAGCGCATCGCTATCGCTGTCAATGGCACAACCAAAGTGCAGATTGGCGACCACGAGGTGGACTTCAAAGCACCATATCGTCGTCTGCCTATCCTCGAGGCTATCCAAGAAAAGACGGGTTATGACCTGTCGAAGATGACGGAAGAGGAGATTCGCCCTATTGCTAAGAAATTTGGTGTCGAAGACACGGAGAAGATGGGTAAGGGTAAACTCATTGACGAGATCTTCGGAGAGACCTGTGAGGGTACCTTCATCCAACCTACGTTCATTACCGACTACCCGGTGGAGATGTCTCCTCTGACCAAGATGCACCGCTCTAAACCCGGACTGACCGAACGATTTGAGTTAATGGTCAATGGTAAAGAGTTAGCCAATGCGTACTCCGAGCTCAATGACCCAATAGACCAATATAACCGGTTCGTCGATCAGATGAACCTCGCGAAGAAAGGGGATGACGAAGCGATGGTCATTGACCACGATTTCATGCGTGCCCTCGAATATGGTATGCCGCCTACCTCCGGTATCGGTATAGGTATAGACCGCCTCGCGATCTTGATGACAGGACAACCGACCATTCAGGAAGTCTTGCTATTCCCCACCATGAAACCTGAAGTATGATGGACAAACGTGTTTGTATCATAGGAAGTGGTAGTTGGGCAACGGCGCTGGCGAAGATAGTGCTGCTCAACCAACCTCAGATCAATTGGTTCATCCGTAAACAGGAAACCATTGATGAATTTAAGGCTACGGGTAAGAACCCCGGATACCTATGTAATGCGACGTTTGATACGAATCGTATTCACTTCTATTCGGATATCAACTATGCGGTGACGGATTCGGATATCCTCATTGTGGCTATCCCATCACCCTACGTCAAGCAGACTCTGACTAAGATCAAGCGCAAGATGGAGCACAAAACGGTTATCTCTGCGGTCAAAGGTATGATCCCCGAAGAGAACATCCTAGTCACCGATTACTTGCACCAACGATTTAATATCCCCATGTCGCAATTGGCGATCATCGCGGGTCCCTGTCACGCCGAGGAGATAGCCTTGGAGCGACTGAGTTACTTGACGATCGGTTGTGAGAGCCGCGAACACTCGATGGAGTTGTGCCAACTCTTTGATACTGATTTTGTGCGTGCTACACCGAGTACGGATGTGATAGGATTGGAGTACTCGTCGGTGATGAAGAACATCTACGCTATCGCTGCGGGCTTATGTCATAGTCTGCACTATGGTGACAATTTCCAAGCCGTGCTCATGAGTAATGGCGTGCAGGAGATTCAACGCTTCGCGACGGCCATGTGTAATAACCAACGCGATATAGATGCCAGCGGCTACTTAGGAGATGTGTTAGTGACGGCTTACTCCAAGTTCTCCCGCAATCGCCAGTTTGGTCAACTCGTCGGTATGGGTTACTCCGTCAAATCGGCTCAGATAGAGATGGAGATGGTAGCGGAAGGCTATTATGGTACGCTGGCTATCCACCTGGCTAACGAAAAGATGCAAGTCGATCTGCCTATCGTGGAAGCGATATACGATATCCTCTACAACCACTTGTCACCGACGATTGTCATCTCTCGCTTAACGAAGAAACTATATTAAACGTATATATATGAAACTGTGTTTAAAGAATGCTGCGAGTTTTGTTCCCGCAGGCGCATTAGCCGAGGAAGCTGCATTGGCAGTAAAGGCTAACTTAGTATTAGAAAAAGGAGAAGGAGAAGGTAACGATTTCTTAGGTTGGGTACATCTGCCCTCCGAGACCACGGACGCTTTCCTCCACGAAGTACAAGACTGTGCCAATCGTCTCCGCGCGAAAGCAGAGATCATCGTGGTGGCAGGTATAGGTGGCAGCTATTTAGGTTGCCGTGCCGTGAACGAGGCATTAGATCACACCTTTGGCCTCAATGGTAAGAACCCACGCATCGTGTATGCGGGTAACAACATCGGTGAAGATTACTTAGCAGACCTGATGGAACTGCTCGAAGGTAAGACCTTCGCTATTATCAATATCTCTAAGTCGGGTACGACCACAGAGACGGCACTCGCCTTCCGTCTGCTCAAGACGATGCTGGAGAAGCAAGTGGGCAAAGAGGTCGCAAAAGACCTCATCGTTTGCATCACCGATAAGGTCAAAGGTGCTGCCCGCAAATTAGCCGAGATAGAAGGTTATCAAACATTCATTATCCCAGACAACGTAGGTGGTCGTTTCAGCGTCCTGACCCCAGTAGGTCTGTTACCTGTCGCTTGCGCAGGGCACGATATCTTTGCGCTCGTTCGCGGTGCACAGGACATGGAGAAAGCAACTAGCACCAAGGTGGGGTATGACAATAACCCTGCTTGCCAATATGCGGCTATGCGTAATGCCCTCTATCAGTATGGTAAGAAAATAGAGATCATGGCGAACTTCAATCCTAAGATCCACTATTTTGCCGAGTGGTGGAAACAACTCTATGGCGAATCCGAAGGTAAGAACCGCAAAGGTATCTTCCCAGCTAGTGTGGACTTGACTACGGACTTGCACTCGATGGGTCAATGGATCCAAGATGGTGAACGCACCATCTTCGAGACGGTTATATCCATTGAGCAAGCCAATAAGTCCGTTATCTTCCCTAAGGATGAGCAGAACCTCGACGGACTCAATTTCCTCGCCGGTAAACGCGTGGACGAAGTCAACAAAATGGCGGAACTCGGCACCCAACTCGCACACGTCGATGGTGGTGTACCTAATATCAAGATCTCGTTCGAGAAGGTAGATGAGTATAACTTAGGTCAGTTCATCTATTTCTTCGAGCGTGCCTGCGGTATATCGGGCTATATGTTAGGCGTTAATCCATTCAATCAACCGGGCGTAGAGGCGTATAAGAAGAATATGTTCGCCCTATTGGACAAACCTGGTTACGAGGAAGAGAGTAAGGCTATCAAAGCCCGCTTATCATAAACTACCTAAGAGTAAACAAACCAATCCCAATAGTATGCCGATGAGGCATACTATTTTTTTGTATGGATGCGGTTCGCGCAGGATGACTATCCCATAGAGGAACGGAATGATGGTACCCGAACGACGCATCGTCGATACGACAGCTATCAATGAATCGGTATCGGATAACGCTAGCAGGTAGAAGTAGTCGGAGAGTACCAAGAAAATAGAGATACATATCACCGGCAAAAAAGCAGGACTTCTCCAAAAACCTTGAGAAGGGCGAGCGGCTGGGTGACGGTAGCAATGAACCAAATAGATGATGGTGATGAGGAGGAGTTGATAATAGGTGTAATAAACCTGTACCGCATTATGGTCAAACTGACGCATAAGGTACTTATCGTACAACCCGCTCGCCGCGCCTGTGAGGATAGTGAGACATAAGCAGATGAGAGGAGCAGTGGCTATCTTAGCATGCTCCTTACGATGGGTCATCGCCTCGCTGAGTGCAAACAAGAAGACCGACCCCAAGGCGCACACGATACCTGCCCACTGCCATCCGTTTAGCACCTCACCAAAGAGGAATAGGGCACCTACCAAAGTCCACATCGGTCGCGTAGCCTGCATAGGGGAGACTAAACTGATAGGCAATTGCTGCAGCGCTATATAGGAGAAACCCCAACTACTGAGTACTAAACATGCCTTGAGGAAACAGAGCCAATGCGTGTGCCCATCTACGCGGGGAACATACAATACGGTATCTACCATTAGCGTAGGACTCCACCTCGATAATAGTAGAAAAAGTGACAGAATAGCACTGGAGATGAGGATGCTCAAAAAAAGCGTGTTAACTACCGTAAGGTGAGTCAGCGCACGCTTTTTGCTCACATCATAACACCCCAAACAGAGTGCTGATAATATGGCGAGAAGAACCCACACTATTTCTGGATACCATCTCTCTTGAGCAAGGCATCAATGGTAGGATCACCGCCACGGAAACGACGATAGAGCACCATCGGCTCTTCGGTACCACCGCGCTCGAGGATGTTCTTGCGGAACGAATCAGCCGTCTTCTTATCGAAGATAGAACCACGCTTGTCGCGTGCCTGTTGGAACTGTGCAAAGGCATCTGCGTCCAATAACTCTGACCATTTATAGCTGTAGTATCCTGCCGCGTATCCTCCGGAGAAGATATGGGTGAAAGCCGTCTCCATCTGCGTGCCAGGCACGTTAGGCATGACACGCACTTGCTCCATCGCGTTGTTACCAAAGGCGATAACGGCATCCTGTACCGATTGACCCTTAGTAGGTGCAAACGGCTCACGGATAGTATGCCAAGCCATATCGAGGTAACCAAACGACAGTTGACGTACGCACGCATAGGCAGCGTGGTAGGTGTCGGCACGATGAATCTTATCAATGAGGTCTTGAGGCATCGCTTCGCCCGTCTCGTAATGTTTGGCGAAAGTGTCCAAGAACTCTTTCTCACCGAGGAAGTTCTCATTGAACTGCGAAGGCAACTCCACGAAGTCGCGTGGCACGTTCGTACCAGACTGGCTACCATACGTGCAGCGAGTGAGCATACCATGGAGCGCATGACCAAACTCGTGCAGGAAAGTCTCTACCTCGTCATAGGTGAGTAATGCAGGCTTGCCCTCCGTAGCATCGGTAGCAGGTACGGGACGGGTGAAGTTCATCACGGTCGTGATATGTGGACGATGATCCTTGCGACCAATCTTGTATTGACCTTGGAACTCATTCATCCAAGCACCACCGCGCTTACCATCCCGCGGATGGAAATCGGTGTAATAGACGGCTAAGAACTTACCCTTAGCGTCATAGACATTGTATGCCGATACTTCGGGGTTATAGACCTGTATATTGGTATCTTGCACGAAGGTGAGTCCATAGAGACGATTGGCTAAACCAAAGACGCCCTGTTTAACGGCTTCTAACTCAAAATACGGACGGAGAATATCGTCGGAGATGCTGTACTTAGCATCCTTTAACTTCTTCGAGTAGTAGGAGAAATCCCACGGCTGAAGTTGGTCATTGAGACCCAGGCTATCCGCAAAGGCTTGCAGTTCGGCTACTTCGGCGCGGGCAGCAGGCATATAGGCATCGCGTAGGCTGTTGAGGAAATTCATGACGGTCTCCTCGTTCTCGGCACAGCGTTTATGCAGGGCTTTCTGCGCGAAGTCTTCTTTGTCGAAGAGTTGGGCTATCTCCAAACGGGTATTGGCAATGTCGATGATGTTCTGCGTGTTATCAAACTCGCCACCGATGCAGCGGGTGTTAGATGCTATATACAGCTCCTTACGCAGTTCGCGATTAGCACAGTCTTGCATGAAAGGTATGGTGGTGGTAGGTTTGAGATCCATGAGCCAACCTTTTTGACCTTTCTTCTTTGCATTGTCACGCATCATTGCTTTGGTATCGTCATTGAGACCTGCCAACTGCGATTCGTCGGTGATCAGTTTAGTCCATGCGTTCGTGGCTTTGAGCACGTTCTGACCATAGGCGAGGGTGAGCATCGACAGACGAGTGGAGAGTTCCTTATATTTCTCTTTACCCACAGAGTCGAGGTTAGCACCATTGTTGGCAAAACCTTCGTAGGCATCTTCTAATAGTTTGCGTTGTTCCGGATTGAGACGCAAGGACTCACGCTCGTCATAGACGGCTTTAATGCGTTGGAAGAGACTATCGTTGAGCGTGATAGCGGTCTCGTACTCGGTGTACTTAGGCATCAGTTCGGTCTCGATAGCATCGAGGGTGTCATTAGTCTCCGCATTGGTGAGATTAAAGAAACAGTAGGTCGCCAAACTGAGTGTGTGACCAGCGCGTTCGAGCGCTACAATCGTGTTCTCAAACGTGGGTTTCTCGGGATTGCGCACGATGGCATCTATCTCGGCGAGACCTTCTTTAAACGCTTCTTCGAAGGCGGGCATATAATGCTCGGCTTTGATCTCATTGAACGGATAGGTGCCGTGGGGCGTTGTCCAATGGGCGTAGTTGAGTAACGGGTTCTCGTTAACGGGAACATTATCTTCGGTTTTCGAAGCGCAACCGATGAGCGCAGCAGTGGCTAATGCCATAATGAAAAACTTTTTATACATAATATTTTAGGTTGCAGGTTGCAGGTGTTATCTAAGTAAGTTAATGTCGCCGGATAGGTTATAGACCCCTAAGTTAGGATTACTGGAATCGGTGTCCGCATCGGTGCCTTTGGCACGGATGATGTAGTAATAAGCACCCTCTGCGGCTGCTCGACTACCGATGTTCCCATCCCAACCTTTAGCGGGATCAGAGGATTCATACACTAACTTTCCCCATCGGTTATAGATCCATATATAATACTCCTTAATGGAGGTGTAGATGACACGGAACTCATCGTTTTTTCCATCCCCGTTAGGGGTGAAGACATTAGGCGCAAAGAGTTGCGACTTTTGGATGGTGATATTGACCGAGTCGGCATAGTTAGGATTGCTCGGATCGGTCTCTTGGGAGCAAGAGTCTCCGCGAACTACTAGAACGACCTTATATAGATCGGCTCCTGGGTCATTGAACGTGTAACGTATATCTTGATCCTTACGCTCTGCGATCAGATCATTGCGCTTATAGATGCGCCATTGGTAGAACCTCACTCCGGGGGTGGGATTGGATGTGAACGATACCTCCAATGGACCCGATGCCGCCAACATCTTTTGGTCAATAGGGCGATCTACCTCGTTCTCCTCTTCCGTACCACGTATAGTCGTCTGTGTAACCAGTTTGCCGCGACATGCCAGAGGTTCGTAGATCTCGGTAACCATAGAGTCCACAGCTAAACCTAATTGTTCGCGCCATGCTTTATCCCATACCAAGGAGAAAGAGGTCTCCCCATAAGCGGGGTCGTTTATCGTTTCTACTCCTTGCTTCAAATCAAACTCGTGACTCTTCGTTACTTCTGCCCATGCTTTCTCTTGCCATTCGAGATTGGTATAGCCAATAGTCGCTTTATGCGCAATCGTGTGCTGGCGATTTTGTATATCCCGATAGGACATCGCCGGTACGGTGGCATCGATATAGAGATGGGTATGCCCACAATCCATCTGTGCCGAGAGGCTATGGACCGTAGGTTGGCACTCCGTATAATCAAAGACATAAGCCACGTCTATGATCTCAGTACCTCGCTTAATGACCACACCATCGCCTGAACTAAAAGAGGAACAGTACGAGTTGTTGGTGCATACGGGGTCTTGAAGGTCGGTCGTTAAGTACCAATCGACCTCCGTGCCATCCGATGTCTTCAACTCGGGTTGACCTACAAAGAGAAAGACGGAGTCATTGAGCAGGATGACTTGATAGGTGTCGGGAACGATATAAGTCGCCCACGCGCCCATGGCGGTTAACCAACCAACGATGATAGGAAGGAGTCGTTTCATTTATTTATTAACTTGGAAACGGGTATTACCATTCACGAAGAAATCCACAATCTGCTTGGCAGCGGCTATACCCGCGTTGATATTGGCTTCGGCTGTCTGTGCACCCATTTTCTTGGGCGTAGCAAAATAGCGTCCGTCGAACAGTTCGCGGAACTTAGCATCGGCTGCGGGCATGATGTCCGTTACATAACGCAGATCGGTGCGCTCTTGCATAAGGGCAATGAGTTCGGTCTCGTTGATCACTTCCTTGCGGGCAGTATTGACGAGTACGCCACCCTTAGGCATGAGACCTACTAGGGCTTTATTGATGCTGTTCTTTGTCTCGTCGGTAGCAGGGATATGCAGACTGACTACATCGCAGGTCTTATATAACTCTTCGGCGCTATGCACAGGAGTGACACCGGCTTGAATCATCGCATCGTCGGGGCAGTAGGCATCGAAGGCGTAGATATCCATACCAAAACCTTGGGCAATACGGGCTACATTACGACCTACATTACCGAAAGCGTGGATACCCAGTTTCTTACCTTTGAGTTCGGTACCCGAAGTGCCATTATAGAGGTTACGAACGGCATAGACCATGAGACCGAGGGCTAACTCGGCTACAGCATTGGAGTTCTGTCCGGGCGTGTTCATAGCGACTACCTGGTGGGCAGTAGCTGCGGCTAAGTCAATATTATCATAGCCTGCGCCTGCACGCACCACGATCTTCAACTGCTTAGCCGCATCGAGCACTTCGGCATCCACCACATCCGAACGGATGATGATGGCGTCTGCGTCCTGGACTGCGTCCAAGAGTTGTTGCTTATTGGTATATTTCTCCAGCAGGGCTAATTCATACCCTGCTTTAACCACCTCTTCGCGGATGCCATCGACGGCTACTTTCGCGAAAGGTTTCTCTGTTGCTACTAAAACTTTCATACTTAGAACTCTTTCAACTTTTAGAACTTTTTCTCATACTCATGGATGCAATCGACGAGGGCTTGTACGCCTTCGAGATCCATAGCGTTATAGCAGGATGCACGGAAACCGCCTACGAGACGATGTCCTTTGATACCCACCATACCTTTGGCAGAAGCGAACGCAAAGAAATCGTCGAAGATATCCTCTTTACCAGGCTTCGGTACAAAGCAGATGTTCATGCGCGAACGATCTTCCTTGTCCATGATCGTAGCCGTAAACAACTTAGAGGAGTCGATACAGTTATAGAGTAACTCAGCCTTGGCAATGTTGCGTTTCTCGATCCAGTCCACACCACCATTCTTCTTCAACCAACGTAAGGTCAGTACGGCTGTATAAATAGGCAATACAGGAGGCGTATTGAACATCGAACCACCTTCTATATGGGTGCGATAGTCGAGCATGGTGGGGATATAACGGCTCACTTTACCTAATATATCCTCGCGTACGATGACGAAGGTTACGCCTGCAGGGGCAATGTTCTTTTGAGCACCACCGTAGATGAGTCCATATTGGCTCACATCAATCTTGCGGCTCAGGATATCGGACGACATATCGGCTACGAGCGTCACTTTACCTTTCTTGCGGTAGATCTCCTGCAGTTTAGCGTCGCTGATCTCTGTACCATATATGGTGTTATTGGTGGTGATATGGAAATAGTCGCAGTCCTGTGGGATGTCAAAGTCCATAGGAATAGAATTGGTGGAAGCAGCTACCTCCACGACTTCGCCAAAGGCTTTGGCTTCCTTGATGGCTTTCTTAGACCACACACCGGTATTGAGATAAGCGGCTTTCTTCTCGAGCAGGTTGAATGGTACCATGCAGAATTGCATGCTGGCACCGCCACCTAAGAACAGTACGCGATAGCCTTCGGGCACACCGAGTAACTCTTTCATCAGGGCTTCCGCCTCGTCCATAACGGGTTGGAAATATTTTGCACGGTGAGAGATCTCTAACACACTCAATCCCTGACCCTCGAAGTCCAGTACGGCTTCTGCGGTCTGTTTGATCACTTCTTGCGGGAGAATAGAAGGACCCGCGTTAAAATTATACTTCTTCATATTTATATTTTTTTTAAACGATAACGATAACGATAACCACAACGACAACCACAACTAACAAGTGTTAGAATTTTATAGCATTCCACGTGCTGGTGTTCATGCGGCCGATGAATTTGACGGCGGAGTTTTTCTCTTTCTCGTTCATTTGGAGTGCCATAGCCACCGCAGCGATATCGTCTTCGCCTTCCTTAGGCTGCGGCAGTAACGATGCTGGGATAGGTTTGCCCGCCTTGCGCATACGCTCGATGAGGTCTTGATTGAACTGCTCCTTGGCTTGACCCGACTTGAACTCGCGGTACTGTTTCTCGTGCATAGCGAACTCGAACAACTCCTCGTCGTCCTGACCACGATCCCAACCCAGTTCTTTCATCTCCTTGATGAAACGTGGTAACTCGTCCGGATAGAGGGCTTGTGGATCGCCTGTGTAGAACTCAAAGCCTTTCTCTTTGGCGAGTTCGACGATCTCGGGTGCGAGTGTGCCGGGCAGTTTACCAGACTTACCGAGGATCATACCCCACATGGCAGGATCCATACGGGTGAATGGTTTCTCGTCCATGGACTTACTATATAAGTTCATCAGCGCAGCGTTCTTCACATACTGCGAGAACGGCGTTACCAAGCATGGTGTACCTAACATCGGCCATATACGTTGTACTTCGTCAAAGAGTTCAACGAGCAGCTCGTCTTCGGTGAGTTCGTGTTGACCTTTCTTACGCAAGTTAGCGTTGATAGCGGCATGCATACCCTTGAGGTCAGCCATAAGCGAACCCATCATACCTCCTGGCAGTCCACAACCCACGAGTAGGGAGGTCATGAGGCTGTTCTTTGGATCAATCCAGTAACCTAAGAAATCGTCCATGAACTCCTGCGTGAGGCTACGTGCCTGCATGTAGGCTTTCATATTAATATCCTTAACGAGGAATCCGGCATCTTTGAGCATCGATTGGATCGTGATGACATCGGGATGCACCTTACCCCAACTGAGCGGCTCCATGGCTACATCGAGCACATCGCCACCGGCTTTGGCTACTTCGAGCATCGAAGCCACGGAGAAACCTGGACCCGAATGGCCATGGTATTGGATAATGATATGAGGATGCTTCTCTTTGATAGCAGCCACGATCGTACCCAACATCGCGGGACGACCTATACCTGCCATATCCTTGAGACAGATCTCTTGTGCACCGCCCTCAATGAGTTGTTCAGCGAGGTTGATGTAATATTCTGCCGTATGCACCTTGGAGTAGGTGATACACATAGTCGCTTGGGCAGTCATGCCTGCGGCTTTAGCCCACTTAATGGACGGGATGATGTTTCGTGGATCATTCAGTCCGCAGAAGATACGGGTGATGTCGGTGCCTTGGGCGTGTTTCACTTTATACATGAGTTGACGCACATCGGCAGGAACGGGGTTCATACGCAAGGCGTTGAGACCACGATCTAACATGTGGGTCTTGATACCCGCCTCGTTGAAAGGCTTGGTGAAAGTGCGAACGGCGAGGTTGGGGTTCTCTCCATAGAGGAGGTTAACTTGCTCAGATGCACCACCATTCGTTTCTACACGATCAAAACAGCCCATGTCAATGATGACGGGAGCGATCTTCGCTAACTGATCGCGACGAGGTACATACTTGCCGCTGGATTGCCACATATCGCGGTATACCAACGAGAATTGAACTTCTTTTTTCATATGCTATTGTTTATATATTGGCTTCTTAAAAGCGGTACGAACAACCTACTTGTACATAGCGAGGGTACGTATCCCTTAACTGTGTATATGTATCTCCGCCGCTGTAAAGGGTGTTCGTGGTCGTGTAATCGAAGATGTCACTCAACTCGAGGTTGATGTTCCAGTTCTTAATCGTTTTGGCTACCCGTATATTCACTAAGAAGCAGTCTCCTTCCGTAAAATTGGTGGTGACCATCTTGGAGTTATAGAGTATCTTACCGGACAATGTCCATTGGTGCTTAAAGTTGAACACGGGAACGAGGCTGAGGTTATAGTACCAGCAGTTCTTCGTATTATTAGCCGTGCCATATTCATTCCGGATATAGCCATTCCCGGCAAACGCCATGGAGAAGATACGTTGCTTAAAGATCAGTTGCGCATAGATGCATGCCGTTCCCGTATAACCTTCTAATTGCTGCTGCGCGTAGATATAGTTACATCCCACACTGGTGATAACGCCATATTGGTCATCATTCCAGTGATAGATATAGTTGAGATCCGCATTATAGTAGGGTAGTAACTCAAAATCTCCGAAAGCCGCATTGACCTTGCGGATGTTACGTGCCAGAATGAGTCGCAGGTTATGATCCTGCTTAATGGCGCAACTGGCACTGATGTTTCCTGTGACGGTTTGGTGCGAATGCCCTGTCGGAGCTTGATAGTATTGGTAACGGGCACCACCTTGCAGGAACCATTTTTGATGTTCGTACTTCATTTCTAAATAGGGCGACACATAGAGCGAACCAATCGGATTGGTAGTGTCGTGTTGGACGATAGGCTGCGCATAGGCGGAGGTGATACTCGTGGTGTAGGAATTACCAAATTGGTATTTAACATCTGCACCATACTTGAGTTCTAAATCCTCTATATCCGAATGGATAACCGAGTGCTTGGAACATACCTTACCCATGACCTCATGGGAATGCCTGGTGATGTAGGTGGTGTCATAGTAATTGCCGCCTAATGCATAGAGAGTCCTATTCTCTTCCATTCTTTTTACCTCTTCTCCGTGTGGCATATAACTATATTTGATTTCGCTCTCAAATGCTCCACGATGGGTGTAATAGGTATGTTTATATTTCATAGCCGCCTCAGCGGTTATATCTTGCATGAACTTCTCTTGTTGATCTTTGTACTTCAACTCCTGAAAGGTGGTGGGATCGGCGAGTTGTTCTAGTTCTCGGTATTGAATATCGCTAGTGGCTTTATCTCGCGCAAAACTTTCCCAAACAAACCACTCCACTTGATCATTTTTCGTAGGATCATAGCGCAGATTGAGTTTAGCGGTCTCTTGGAGATAGTGCGACCTGGTGGTGTCCAAGACATCAATCTCTTTCTCATCCGTTTTCGTACGACTATAGCCATAGTCTGTGGGTTGGTAATACTCCATGGTGACCATGGAACGCAGTTGGAACTTATCTTTCTTATAATCCAACGTGACGTATGGTTGTACATCCCATTCGGTCGATAGTTTGAGCATAGCGATACCGCTGACACCCTCTTTGGCAATAGGCTTGAGTTTGATGTTGATCACACCACCCGTACCATTCTGTTGTTCACTCACCGTAGGCGAGGTGGATATCTCGATGACATCGACCGTAGCTGCCATCGTTTGGTTGAGTACCACGTCACGGCTCTGACCCACATCTCGTCCATCTATCTGAATGGAGAAATTAGCGAGTAAACTACCATCTAAAGAGGGACGACCTAAGAGTTCGGGCATACTTTCGAGTACGTCCATGATAGGGGTGTTGTCGGTGACACCTAATTGATCGACATGAATAAATTTCTTGGTCGGTTTGATCTCGATGATATAATCTCGATTGTCTTGCGCGCCCGCGCAGGCGCATACACACATTAGTAATAGGGTGAGAAGGTGTCGTCTCATAGTTGGGGTTAGTTTAAATCGTATCCGTAATGTTTGAGTCGTGTTTGGGAAGATCGCCAATCTTTATCCACTTTGACAAAGAGTTGTAAGAAGACTTGCTTACCAAAGAATGCCTCGATGTCCGCACGCGCTTGGGTACCCACTTTCTTGAGGGCAGTACCTCCCTTGCCGATGATGATGCCTTTCTGCGATTCGCGTTCGACATAGATAACCGCACCGATACGGATGATCTTCTCCTCCTCTTGGAACGATTCGACTTCCACCTCGACGGAGTAGGGTATCTCTTTGTCGTAGTTGAGCAATATCTTCTCGCGGATGATCTCGTCCACAAAGAATCGCGACGGCTTGTCCGTCAACTGATCCTTATCGAAGAATGGTGGACACTCCGGCAGGGCTACCTTGATAGCCTCAAAGAGTTGGTCAATACCAAATCGCTCCCGTGCTGAGATCGGGAAGATCTCGGCAGTGGGCAGTTCGCGATGCCAATAGTCCACTAACTGCTCTAAAGTCTGCTGCGTGGTAAGGTCAATCTTGTTGATAACTAAGAAGACCTTGACCTGACTCATTTTCTTCACTTTGTCGAGGAACTCGGCATTCTTGTCGGGAGTGTCCTGCACATCGGTCACGTAGAGCAATATATCGGCATCCACTAAGGCCGAACGCGAGAACTCGAGCATCTGCTCTTGTAACTTATAGGTAGGTTTGAGCACACCCGGTGTGTCGGAGTAAACGATCTGGAAATCGTCTCCATTCACTATACCCATGATACGATGGCGGGTGGTTTGCGCCTTCGATGTGATAATCGAAAGGCGCTCACCTACCAACGCATTCATTAACGTCGATTTACCGACGTTGGGGTTGCCCACTATATTGACAAATCCACTTCTATGCACACTTTCAACTTTTAGAAGTCCAAATCAAGTGGCGCAAACAGTTTGGTCTTGCTCACTTTCTGAATCTTACCGAACTTAGCCGCCAGACGTTTCTGGTCAATCTTCTTGGGATCACCCATGATGATGATGGTCATAGGTTTGCCTTGGATGTTCTCTTTATAGAAGTTCTCAATATCCTCCCAAGTCATGTTCTTGATTTGCTCCACTTCTTTACGAGCGGGATCTTCGGTATAACCCATGTAGTGCGTCCACCAGTCGTAGGTCTCACCCTTATAGCGGAAGCTAGGTTTATTGATCTGCTCGTTTTGCAGCAACGCTGCACGTACGTTCTCCAAACGCTCAGGATGGATAGGCATCGAATCGGTGATACTCATGAAGGTCTCGACCGCATCTGCCACCTTATCCGATTGGGTACCAATATAACCGCCGAAGTAACTATTCTTATTAGGTAGTGCACCTTGTACCAAGTAACCCGATGCCGTGTAAGCAAACGAACGTTTGGTACGGATCTCGTCCAGTACAATACCCGAGAAACCACCATCGAAATATTGGTTGAAGGCATCGTAGAGATAACTCTGCTCGGGCTTAAATGGAATACTATTGAAGTAGAAGTATATCGTAGCCTGTTGCACATTGGAGTTCGGCAAGAAATAGATCTGTGTCTTATCATAACTCTTGCGCTCACGGAACTCAGGCGACTTGGACGCTAACATACCCTCTTGCAAAGGCAGGTTACCCTCTAATATCTTCTGAGCATCTAACAGAGGTAGTGCACCACAATAGAAGATGTCCAAGGCATACTTGGTAGCATCCAAGAACTCGGTCTTGAGTTTTAACTCATCCATGTTGTAGATATCCATGAATGGAACAATATCGATATAGTCCGACTTGTCGCCAAACAGGATATATTCGTGCAAAGCATCGGCTTGGATACCATCCATCTTATCGAGACGCATACGTGTGGACAATTCGCTACCTTGCATGGACTCGAACTGCTGTTGGTCAAACTTCGGGAAGAGCATTTGACGTTGTACGAGTTGGCAGATGTCCGCCAAGTTCTTTTCGTTACCATAGATAGTTACCTCAAAATAGTTGCCGCTGACGCTATATTGTACACGACCACCTTTTTCGCTCAACTGACGGCGGAACTCTTGTGGCGTGGTCGAAGGCATGATACCTGCCATGTTCATCATCTCGGTCACATATTGGAGCATAGGACGTCTTGTTGTACCGATACCATAACGCAGGGTGAGCGAGAAGATGTCATTCTTTTCGTTCTTGGTATAGTGCAGTTTGATCTTATCACCCAACGACTTCTCTTGTACATCGTACAGATCGAGATAGGTCTGCTTAACTTCGCCTACAGGCAGCGTCTTAAACCACTTGGCATACTCCGTCTCTACGCCCTTTGGCATATCGAGGGGTTGGATGTGTGGTTTATCCAATTTATTTACTTTCTTGTCACCTTCCTCGAAACCAATGGTGAGGTGCTCAGCACCGAAATATTTCTTGGCGATACGTTGAATATCCTCTTTGGTGAGGGCTTGGATCTTCTCGTTTTGGGTGAAGATATCGTCAATGGGCTCGTTGTAGATGAAGCATTGTACCAATGACATCATGTTACCCGCGCCCTCTTCATACGTCAGCGCGATGTTCTGCGCATACTCCTCTTTCACAGATTGAATCAACCAATCGGGTATCTCGCCATTCTTCAGTTTCTCAATCTCTTTCATCACGATCTTCTCGGTAGCGGTGTTGGACTCATATTGGTATTGGTTGATATCAAAGTAAGGAATAGCATACACCATGATACGACCCATGTCGCGACAGAAGTTAAAACCACTTCCTGCATAGGAAACGATACCATCCATCGTGAGTTTATCCAATAGACCAGTGTTCATACTGTTGGACAGCAGACGGCATACAAACTCCAAAGCGAGTTGATCAGCATCGCCTTCCTTCACAGCGTCCCAAGCCCACAAGATCTCTGGATAGTAACCGAGGTTGAAACTAAACTTTTTGCCAGCCTGGAACATCGCATCAGGATAAGTCTTACGTGCAGGCAGTTCGGCAGGTTGGAGACGACCAAAGGTCTCTGCAATCATAGGCTTAGCGGCTTCGGCATCGAAGTCACCCACGATGATGAGAGCCATGTTGTTGGCTACATACCAAGTGTTATAGAACTCAATGAGTTTGGACAACTGTGGGTTCTTAAGGTGCTCAGGCAGACCGATCACGTTACGCTCGTAAGGGTGACCTTTGAATAACTCCGCATTGACTTTATTGCTGATCTGGGTCTCCACATCGTCCTCGTACATGTTATACTCCTCGAACACGTTCTCCAACTCGGCTTGGAAAGTACGGAAGACTGGATGGATGAGACGATCCGAGAAAATGGTCAACCATTTGTACATCTGGTTAGCGGGGAAATTATTGTGGTAGCAAGTCATGTCGTAACTCGTGAAAGCATTGACACCGGTAGCACCAATTCCGTCCAACATACTGAAGAAATCCTCCGTGGTCGAATACTTAGCAGCCTCCAAACTAGCACGGTTGATACGAGCCACAAGGGTATCGCGCATCACCTTATCGGTGGTGGCAGCGTGCTCGTCATAGAGGCGAATGATCTCTTCGTACAGCGGTTTCTCTTTCTCCCAATCAATAGCACCAATACGGTCGGTACCCTTGAACATCATGTGCTCGAGGTAGTGTGCCAAACCGGTGTATTCGGCTGGTTCATCAATAGCACCTGCACGAACAGCAACGAAACCCTCTACATCGTTTTGGTCATGGTTCTCCCATAACATCACGGTCAGACCATTGTCCAACTTGTACTCCGTTAACTTGCTCCGATCTTGAGCCATCATGCTCATCGGTAGCCATGCTACACATAGTAGCGCAAAAATTGCTTTTTTCATAATCTGTTATTTGATATTGGTTATTTGTTTCGTTTTTGCAGGTTGCCCCTAATGGGGAAACCTACGGAAGGGGCTACCACTCCAATAGCACTTTGCCGCATTGTCCACTGACCATCACATCAAAGCCCTTTTGGAAATCGTCGAACTTAAACCGGTGGGTAATGACAGGGGATAGGTCGAGTCCGCCGAGCAGCATCTGCTCCATCTGGTACCAAGTCTCCCACATACGTCTGCCCGTAATACCTTTGATGGTCAGCGCATTGAAGATCACGTCCGACCAGTTCACTTGCGTGTTGTGGGGTAGGATACCCAATTGTGCGATGTTAGAGCCCTTGTACATGTGCGCGATCATCTCGTTAAACGCAGCAGGTGCACCCGACATCTCTAGTCCCACATCGAATCCACGTATGCCCAATTGCTGCATAGCACCCTCTATGGTCTCGCCTTGTGCTCCATTAACCGTCATGGTGGCACCCATCTTCTTGGCTATCTCCAATCGCAGCGGATTAATATCCGTCACCACCACATGTTTGGCTCCTGCGTAGCGGCATATACCTGCTGCCATAGTACCAATCAATCCAGCGCCCGTAATCAGTACATCCTCGCCCAAAAGCGGGAAGGCGAGCGCCGTGTGGGTAGCATTACCAAACGGATCCATGATGGCTGCAAAGTCATCGGGTATCTCGGGACGCAGTTTGACGACGTTCGATTCGGGAATAGTCACGTATTCGGCAAAACAACCATCCTTACCCATTATACCCACCGATATGGTGTTCTCACACACATGTCCCATGCCTCGGCGGCAGTTACGGCAATGTCCGCAAACGATATGTCCTTCGGCGGTCACGCGTTCGCCAACCTTGAAGTTGCGCACACCGGCACCCACTTCGGCGACTACACCTACGAACTCGTGTCCCATCGTGTAGGGTGGAGTGCAATGCGCCTGTGACCATTCGTCCCACTTATACATGTGTAAGTCCGTACCGCAGATAGCGGCTTTGGTGACCTTAATGAGGACATCGTTCACACCTACTTCGGGCATCGGAACATCTTCCATCCAGATACCCGGTTGGGCATATCGTTTAACTAATGCTTTCATATTGGGTGCTTTTTTATTTCAGCCCGCAAAATTACACTTTTTTTTCGACATACGCAAATTTTTTATTAAAAAAATAAAAAATAGTTCGACCGAAGCCGAACTATTTTAGTAAAAAAACGTACCTCGTACATCAATCGTACATCGTACATTCGTAAATCGTACCTCTCTTTACATCATTCCCATACCAGGGTTGGCGGGCATAGCAGGAGCGGGGTTTTCCTCTTTCTTGTCGGTGATAACACACTCGGTGGTGAGGAACATGCCTGCAATCGAAGCAGCATTCTCGAGGGCTACGCGAGCGACCTTAGCGGGATCAACGACACCTGCTTTCTTGAGGTCTTCGTACTTGTCTGTACGGAGGTTGTATCCAAAGTCACCCTTGCCAGCACGCACCTTATCGACCACGACGGCTCCTTCCTTACCTGCATTGAACACCATCTGACGCAAAGGCTCCTCGATGGCGCGGCGGATAATTTCTATACCGGTCTGCTCGTCCTCATTGTCGCCTTTGATAGCGGTAAGGGCTTCTTGGGCGCGGATGTATGCTACGCCACCGCCCGGAACGATACCTTCTTCAATAGCAGCGCGGGTAGCGGATAAGGCGTCATCTACGCGGTCTTTTTTCTCTTTCATCTCCACTTCGGAAGCGGCACCCACGTTGAGTTGGGCTACGCCGCCAGCGAGTTTAGCGAGACGCTCTTGCAGTTTTTCCTTGTCATAGGTGGACTTGGTAGCCACAATCTGTGCTTTGATCTGAGCGATACGCGCTGCGATAGCCTCTTTATCGCCTGCACCATTGACGATGGTGGTGTTGTCCTTATTAACCGTGATAGATTCGGCTGTGCCGAGCATATCGAGGGTAGCGGTTTCGAGCTTGATACCTTTCTCTTCGCTAATAACGGTACCACCGGTGAGGATGGCGATGTCTTCGAGCATCTCCTTGCGGCGATCACCAAAACCAGGCGCTTTGACAGCGCATATCTTGAGTTGTGCACGCAGACGATTGACTACGAGGGTAGTTAATGCTTCACTATCTACATCCTCGGCAATGATGAGCAATGGACGACCGCTTTGTACGGCGGGTTCGAGAACAGGAAGCAGTTCCTTGAGATTGGATATTTTTTTGTCGTGGATCAAGATGTAAGGCTTGTCCATTTCCACTTCCATGGTCTCAGTGTTAGTCACGAAGTATGGGCTGATATAACCGCGATCGAACTGCATACCTTGTACCACGTCGATAGTGGTGTCCATACCTTTGGCTTCGCCAATAGTAATAACGCCATCTTTGCTCACTTTGCGCATCGCGTCTGCAATGAGTTTACCAATCTCGGCATCGTTGTTGGCAGAGATAGTAGCCACTTGCTCAATCTTATCGAAGTCGTTGCCAACCACTTCGGATTGGTTCCGTATACTAGCCACTACGGTGCTGACGGCTTTGTCGATACCGCGCTTCAGATCCATCGGATTAGCGCCTGCGGTTACGTTCTTCAAACCTACGCCAATAATGGCTTGAGCCAAAACGGTAGCGGTGGTGGTACCATCACCGGCTTGATCACCTGTCTTCGATGCTACTTCCTTCACCAATTGGGCACCGAGGTTCTCGCGAGCGTCAGGTAATTCTATTTCTTTGGCGACTGTCACACCATCCTTTGTGATATGAGGTGCACCATATTTCTTATCAATGATCACATTGCGACCTTTTGCTCCCAGGGTCACTTTAACGGCGTCTGCCAATTGATCCACGCCACGTTTCAAAGCGTCACGCGCCTCGATGTTATATAAAAGTTCTTTTGCCATAATTATCCGATTTTAGCTAATACGTCAGATTGACGCATGATTAATAGTTTCTCGTTATCTATTTCGATCTCTGTGCCGGCGTATTTGCCATACAGCACTTGATCGCCTGCGGCGAGTACCATCGCCTCATCTTTGGTGCCTTGACCAACGGCGATAACTTCGCCGCGTAAGGGTTTCTCTTTGGCGCTATCGGGAATGATGATACCCGAAGCTGTCTTTGTTTCAGCCGCTACTGGTCTAACCAGCACGCGGTCTGCTAATGGAGTTACTTTCATAGTTGTATATGTTTAAATAAAATAATCGTGCATGGTGCATAGTCAATCGTCCATCTTCAATTTTCGTGCCAAATATGCCACTTCTGCCAAATTGTCAGTCTATAAGAAGTTCCATCGTATTCCCAAGCATGGATTGCACATAAACCCTGTTCCTGTGGCGAAGTTATACGACAGTTCGATCTCTGTGCCAATACATAGGTTAGGACACTTAAACCACTGTCCTATGGAGTACCATAACTGCGGTTCGGTGATGAAGACAAATGACTGCTTTGTTGGATCGGTATAGACGGCGTGTCCAGCGGCTTCAGACGCAATGCGATCTTTTACGCATAGTTTCTCGCCCCAGATATCCAAGAACCCGCAAAATGTCAGTCCGTTGGCCTTAAATAAATCCTTGCATGCCCATACGCACGTAAATTGCAAAGGTACTTGGTTGCCACTATGTCCTTGGTTGTACATATTGTATGGGTTAGCAATGTATTTGAAGAGAAGTTGGAGTGTGAAGGTGTTTTTGAAATTGGGTGTGTGGAGAAAATATTCCAGTCCCACTAAGGCGGTGTTATTGACCCCGTATCCGCCCTCTGGCTTTTGGTAACCATACACACCAAAACCGCCATTATATTCCACATGGACGGAGAGGTCTTTGGCTTTGGTGTTCTTCCAGAAATTGAGGGCACGACTGATCTCCCAATAAGCGGCGATGGGCGAGTTCTGTGGGTCATCGGTGTTACTGAGTGCATAGTCAAAATCGACGAATGCGAACGTGGATCCCCAGTTATCGGGATGGAAGAATTCGAGGGTGGTAGTCATACGATTGGTGCGCTGGTTAGCGCAAGCCGTGTTGATAGATCCAAAGTCATAAAAAATCTGCAAGTCCAAATCCACCGCAGATACAGATAGCGCCATCATCATGGCGCAAACAATAAGGTAAGTTTTACGCATATATCTCGAAATTCTCTTTCACGCTGCAAAAGTACAACATTTTTTTGGAATATGCAAATTTTAGAATAGAAAAAGCAGAATAGAACCCTTTAAAATAACCACTTCTACTTAGCATAAAAAAGAAAAATGCAAAAAAATGCATCAAAAATTTGCGTATGTAAAAAAAAAGTAGTACCTTTGCGCGATTTTTCGTGTTATGCGGAGGCGTATGTGGGTTGTATATGGTAGTGGATGCGGGGAAGGGAAGACACGTAAGTGACTGAAAATAAATATTAAATTATATACAAAAATGTCAAAGATTTGTCAAATTACGGGCAAAAAAGCCCTCATGGGGTGCAATGTCTCGCACTCGAAGCGCCACACTAAGCGCAGCTTCGATGTGAACTTGTTCCACAAGAAGTTCTACTGGGTAGAACAGGATTGCTGGATCAGCTTGAAAGTCAGTGCTGCTGGTCTGCGTACGATTAACAAAATTGGTCTGGATGCTGCACTGAAACAGGCCGCAGAAAAAGGTTATCTTTACGAATAAGGAGGAAAAGTTATGGCAAAGAAATCAAAGGAAGCTCGTGTACAAGTTATCTTAGAGTGCACAGAACACAAAGCCAGCGGAATGCCAGGTACTAGCCGTTACATCACGACGAAGAACCGTAAGAACACTCCTGATCGTCTGGAACTGATGAAGTATAATCCGATTTTGAAGAAAATGACGCTTCACAAAGAGATTAAGTAAGAGTTTAAAAGTTTAAGAGTTTAAAAGTTTAAATTATGGCAAAGAAAGCGGTCGCTACCCTTCATACTGGTAATGCCGGACGTACGCACACTAAGTGCATTAAGATGGTAAAAAGTCCTAAGACGGGAGCATATATCTTCCAAGAGGAAGTTGTAGAAAACGAAAAAGCAATGGCATTTTTTAAGTAAAAATTGCTACAAAATAGAAAAAAAGCACACAAAATTTGCGAGTGTGCTTTTTTTTTTGTACTTTTGCAGCGTTTTTTTCGTGTGCGAGTGCGCGCGATATATTAATAGGTTGCATGAAATTAATTTGAAATAAGGTTATTTATATGAAAAAATTATTTTTAGTGGGTGTAGGAATCACCCTATTATTGGCGACTGGATGTCATAAAAGTCCTTATGAAGATCTGCGGAACAGACCTTTGCCTGTAGAGATTGAGGTGGTTGGTCAGAATGCTTGTGAGGTAACCGATGCCTATGTCGGTGAAATCAAAGCGCAGGCGGAGATCCCTTTGGTTTTCCCATGGGGTGGTCAACTCACTAAGATCGCTGTGCACAGCGGCGAGGTGGTGGAGAAAGGACAACTCATCGCGTCGGTGGATAATACGCAAGCGGCTGCTATGTTAGAGAGCGCCGAAGCGATGCTTCGTCAGGCAGAGGATGCCTATAAACGTCTATTGCCTGTCTATGAGAAGGGTGGTATGAGTGAAGTCAAGTGGATGGACATCAAGACGAGTTTAGAGAAGGCTCGTTCCTTAGCGAGCTCTTCCCGCAAACGGTATGCAGATTGCGATATGCGTGCTACCCAAAGAGGTGTGGTGAACATGTCTGATGTGGAAGCAGGTCAGCAGATTGCTATCGGTCAGCCTATTGGTACACTGTTGGATTTGACGGGCAGAACGGCGGAGTTTACGGTGCCTGAGAGTGAGATCTCGCCAATGAAGTTGGGTGAGGCGGTGCTCGTTAATATCCCTGCACTCAAAATGGATATCCCTGCTAAGATCATAGAGAAATCGTTGATCTCTACTCGTCTGTCGCACACCTACCGCGTGACGGCACTGTTGGATAAATCGGATCAAATGGTGGAGATATTACCCGGTATGGTTTGCCGTGCCATCATTACGAATCGCGATGCCGAAGGATATATCGTGTCGGCAGGTTGCATCCAAACACAGCAAAAAGGACACAGCGTGTGGGTGCTGCGTAATGGTCAAGCCGAGCGTCAGATGGTGAAGATTGGTGCGTTTGTAGATAACGGTGTGCTTATTTCCGAAGGATTGCAGTTGGGCGATACGGTGATTAGCAAGGGTTATCAGAAGATGTTTAAAGGGGCAAAGGTCGTGTTCTAGTTGAATTTTGAAAATTGAAAGTAATGAGAGAACGAAATCATATAGAATCTGCGATGCGGGCACACTCATTAGTGTACCTCATTGTGGCTTGCTTGGTGGGTTTTGGTATCTTTGCCTTGCCCAAAATGAAGAAGGATGAGTTCCCGGAAGTGACGATCCGTTTGGGCGTTGTGGTGGGCGTTTATCCGGGTGCTACGGCACAGGAGGTGGAGGAACAAGTGGCGAAGCCTATTGAGCAGTACTTGTTCACGTTTAAAGAGATAGATAAGAAAAAGACCTATAGCATCAGTAAGGATGGTATTGTCTATGTCTTTGCCGCCTTGTCACCCCGTGTGATGAATGCGGATGAAGCATGGGCGAAGATTCGTGGTGGTGTGTCGTTGCTCAAGCAAACGAAACTGCCGACGGGTCTCTTGGCGGTAGCTATCATCGATGACTTTGGTAATACTAGTAGTATTCTGCTCGCCTTAGAGAGTGCTGATCGCTCGCCTCGTGAGATGGAAGACTATGTGGAACTGGTATCTGACCGCCTCCGAGATATCCCCGAGATGGGTAGTATTAAGATTCTAGGTACACAGCGCGAAGAGATAGCCATTGAACTCGATGTGGAGCGTATCTCTATGTACGCGGTGGATCAGAACATTATCTTAGCCCGTTTGGCATCACAAGGATTCCGTACCATCTCGGGTGAGATAGCGAACGATATGGGGGCAGCCTTGATACACGTGGATGTGCCTTATAAGACGGAGTACGAGTTGGGCGAACAGATCATTTTCTCCGATCCCGTGACGGGTCAGACTATTCGTCTAAAAGATGTGGCTACTATCTCACGTCGTTATCAAGATCCGACTAAGTACATCGTGCATTACGAGAATGGGCAGAAAGCACAATGCGTCATGCTCAATATTGAGATGCAACCGGGTAATAATATTGTGGCTTTTGGTGAAGAGGTCGATAAGGTATTGGCTCACATGAGCCAGGTGCTGCCACCGGATGTGAAGATGCATAAGGTGACGGATCAGCCGAAGGTGGTGGATGCTTCCGTGAAGTCGTTCTTGAAGGATTTGGTAGTGTCCGTGATCATCGTGATCTTAGTGATGTTGGTACTCTTCCCACTTAAGACGGCATTAGTTAGTTCGACGGGTCTGCCTGTTTGTATTGCTGTGACCTTAGGTATCATGTATATCTTCGGTATAGAGCTCAATACGGTGACGTTGGCTGCCTTGATTGTGGTCTTGGGTATGGTGGTAGATGATTCGGTGATCGTGATTGATGGTTATTCGGATCTGTTAGCAAAAGGACACTCGCGTTGGTACGCAGCGGCTGTTTCGACACGAGACTTATTTGTGCCCATGATCATTGCGACAACCTCTATCTCGGGTATGTTCTTCCCCATGTTAGGCTTGATGACGGGTGCAATGGCGGACTTTGTACGTCTCTTCCCGTGGGCAATTTTTATTGCACTGTCATGTAGTATCTTCTATGCCGTTTGGATCATCCCCTATATGTCGAGTGCGCTGATCAAACCACGGCCTATTGGTTCACAACCCTCTAAGTTTGAGCAGATACAAGGTTCGTTCTTCACTGGTTTGCAGAATGGTTATGATAAACTCCTATCTTGGTGTTTCCGTCATCCATGGGCAACGGTTAATATCAGCATATCCTTTGTGCTGATAGGTGTGGCGTTCTTCTTTATCAACGATATCCAACTCATGCCAAAGGCCGATCGTGATAGTTTCGCGGTGGAGATACACTTGACGGATGGTGCGTCGTTGGAGCAGACCAATGCGGTGGCGGATAGTTTAGCCAATATCTTGCGTGCGGATGATCGGGTAGAGTCCGTGACGGCATTCGTGGGTATGGCTAGTCCCCGTTTCCATGCTACGTATGCCCCGCAGATGGCGGGTGAGAACTACGCGCAGTTCATAGTGAACACCGTTTCGTCGGATGCGACGAAAGCCTTGGTGGCGCAGTATCAGCCGCTGACGGAGGATATGTTCCCCAATGCTTTCTGCCGCTTCAAACAACTGGATTATCAGGCAGTGGCCAATCCCATAGAGATTCATATACAAGGCTCGAATATTGGCGAACTAGAAGTGGTGGCGGATTCGATCAAGACTTTTATGGCTTCATTGCCCGAGTTGACATGGGTACATACCGATTATGATGAGACCGTGCAGACTATTCGTCTTCGTCTCAAGGATGATGAGGCGAACCGTTTGGGTGTGTCGCAAGCATCGTTGTCGCTCTATCTCAATGGAGCCCTCAATGGTCGTACGATGACTTCACTTTGGGAGGAAGGATATAAGACTCCAGTGATGCTGTACACCTTAGGTGCGGATACCCTCAGTTACGATGATATAGGTAATGTGCGTATTCCTACTGCCTTACCGAATGTGTGGGTGCCTATCCGTCAGGTGGCAGATATAGAACCCGATTTCCACCATGCACAGATGCAGCGTCGTAACTCTGTTCGTTGTATCACCGTGGCGGCAGATATACGTGGTACAGTTGCGCAGATGCGTATGATGAAGCCCATTAATAAGTATATTAAAGAGCGTGTTGAACCCAACTTACCCGATGGTGTGACCATTCATTATGGAGGTGTTACGGAGATGATGGAGGAAACGGTACCAGGCTTGGTACAGACTGTGGCTGCGGCGTTGTTAGTGCTGCTAGTGCTGCTCGTTTATCACTTCAAGAAAGTGTCCATCTCTATCCTATCCCTCTCCGTGAGTCTGTTGTGCCTCTTTGGTGCTTGCTTCGGATTATGGATGTTCCAGTTAGATTTCTCCATCACCGCGGTGTTAGGTGTGATCTCGCTCATAGGTATCATCGTGCGTAATGCGATTATCATGTACGAGTACGCGGAACATCTTGTCTTTGTGGAGAAGAAAACCGTGAAGGAGGCTGCTTACTTAGCCGGTGTACGTCGTATGCGTCCGATCTTCCTCACGACGGCTACGACCGCTTTGGGTGTAGTACCTATGATCACGGCAGCGACTTCGTTATGGATGCCGATGGGAGTCGTTATTTGTTTCGGTGCTATATTAACCATGCCTATGGTAGTAACATTGCTGCCTGTCGCATATTGGAAATTATACGAGAAAAAATGAAAAGAATCATTATTATAGCCGTCGCTTTATGTGGCATCATATCGATGCAGGCGGAAGTGCTGCCTTTGGACTCTTGTCTGAAGTGGGCGCAGCAGCGTAACTGTACGATTAAGGCAGGCAACTTAGAGGTTGCCATGGCACAAGAGGTGAAGAAACAGGTGCTGTGGAAATTCTTTCCACGAGTAGATGCGAATGCGTTTGCTTTCCACGGTGCCAATCCGCTCTTCCGTGTGGACTTAAACTACATGAACATGGGTAACCTCTCCGATCTCTACCGTCAAGTCAATGAACAGTTGGCACAGCAGTATGATGGTCAGCAGTTAGAGAGTGAGATCCCTTTGATGGAACATTTCCTCGCGGCAGGTGCGATGGCAGTACAGCCTGTCTATTGGGGTGGTCAGATTGTCAATGGCAATAAGTTGGCTAAGTTAGGTATAGATGCCTCCGTGCTCAAGCAGGATATTACCGAACGGGATGTGCTTCAGAATGTAGAGGAGACCTATTGGTTAGTGTCCGGACTGATGGATAAACGTGAGACGATTAAGCGTAGCACAGAACTCTTAGATACTATCTACGGCATTGCGGAGTTAGCCTTTAACGCAGGCGTTGTGTCTCGAAATGACTTGCTGCGTGTGCAACTGGCTAGAACGGACTTGATCACTAAGAAACTGCAACTGGAGAATGGTATCCACCTCGCTTCTCGCTCGCTATGCCAACTTATTGGTAAGGAATATACGGAGGAGTTAGGGGTAGAACGATTCCAACATGAGGACTCTATTCCTTTGGTCATTCACGTGGACGAGTTCTCTATTGATGGACGTCCAGAGACGCAGTTATTAGATTTGCAAATCAAGGCTGAGGAACTACAAAAGAAGATTACGATTGGTTCGACCTTACCACATATTGGATTAGGTGCGCAGGGTGGTTACACCAATAATGTGAACCTTAAGACGGCACCAGGCTATTGGAATGTGGTCGGTTTTGCGTTTGTTACTATTCCCTTGACACAATGGGGTGAGACTGCTCATAAGATCAAAGAACATAATATGCGTATTGAGCGTGCCAAGGCGCAGAAGGAAGACCTCTATGGAAAACTCAATCTACAGAACGAGCAGGTCTATAATACCCTTACGGAATCGATTAGTCTCATGTTGCAGACGGATAATAATATCAAACTGGCGGAGGAGAACTACCGGATCGCTTTGCTCAACTATCAGGCGGGTGCAGGTACGATGACCGAACTGTTAGAGGCAGAGTTGCTATTGAGCATGGCACTCAATGGGTACACCGATGCGCGTATCTCGTATAGAACGGCTTTGCGTAAGTTTAACGATTATAATAAATAGAAACGATGAAACACTATATTTATATGCTGATGATCGCTGCCACCTGTTGGTCGTGCAGTCAGAGTGATCCTATTACGGAGGAGCAATTGAAACAAGGACGTCTCCAAGGACAGTTTACGGTAGGGGAAGACCAGAAAGTTTATTTCTCCCAAGGTAATTTACAATATTGCCCTAATACGAAGGTCTTTCGTTTTGCGCCTGATCAGATGACTGTCATAGGAGAGGATAACTGGCTTATCTCGCGCAATTATGTGGGATACATCGATTTATTTGGTAATGGTACGGGGAATTACCCCGCTAGTTATGGACCATTGGAATTGTTCTATCAAAATTTCGTTGATTGGGGCACCAAGCCTATCTCTAATGGTGGTAATCGTGGAGGTATATGGCGTTCCTTGGCGGAGTTAGAGTGGGAATATCTGGCTTATGAACGGCCAAATGCGGAGAAATTGTTCTTTATAGGTCAAGTGGATAAGAAACTGATGATGATTCTATGCCCTGATGGTTGGACGGCAGGTTCGCATCAGATGCAGCCTATGAAAGATTCGTTAGATTGGTCGCAAGTACCTGCCTATACCAAGGCTGAATGTGATCAGTTGGCGTCTGAAGGAGTTGTTTTCTTCCCTGCTGGGGGCTATCGTCCTATCAATCCTTTACTGGTGATTACGGATACGGCTAAGGTGCTTGTGGATGACGTGGGCATGAGATGCGCGTATTGGTTGGCTCCTAATGATCCAGAGACTCAGAATGGTGCTAGTTGGGAAGTGATTGCTCACCAGTATAATTTGTTCCATGGCCCAGATACAATGATTCTCATTGAGAGAAACCAGCAGTCTTTGGCAGTAGGTATGGCAGTTCGTTTGGTACAAGATGTCCGTTAATTATTAAATCTCGTTATCATGTTAGGCATCATCATTAATCCTAAATCAGGGAAACGCTATTTTAGAGCGCAGCGGTTGTACTTATGGAAGCTGCTCAAGAAACGTCATCAACCTTTTACCTATCGGGTCACTAAGTATGCCAACCATGCCATTGAGTTGGCACGGGAGTTGGTGGAGAAAGGGTATGACCAAATACTCGTTTTAGGAGGGGATGGTACACTATCCGAAGTCGTTAATGGTATCATGCGTGCTGAGGTTCCTGAAGAGCAACGTAAGAAAGTACAGTTTGGCCTCATGCCACGTGGCACAGGCAATGACTGGGCACGGTTCTGGGGACTCAATAAGGATTTTAAGCGTTCGCTCGACTTGTTCTTTAACGGCAAAGCGCAACCTATGGATGTAGGTTGTGTTACCTATTGGCGTAATGGGGTAGAGCATCACCGCTATTTCATCAACTCTGTTGGTTTTGGTGTGGATGCTGTCACCTGTGTGGAAGCACTCAAACTCAAACCTTATATAGGTAGCCATCATGTCAATTATCTCTTTGGATTGATTATGGCTTTGCGCACGCATAAGTCCATGCACACGCAGTTGGTAGCGGATGGTCGGGAAGTGACCAATAGTAAGATGTTCACCATGAATATCGGTAACGGTCCATACTCGGGTGGCGGTATGCGTCAGAACCCTGAAGCCGATCCGCGTGATGGTATCTTCCATTCGATGTTCGTGGATAAACCAACTTTCAAACAGGTGATTAAAGCGGTGCCCAATCTCTTTTCGGGTAAGTTGCACCTATTGCCTTTTATACATACTTTTACAGCAAAGAAAATTGAGATAAATACCAATAAGCACCTTGTTTTTGAGACCGATGGTATCTTAATGGATATTATGGGCCCCTGCGAGGTTCATTGCTTGCATCATGCCTTGTGCATGACGGTGCCGTCCTATTGTGAGGAAGGTAAAGAGATACACGATTTCCAATGAGAGCCATGATTTTTGCGGCGGGGTTGGGTACGCGGTTACGACCGCTGACCGACACGATGCCTAAGGCGTTAGTGCCCGTGGCAGGTAAGCCTTTGCTCCATTACCAGATTCAGATGCTCCGTCAGGCAGGTATCTCCGATATAGTCATCAATGTGCACCATTTCGCGCAGATGATCATCGATGAGGTGCATCGGAACAACGATTTTGGCTGTCATATCACTTTCTCTGACGAACGGGATTTGTTGCTCAATACGGGTGGAGGATTATGCAAAGCTATAGAAGATGGGCTCTTTGGCACCGATGATGAGCCTATCCTTGCCCTCAATGTAGATATTTTATCCAATATCAACCTGCAACAGCCCGAAGGGCGTGCAACAGCCCGAAGGGCGTGCAACCTGCTCGTCGTCAGCGACCGCGTCACTCAGCGTTATCTGTGTTTTGATGAGGCTAATCGTTTGGTAGGATGGACGAATATAGCGACGGGGGAAGAACGCGGTTGCATGGGGCAACCCTTGCCTTCTACGTATCGTCGATTGGCTTTTTCGGGTATGTCTATTTTGCGTCCGAGTACGATCTTACCAACGATGTTACAACTCAAAAAGACCAATCCCGTTTTCTCTTTGATTGATCTTTTCTTAGCCATGCCAGCCGGTTCGTTTGAGGCATATGTCCCCGCCGACTATCGTATGATGGACGTCGGCAAAATCGATCAACTCTCCCAAGCCGACTCTTTCTTATACGATTGCGGCAATCTTGGTTTCTAACTCGTTGCGGTCGCCAATGGCGCGATTGCGTATGGTAGTGCGGTAGTTAAACACAGTCTGTGTGGAGACGCGGAGGAACTTGGCAATATCTTCTGAATTGGTGATGCCTAAGCGGATGAGTGCATAGATACGCAATGGGGTAGATAGTTGTCCTTTCTTATCCACTTGAAAGCGTCCATCGGGAATGAGTAGTTCATTCACTTTATCTACGAAATGAGGAAATAGTCCGAGGAAGGTTTCATCAAAGTGCTGATAGAACTCGGCTAAGTTGTCCTTGATAAAATCATCCTTTTTAAGGATGGAAAATAATTCATTCGTATCATCTTTGACCGATAAACGTCTTAGGTTCTGATGAAACGTTGCCATACGTTCGATAATCTGTGAGCACTCATCCATATACTGTGTGACATAGGCGCTACGGATACGATTGGATATGGACAGTTCGTTATTTGCTTGCTGAAGTTGCTTGAGCACGTTGTGCAATCTCTTCTTAGTATGATTAAGCCAGAGCAGTAAGGTAATTGAAACAATAAGGAGTAGTGTTAAACTGCAGTTCCAGATGATTGATTGCCGATGGCGGGATTGGACATACTGGTTGTAACTGTCTAAAATCATCGGCATATCGTCTGCTATCTCTACGATACGTAGTCGCGCATTGCAGAATTCGGCATCTGCTAAACAACATGACATATATAGGTAGGCATGTTGTATGTCTCCTCGTTTAATCATCAGTCGTGCCAATTCACGTAACGAACTATGTTCCATCGCACCAACTAATTCGTCGCACAAGGCTGATTGGGCGAAGTAATAGATGGCCATATCTTCATCCCCCATTATCGCATAACAGGAAGCCATCGTATGGCACAGGTAACGGAGCATATTGTCATGTTGCGGGAGTGTATCGATGATAGGGGAAAGCAAAGCGATGGCTTGTTCTGGATGTTGCCGTCGAATGATGGATGCTTGCTCTTGTATCGCCCATATAGAGTCGGTGGAGGTAGCGATGATACTATCGCGAATAATGGGAATTAATGCCCGTATCTGATGCCGAGTGGAGTCGATCGTCGAAAAATCTCGTTCCCATACGTAGGCGAGACACAGGTTCTTGTAATAGAGGTGCTTATTCTCTGGTAGCACATGGGATTCCATAGGCATGAGAATCTGTTTGGCTGCTTCAAACATACCATTAGTAGCAAGGCATTTGGCGTAGTGTATTTTGGCGCGTTGCGGTGCACAACGTTGCGCATAGTACATGGCGGAGTCAGTGTCAAAACCGTCGTAGGCTTCGTAAATCTGTTCGGCGATATCCAATGTCCGAGGCAAGGCTTTGAGGGAATCAATCTTAGCCAATCGTTGGTCAATGTAGACCTGACGATGAATGACGGCATCGTCCAACTGCATGATGAGCGAATCCATCGGAATCATTGTCATGAGGAAAATAATTAACGTATTCATAGCGCGCACGATTTAGAAACTGGTTGCAAAGGTACAAAAAAAAATTGACATATGCAAATTTGTACGCCCAAATATCACTACCAAATTGCGTGTGTTGTGTATATGTATATTACTGATAATTAAATAATAAGCGATTTTGCTTTACTACTAAATCACATGCTCTATTGCGTACGTGCGTACTAATTTGTAATTTTGCACTCGAATTTAGAATTAAAAGTATAAAAGTTCAAAGTTCAAAATACTATGAAGAATGTATATTTAGCATTAGCATTGCTACTCTCTGTTAACGTTTTTTCAGGACAGGTGGTGACGGTATCTAAGACCGTTGCCGATTTAGCTACTCAAAACGGTTGGGCTCATGATTCTACCTATCTCTCGTTTCCGTTAGACGGCGTTATTACAGTCACGGGCACGACTGGTAATGCCAAGTATTGCTCAGACAATACGGCTAAGTCGATGCGTTATTATCAAGGTTGCCGCAAGGGCGAGTTCGCCATTGAAGCACTGCCTGGCGCGATGATTCAGTCCATTAAATTGACCTATTATGTCACCAAAGCCAATAGTGTGGCAACCACGGATTATGGTACGGATGGTAAGAATATCCCCGCGGCAAATCAGGTGAAGAATAACGAAACCTTCCCTGTGAATGCCAATCGTATCACGCTCTATGTCGGTCGTTCTACCAACGAGACGGATGGTCAGATACGTATCACGGCTTTTGAAGTGACCTACGTGACATCCAATGATTTGAGTGTATCGAAGACTACGCAGGAGTTGGCGAACGAGTATGGTTGGGCGAACGAGACCAGTTTGCGCAATTTCAATCTCAACGAAGCCCTGTCCGTCGATGTGGAGAAAGATGGCACGATGAAATATACGATGAACACCAAATCCTGCCATTGCTATCAGTGGCTCGGTTCGTTCACGATTCGTGCGCGAGAGGGAGTGACTATCCAGTCCGTCAAACTGACTTACGGCAGCGTCAATGCGGGTGTACTCACGCAGAACTGGGGCGTGGATGGCAAGCAGATTGCTCCCGAAGATCAGATTGCCAGCGGCGAGTTAGTCGAAGTCAATGACAATGCCATCACGTTTTATGTTGGCACAACCGATACCGTGACCAATGGACAGATACGTATCACTAAATGGGAAGTGTCCTATAATGACCCCAACGCAGGCGAGAGTATGTTGCGTACGACCACCGACTTGGGCAAACAGTATGGTTGGGCAGATGCTTATTGCCCTGTGAATATACCGTTCAATAACGCTATTTCCTTCCATTCCGATAAGACGGATAATGTCAAGTATTACTCTACCACTAAGTCCTTCCATTGCTACCAATGGAGTGGTGGTTTCTATTTCAAGGCGCGCCCAGGAACAATCATCCAATCGGTATCGCTCACCTACGATCCACTCAATAATGCCGTGCTGACGAAGAACTGGGGCATTGATGGTAAGAATATCCCTGAGGAAGATTGGATAGAGAGTGGCGCGATGGTGTCCGTGAACGGCGATTCGGTACATTTCTTTACGGGTGACAAGGCGAACACCAACAACTGTCAGTTGCATATCACGGGTTTTGCTGTTATCTATAAGGACACATTGGCGCATAAAGAGAAATGGGAGCAATGCACCCTGACCGAAAGCGAGGAAGTGGTCGATGTGGTGGGGGATAAAGGTTATTATGATTGGCAGTTGAGCCATTTCCAGCGTTCGACGAGCGATGTTGTTTGCGCCAGTCAGGGCACGCGCTTACTATATGAAGGAACTATTGCCACCGATGGTGTGCAGGAAGGCGGTATCAAGGATGTGTCCTTTGATTGGCGCGCTTCGGATGACACCAAGCCCGTGCAGTTCACCGTGCAAGTAGGCGAAGTGACTGACGAAGTGCAGCGTGCTAATCCTGGTTCAGCTAACTATGTGATGAACTATACCAATCAGTTTGCCGTTAAGTCCAACTGCGCCTTCTCCATCTCGATGGGCGCTCAGGCTGCAACCGCACAGACCCAACCCATCATTGGAGCGGTTTCGATTACACCGTATCTGCTCTTTAAACAACCTAATCATGTGGATACCATCGACACGAACAACGACAGTTACGACCTCAAGCCCATACTCATCAATAACTCGGGCGAAGAACCTGTCTTTGAGGTGATCGAGAACACCATTGGTCAAGAGATTACCATCATCGATGGCGTAGTGGACTTGAGTGATATTATCCATGGTGGCTATATCAAAGTGAAGGCATCTTGTTTCGAGGGTGCTGTATATACAATGCTCATGCTTTATATAGAAGTCGCACCACGTGTCTATTTCGCAGAGGCGAATAAGATTGTTTATATCACGGATACACCTTTTGTTAATCCGCTTATTGCACCCGATAGCATTGGTGCTATCACGTACACGAGTAGCAACATGAAAGTGGCAATGGTCAATGATACGGGCTTAGTGACCATCATGGGCTTAGGCCAAGCGGTCATCACGGCATATGTGGCTGCCACGGAAGCGTATGTAGCTACATCGGCAAGTTTCAACCTTAGCGTCATCTACATTCCCGAGGAAGGTACTTATCGTATAGAGACCTTCAGCCAATGCCGTAAGAAACAATCCACAGAAGGTTTTGTCTATGTAGAGGGCGATGATGCTGTCTATGATTGGAACCTTACTAATTTCAGTCGCGATAAGCAGGATACTGTCGCAGGTGAACAAGGCATCTTGCTCAACTATGGCGGCTCCATCTCGACCAATGGTGCGCAAGAGGGTGGCGTGAAGTATATGTCCTTTAACTGGCGCGCCGTTGATCCGGTGTCACCTGTTCACTTCATCGTGAATATGGCCAATACGAGCGTTTCGCATAGCCAGTCGGCTGTAGGAGATGCATCGTTGGTACTGACTTATAACTACGTCTTCGAGGTCAAGAGCAACACCTCTTTCTCTATTAACGTGCGTGCAAAGGAGACGCCTACTCAGTCGCAGATTGTAGTAGGTCCGATTCAGATTGTGCCGTACTTACTATTCACCAATAAGTACGTAGAACTGGAACTTCCACAGACAACCTACGACTGTAAGGATGCGCTGATCAATAACACAGACTCTGTGGTCACCTATTCAATTCTCTCCGCTCCCGCGGGTCTCATCTCGATTGAGGATGGTATATTAGATTTGAGTGACATAGACGAGGCAGGCGATGTCGTTGTTCAAGCCCAGTGGGGCGAAGTGAGTACTACCATGACGGTGCATTTATTGATGCCTACGGCTGTAGAGTACGTTAACGATGCCGATGATAGCAACCATAAGGTAATTCGTGATGGGAAACTATTCATCCAACACCATAGCGAGTATTACACAGTATTAGGAAATAGAGTACAATAAAATAACCCCAAATTAAACGATTATGAAAAAGACAATTTTAAGCGTATTGTTGATGGCTATCGCTATGATGGCGATGGCGGACATTAGTGGTTACAATCGGGAGATCTTAGTATGGCCGAATGGAGCACCCGATGATCCTGGTTTCTCCACTCCCGAGTATATCTCGGGTACAGGATGGTATAACATCAGTGTATCTAAACTCTACACCTACCTGCCTAAGAGTGGCACGCCGAAAGGTACGATACTCGTCATCCCAGGCGGTGGCTACGGTACAGTAGGATGGTCGGGCGAAGGTGCAAAAGCTGCGCAACGTTTCGTCAATGATGGTTGGGCTGCGGTGGTGCTGAAGTACCGTTTACCGAATGGACACTGCGATATTCCCTTAGAGGATGCGTGTCAGTCGATGCAGATGCTGCGCGACAGTGCGACCCAGTTTGGACTGAACCCCGATGGACCCTTTGGTGTCATCGGTTTCTCGGCAGGTGGACACTTGGCTTCGACCTTGGTGACGAAGTTCTATAACGAGAAAGCACGTCCTGACTTTGGTATATTGATTTACCCTGTTATCACGTTGGAAGCGGGCAAGACGCATAATGGTTCGCGTACGAACCTGTTAGGTTCATCGCCTTCAATGGAGAAAACCTTGGCTTGGAGTACCTATACGCAGGTGACATCAAAGACTCCTCCATGCCTATTGGCTTTGTGTCAAGACGATCCGACGGTGCCAACCATCAGTTCGGTACTGATGTATAATGCCTTATGCGACAGCAATATCTATGCTGACATGGTGATTACCCCGACAGGTGGTCATGCATGGGGAGCAGATGGCACCAGTTTGGTGCAACGCGATGTGGTGGATGATGCGGTGTTCAAGTTTATTGACTCGACTATTCTCGCTTCATCGCCTGTTAACCCTTACGTTCGCTCGCCCAAACGCCTCCCCGCGCCCACGCGCGTATATTTATATGGGAGTGGAGATGGCTACGTGGATGTGTATGCCCCTAAGTCCTACAATAAGAGTATCATTCTGTCGCTACTTGGTACAGAGGAGCAAGTGGGTCGTTTTGTGGACGATAATTATCAGGTGGTGGTACTGCATTGCCGCCCTTCGGTTAGTCAAGCCGATTCGCTCGCCGATGTAGAGCAGGCAATGCTCATCATTCGTCAGATGCAGGAGGAGTCTGCTATGGATTGTGCGGTGGGATGTATGGCGAAAAGTGCCAATGCACCATTAGCTGTGAAGATATTGACACAGACCGAGAACGATGCCGTTCGTCCTGATTTCGGCATTCTCTATTCGCCCAATCTGAAGGGACTGGATATTACCCAAATGGTGTCCAATTCGACACCTCCGTGCATTATCATGAGTAATCAAGATGAAGAGGAAGATGTGTCGCTGATGACGGATTTCTATATGGCGATGACCAATGCCAATCGTCGGGAGTGTGAGTTGGTACTCACGCACCAACAATCAACGATTGACATGGCACTGACACGTTTCTTAGAGGATAAGTTCTTTACGAAGAGTTCGTCGATGCATAGTTCAGTAGGTGCTATGGCGGATCAGTTAGGCTGGGCTGATAATGAGTTGCCTGGTACACTGCAATTCAACAGTATATTGTCCTTGACGAACGAGAAACCGCTCAATCAATGCAAATATATAGCTTCGAAGAAAGGTCTGCGATTCTATCAGCAATGTGGTTCTTATACTATTCAGGCGCGTGAGGGAGCGATCATCAAGTATATTAAACTGACCTATTCGTCTTTCGATACGAACCAAAAAGGTGTTGTCATTAAAGACTGGGGAACGGATGGATATGACTACCCCGATTCGGCAAAGATAGAGAGCGGCAAGACGTATATGGTGAATGCCAATTCCATTAAGTTGTGGACGGGTTCGTTAGGACCAAAGGTGGGAACGGATAACCAAGGCACAGTATGTATCACTGGCTTTGAGATTGCGTATGAGGATTCGACGAGTGTGATAGAGAGTTATATGTCCCTCACCAAGGAGAGTTCCACGGACGATGTACCATTCAATGGGGATGGGAATATCTATGATTGGAAGGTGAAGAACTATCAGCGTAAGGCGTCGGATAATAGTGATTATGTGAACAACTCGCTGGGTATTCGTCTTAAGTATAATAGCACTACATCGGAAGGCTATCTGACAATGAATGGTGCTCAAGAGGGTGGTATCAAGGATATCTCATTTGATTACCACGCGCTTAATACCACGATGCCAATCCATTTCTTTATCAAGAACGGCAGTACGACCTTGGATGAGGTTTCGCACGCGAAGGTAGCGGATGTGAACAATGTCTATAACTATACCAAAGTACTCAATATTGAGTCTAATGCGGAGTTATCGATTGTTATGCCAAAGCAGGAAACACCTCAGCAGACTTATATCACGATGGGGCCCCTCACGATTACACCATATCTGCTCTATGAGACTAAGATGGTGACGCTCAAGAAAGAGGACATGGTCGAAGTAGCGTATAAATATACGAACGCTGACTTGATTAACAACACCGATGGTGGAAGCATATCCTATTCGGTTATAGGTACGAATGCCGACAAGATTGCGTCGGTGGATGCGGCTACAGGTGAAGTGACGGTGATTGGCGAAGGCGTTGTGAAAGTACAAGCCAAGTGGGGCAATGTCACCACTTCGTATCAGCTCACTATCACCACCAAAGAACCAGGATTCCACCATGTGGCATGCACGGTGACCGAGTTGGCTAAGCGATACAACTGGGTGAATGGGAATGATAATAACTGCTACAACTATTTCGCGCTGAACGACATCATCTCTGTGACTGCTAGTGCAGGTAATGCTAAGTACCTCAATTCGGTTCGGGAAACGGAGTGCTTGCGTTTCTATCAGGGCAGTAACAAGGGACTGTTCACCATCCGCGCGAAGGCAGGTGTGATCATTCAGTCTATCAAACTAGATTACCATCAGGATGGTGTCGTGACGACGGATTATGGTACGAACGGTGCCAGCATCCCTGCGGCTAAACAGGTGAAGAGTGGTGTGCCCTATAAGGTGGATGGCAACTATATCAACCTTTATGTTGGCTCGACGGATGCCAGCACAGGTAAGCAGGTGCGTATTGAGAATTTTGAGGTAACGTATTTCATCCCAGAGACGGGTGCGACCGTGACCAAGTCGGCATTCGATTTGGCGAAGAACTACGGATTGAAGAACAATACCTGTTATCAGGATCTTGTCCTCAATAGTGCCATCGCTATTCATGCGGACAAGAATAACACACTGAAGTACTACACCTCGGGTAACTTCAACTGTTACCGCCATACGGGTCCGATTGAGATCAAGGCACGCGAAGGCGCAATCATTCATTATGTAAAGGTCTCCTATACGCCCACTGCCGCTGATTATGTTTTGACCAAAAACTGGGGTACGAATGGCTGTAATATCGCCGCCAAAGACCAGATTGCATCGGACTCGATATTGTATGTGAATGGCAATTCGGTGAAGTTGTATGTGGGCTATACTAAATCGGAAGTGGCTTGGTCGGGTGTAGCCATCACGAAGATCTATGTCAACTACTCCGACAAGGAAGAGGTCATCGTGGAGAACTTCGATAACTGTCCCGTAACCAACAGTACCAATATGGTAGAGGTTTCGGGTATGAGGGCATACGATTGGCAACTCACCAATTTCAACCGTGACTCCTTGCGCCGTATCCATTACGACCAGTCTATCATGCTGCGTCCCAATGGTGGTAAATTAGCCACAGTGAGTGACGAAGGCGGTGTCAAAGAGGTTGCGTTTGCATGGAAGGCATCGGATAAGGCGAAGGGTGTGAAGTTCTATGTAAAGGCAGGCGGTGAAACCGTCATGGTAGATTCGGCAGCGATGGGCGATTACTATAGCATCAACTTCGTGAAGACGGGTGTACGAAATAACGGTGCATTCTCTATCGAGGTTGATCCGGCTTCAGGTTCACAGTTAGAGGTAGGTCAGATTTCGATTACGCCGTATCTATTATTCCGTGTGCGCGAGGATAGTGTCGATACCGATGATACCAAGAGTTATGATGTAAGTGAGGTTTTGATAGATAACACCGAGGATGCAGCTAATATCTCATACTCGATTGAGTCGGACGAGACGTTGGGTGCTACCATCAGCGGTAGCGTGGTAAGCCTCGGTGGTTCGGTGCAGAATGGCGATGTAGTGGTGAAAGCTGCTTGGGAAAATGTTGCGACCTATATTACGCTTCATGTTACCGCTGAAATGCCCACTGACATCGACGAAGTCGGTAGTTCAAAGAGTATCAATAGTTCTAAGTATATTGTCAATGGCCATCTCGTGATCGAACGCAATGGACAAAGGTATAATGTACAAGGAATAAAATTAAATAATCAATAACCAATCAAAAATCACAAATTATGAAAAAGGTTTTATTTTTCGTTTCGCTGTTTGTAACAGCCAGTTTGTATGCAGGACAGGTCACAGTTTCCCGCGATGTGTCCAGTTTAGCGTCCGAGTATGGATGGGAGCAGGGTAGTGGAAACAACTGCTATTTGAATTTCCAATTGGATGAGAACATCTCCATCATCTCTGCTTCGGGTAATGCCAAGTACTTGAAGGAAACAACCAAAGAAAGTCTGCGTTATTATCAAGGCAGCAGCAAAGGTCAATTCACTATCCGTGCTAAATCGGGTGTCATGATTCAATCGGTGAAGTTTACCTACGGTGTGGTGAAAACGGGTGTGATTACCGCCAACTATGGCACCGATGGTAAGAGCATCGCTGAAGCTAATCAACGCCTAAGCGGTATCGTCTATTCCGTAGATGCAAACACCCTTACTTTCTATACGGGTACTACGGGTACCAATACGGATGGTCAAGTACGTATCACCAATTTTGAGGTGAAGTACATTGTAGAGGGTACAAGCATTACCAAGAGTGCAAAAGATCTAAAGTATCAGTATGGTTACAAAGATGGAGATTGCCCTCAATCGGTGGCTGTCAACAATGTCATCTCGATGAATGTGAATAATTCAGGTACACAAAAGTATTTGGATAACGGCAATCAGTTCCGTTACTACCAAGGTAGTGGTCCTCTTACAATCAAGGCGCGTGAAGGGGCAATGATTCATTTTGTTAAAATAAACTACACCAATATAAATAATGGTGTCTTCAATACCGAGGCTGCTATGGGTAGTGTACCAGAGAATAAACAAATTCTTAGCGATTCTATCCTCTATATTGATGCCAATTCGATAACCTTGTATGTAGGGAGAACGGATGCAGGTACGGGTGGTCAGGTTCGTATTAGCAAGATTACTGTCAACTACACCGACAGCAATGCCATTATTGAGAACTTCAGTCAATGCCCAGTAGAGAAAAGTGATACCACAGTGAATGTAGTTGGTGTGGATGGTATCTATAATTGGCAACTGAATGGTTTCAGTCGTGAGATGTCGCACCATTTATACTACGAGCAAACGACCCAACTCTATATTGGTCGCAAAATGGTGGCTGACAACGAGGAAGGTGGTATGAAGGAAGTCTCCTTCGAGTGGTTTGCATCCAATAGTGCTAAGAATGCTAAGTTTGCCGTTAAGGCAGGAACAGAGACCCTTGCTTCCATTGATTCGGCAGCTACAGGTGGTTGGTATCCTGTTACCTATACCAAGAAGGGCATCAAGTCCAATGGTGCTTTGGCTATTGAGGTAGATGCTGCTTCGGGCTCACAAGTGGAGATTAACCATGTGTCGATTATCCCATATCTGCGCTTCGTGATGCGCGAGGACAGTGTGGATGCGGCGTCCGTTAGCAGCTACGATGTTCGCGAAATGCTGATTGACAACACCGACGATGCTGCCAATATCGTTTACTCCATTGAGTCAGACGCAACCCAAGGGGCTGCTATCAGTAATGGTGTAGTTGATCTAAGTGGCTCGCAGTTCGATGGTGCAGTCGTAGTGAAAGCCGCATGGGAAAGTGTAACCGCCCATTTCACCTTGAATGTGAAGGTAGCTGGTACACCAACAGGTATTGATAACGACAACGACAACCTTAACCACAACTTACGCAAGGTGGTGGTAAATGGTGAGGTTCGCATCTATCGCAATGGTGCCTACCTCAACCTCCTCGGCCAACCCGTAGCATACTAGGAAACCCTAGGACTCCCTAGATATTTAAGAAAAAAGCGCATTTTTTGCGCTTTTTTCTTGCATATATCAAAAAAAAGCAGTACTTTTGCAGCGAATTTTATAGCACATCACATATAAAAGCAGTAATATTGGTTATTTTTATATGTGCTCGCATATAATATTAACAATTCATACCTATTTTATATGCAAACGAATATAGCAAGTACAGTGAAGGCGTTGCGTAAGACATATAATATTACGCAAGAGGAATTGGCGATGAAGTCGGGAGTGGGACTTTGTTTTATTCGCAGTTTAGAGCAAGGTAAACAAACGTTGCGTATGGACAAAGTGGCTCAATTGTTAGATTACTTCAATTATTCCATCGCGGCTGTGCCTAAGTAGTAGCATGAGAGAGCTGCTTATATATTATAAGGAAACGCCCGCAGGGGTACTGACCGAAGTGGAAGAGGACGAGATGTACCGCTTCCAGTATTTGGATTCGTACCTGTTACGCGAAGATGCTTGCCCCATCAGTTTGACCTTCCCATTGCGTGCTGAACCTTACGAGAAAGAGGTGCTTTTCCCATTCTTTGATGGATTGATTCCAGAAGGGTGGTTGTTGGATGTGGCTATTCGCACACGGGATATCAGCATCTTAGATAGGATGGCATTATTGGCACTCTGCTGCAAGGATTGCATAGGTGCGGTGAGCGTAAGAGAAAAGGAGGACAGCCATGTGTAAGTGTTTATATTGTTATCAGCCTTTGGCAGAAGGCGAAAAAGACTTCCATACGGCTTGTACACGTAAGTTCTTTCACCTGCCCACACCGCCTGTACTCGAATATACGCGGGATCATTTGGACGATTTAGCAAAGCAGATCATTGCTCGGCAAACCACGATGACGGGTGTGCAGCCTAAGTTGTCGCTTTACTTGCAGAACAAAGAGGGTTTGCAACGATTAACCATTGTTGGGTTATGGGGGGAATATATTCTTAAGCCTCAATCTGACTCTATGCCCGAGTTACCCGAGGTGGAAGACTTAACGATGCATTTGGCACAGATTTGTCACATTGATGTGGTGCCTCATACGTTGATACGTATGGCAGATGGTTCATTATCCTACCTCACGCGACGTATTGACCGAACCCCAAAGGGCGACAAAATAGCCATGGAGGATATGTGCCAATTAACCAATCGGTTGACGGAACATAAATATAAGTGTTCCTACGAGGTGGTGGGGGAGACTATCCGCCGCTATTCGTCTGTGCCTAAGATGGATGTGGTTAATTTTCTAGATGTGTTGCTTTTCTGCTATCTCACGGGCAATAACGATATGCACCTAAAGAACTTCTCCCTCTATCAACCCAATAAAGGTGAGGTGCGTCTCACACCCGCATACGACCTTATTAATGCTACCATCGTCAATCCTCGGGATCAAGACGAATTTGCACTCAAATTCAATGACAAGCGGCAAAATATCCAACGAGAAGATTTTCTAGCATTGGTTCGTGCATTGGATATAGAGGAGAAGACATTGGATAACCTCATTAGGAAGTACCAGAAGTGTTTGCCACAGGTACAGCAAATGGTGACATCGTCTTTTGTCTCGAAGGAATTACAAGATCGCTATATGTACTTATTTACCGCTCGACTAAATTCCGTAGCCGAAGGCGGATAGTAGCGGCAAAGCCGCGATTAGTAAGGAAAAAGCGCATTTTTTGCGCTTTTTTCTTGCATATATCAAAAAAAAACAGTACTTTTGCAGCGAATTTTCTTGGAAAAGTGTAGATTCTGCCATAAAATTACCTTGGAAAAGTGTGGATTTTGATGCAAAATCACCTTGGAAAAGTGTAGGATTTGTAGGCAATACGTTAATTTATAGTCAGATATGCTACAAAGAAAGATAGACCAAGTCATTGCGCACCATTTTGCGACCGAGAAAAAAGCCCTTTTCTTGACTGGCGCTCGTCAAGTTGGCAAGAGTTTTGCCATCGAGAAATACGCACGTGCACACTACGCAGTCTATGTGGAGTGTAACTTCTATCGTGAACCCGATTTGGAGGAATTGGTCAAAGGGGCTAAGGACGAGAAAGACTTACTCAGCAAGTTGTCGCTCTATAAGAATACCTCTTTTGTAGAGGGGGAGACCTTTATCTTCTTTGATGAGATTCAGCGTTGTCCAGACATCATGACGTGGGTTAAGTTTTTGGTGCAAGATGGACGCTATCAGTATGCCCTCAGCGGCAGCCTATTAGGTATAGAACTCAAAGGCGTTCGCAGTATGCCTGTTGGCTTTGTGAACGAATATCAAGTTTATCCCATGGACTTGGAGGAGTTTTGGAAGGCAATTGGCGTTGGTTTGGAGTGGATAGACCAACTTCGTATATGCTATGAGAAGCGCACAGAGGTGGATCCGTTTGTGCATAAGAAACTGATGGAACTCTATCACCTCTATCTTGTAGTGGGCGGAATGCCTGCTGTGGTGCAGAAATATGTGGATAGCCACGATTTTGTACAGGTTATAGAGGAGCAGAAATCCATTCTTGCACTTTATAAACGGGATATCTCGCTCTATAATGCTGGTCATGAGTTAGAGATTAATGAGATCTTTGACCTTATCCCATCCGAACTGAATGCGCAGAATAAACGTTTTGTGTTCAAAGATCTGCACGATAAGGCGCGTTTTGAAGATCATAAGTCCGATTTTTTATGGCTCAAGCAGGCAAACATGGCTTTGCCTACGTATAACGTCGATGTGCCTAAATATCCATTAAAGATGGGCGAGAAACGCAACCTGTTCAAACTCTTTCAGAATGATGTGGGTCTGCTCTGTTGCCAGTTTGCGGATGGCGTCCAGTTGCAGTTGGTGAAAGGGAACACGAATATCAATTTTGGCGCTATCTATGAGAATGCCGTGGCGCAAGAGTTGCATGCCCATGGATGGGAACTGTATTACTTCAATAGCAAGAAACAAGGTGAGCTGGATTTCCTCATAGAACGGGATGCGACGATTATCCCCGTAGAGGTTAAATCGGGTAAGACATACGAGCGTCATCGTGCGTTGAATAACGTATTGGATTGCCCCGAATATCAGTTGGCGGAACCGATTGTCCTAACCAATGACAACCTGTCACGAAAGGATGGCTTGCTCTATATGCCTGTTTATATGCTGATGTTCCTTAAGAAAGAACTCCCTTCTTCGCCTCAGATCTACCAACCTGATTTGACTGGTCTGATAGCCGATTAGTATGAAAAAAGTGCATTTTTCAAAAAAAGTGCATTTTTTTTATTTTTATATAGTACTTTTTCAAATCTCATTTGTTTCCTTTATGTAACATAAAGGATAATTGCGTTATTAGGGGTGTTTTGATTACTAAAAATGGGCTGGATTAAAAACGGGGGTAGAACGGGTCAAGAACGGGGGTAGAACGGGAGTATCCCGTAGAATTTTCTACGGAAGGCTACACCGCACTAACTCTGCCGCGATTGAGTACTCTATTATTAAGGGTGGCGACAAGGCAGAGATCAATGCTTCCACTGAGTATAGAACGGAAATGGAGGCAGGAAAGCCTGATCTTATTGCGAGTCACTTTACTACCAAATCAACCAAACGGAGGATACGTTATATACTTATAATCAAGTGTATAGCACTTTTCTTTTACTACCATTTTTTTTACTCTATTGCGTACGTGCGTAATATTATATAATTTTGCACCCGATTTTGAATTAAATCCAAATACATATGAAAAAATTTAATGCTATGAAAAAATTATTCTTATGCCTTGCGATGATTACAGTCGCGACGAGTGTGTGGTCTGCCACGACAGGTTGGAAGACGGTTACTAAAACCTCAAAAACCATAGCTGAAGAGCAGTCAATATCAAGTGGATCGGATAAATTAGATTGTCCGTTCGATGATGCTATTACGTTTAATCATTTTAAGTACTATTCAGATAGTCCAGGTCAGTTCCGTTTATATTTTCAAAATAACTGGTCAGGCTCAAAATTTACTATGACTGCTAAAACAGGAGTGATTATTCATTCTGTTAAGTTTACATATTCTGCCAATGCTAATACCATACTTTCTGATGCTTTTTATTGGGGCGGAGACGGCAAAACTGTTCCTGCTGAACATAGGATAATAAGCGGAACTACATATGTGATTGATGCCACTTCGAAAACTTTTTGGGTAGGTATAACATCAGGGACGTCAGGTAGTAATGTTAACATCACAAATATAGAAATCATCTATATCTATCTCCCATCGCCAGACCTACAATTTGCAGAAACAAGTAAGACAGTTTGCAAAAACGCTGCTGCTTTTGTTAATCCTTTGCAGAATAAGGGTAATGGTACTGTGGAGTATTCCAGTGACAATACGAATGTGGCAACAGTAAATAAAGACAATGGAACTATCACCATCAAAGGTGCGGGTAGCACAACTATCTCGGCAACAGTTCCCGCTACCACTCGCTATTTGGCTGGTAACACATCATTCACATTGACGGTAACGGACAATTTGACACCATCGCCATTGGCTCCAGCGGAATATACGATAATAAAGGATGTTCCATCTTTGGCGAACCAGTATGGATGGAAGACTGACGATAAACCCATTCCATTCTCGTTAAATAATGCTATTTCCATGTCTGCTAGTGATGGAAATGCAAAGTATCTTAATAATACTGGGACAGGTGGCAGTGATAATAATATGCGTTATTACATGGGGTCTAATGAGGGTAAAATTATTGTGAATGCTGCCAAGACAGGTGTGATAATTAAGTCTGCGAAGTTTGATTATGGACGAATTAATAATGGTGTTATTACGTCCAATAGAGGAGAAAATGGTAAAAGTGTTATTTCTGAATATATACTGAATAGTGGTGACACAAAAACAGTGAACGCCAATACGGTCACACTCTATACTGGCGAGTCAGATGCAGATGGTAATGGTCAAGTACGTATTACTAAATATACTGTTGCCTATACTGATCCGACCATCTTCTTGGAGAAAATATCGGCATATACTGGTGGACAATCTACTCAACGTCTTGTAGGTGATAACGGTGTCTATAAGTGGAGGGTTACTGCACAAAATCGTGATTTAGACATTGAGGATTATAAGGGTATCAAGTTAGAATATCAGGATACCATTGTTTCGGATACCATTTTAGAGGGTGGTATTAAATCTGTTTCGTTTGATTGGCGTACGGCTGGTAAAGATTATCCTAATCACTTCTTCGTGAAGGCAGGTACTTCTACCGATGAAGTATCCATAGCAATGTTTAGTAATACAAATTACGTATTGACTTATTCCCATGACTTTGAGATTAAGGACAATACAACCTTAGCAATTTACAACCCTGCGAAAGAGAGTCCACAGCAAAATCATATAGTGGTAGGTCACATCCATATCACTCCCTATCTGCTCTTCAATGTGCCCAATCATGCGGCATCGTTTAATGTTGAAGATGGTACGGCTTGCGATTTGAACTCCGCGTTGATTAACAACACAGATGGAGGCACAATTTCGTTTGATGTCATAGAGAATACGGCTGGTGGTAATCCTTCTATCACCGATGGCATATTGGACTTCAGTTCTGTAGTTCGGACAGGTACGATTAAGGTGCAAGCATCTTGGAGTGGTGTAACGACTACTTTGACGCTGACCATCAACCTGAAGGATCCGCAAATAAGTTTTGCAAAGACTACGGTCACCAAGATGAAAACGGAAGGTTCGTATACACAACCACTAACATCTGCCTTGTCTTCGGGTGCTGTAACCTATTCGTTGTTTAGTGCTCCTGCAGGTGCTTCGATTAACTCATCTACGGGTGAAGTTACCTTCTCTTCCGCTGGCGAATATGTGGTCCATGGTAAGGTTGCCGCTGCATTGCCTTATGCAGAGGATAGTGCAAGTTATACGTTGACCGTGACCGAACTGATTGTTCCAGCGCTCAAGTTTGATACATCGTATGTGGAGAAACCTGTAGGTGCTGATGGCTTTATTAACACATTCAGTAAACCAGACGATGATACGGGAGCCGTTACCTATAAAAGTGACAGTACCCATGTGGCAACAGTTGAAGAGAATGGTGATGGCACAGTGACGATTGTTGGTGCAGGAACGACTACTATTACGGCATCTGTAGCTGAGACTTCCAAATATGCGGCTGGTAATAAGAGCTATACACTCAAAGTCTTCCCATTGCCAGTAATGAGCATGGGTAATGACACCAGTGTCTATCTCAATGCTCCTAATTTTATCCGCACAGCAAGTGTGACTGCTGGCGATGGAGAGATTACCTATTCCAGTAGTGATGATTTGAAAGCTACTGTGAATGCTTCTACTGGTGAAGTACATATCGTAGGTTCAGGTTCGGTGGTGATTACGGCTACTATGGCTAAATCCGCGAACTATTGGTCGGGAAGCGCAAATTACAACTTGTCGGTATCAGACTTGAAGATGCCTACCGCATCGTTTGCAGAAGGAACTGTCAATAAGGTACAAGGTTTTGCATCGTTCACCAATACGCTGACAACTGTATCGGATGGTGTAAAGACCTATGAAAGTAGCGATCCACGTGTTGCTACAGTTAACGCGACGACTGGTGAGGTGACCAAGGGTGAGAAACCTGGTACCACTATCATTACCGCTGAGATTGCGGCTACTGCTGAGTGGGAGAAGATTGAGGCAAGTTATACCCTCAATGTCTCCAGTGCTCCTGTTGCGGATATGCATACAGTGAACACAACGGTTGGCGAAATAAAAGGATCTGCTACTTGGGATGACCAGTCAATGCATCCCAATACACCTATTGACGATGCAATTACTCTTAGCAATGGTAAGTTCTATAATACCACTAAAGGAGGAGAATTCCGTTATTACTATCAAAATAATGATAATGGAAGATTCACCATTCAAGCGAAAGCGGGTGTAATTATTCAATCATTCAAATTGACTTGGAAAGGGAATGGTAATGCGGTACTTACCGATGCATATTATAGTGGTTATATTGCCTCTAATAAGCAAATTAAGAGCGACTCCACCTATAAAGTAGACGCAAATGCGTTGACTTTCTATGTAGGTATAACGGCATCTGGCTCCAGTCAACATGTAAATGTTACAGGCTATGAAATCACCTACTTTGATCCTTCTCAAGGTGTGGCAGTAACCAAAACGGCTGCTGATTTGGGTAAAGATTTAGCATTGGTAAGTGACCAATGTTACCAGAATGTAGCCATCAATCAAGCGATTACCATGCATGCGGATGATGCGAATACGATGAGATACAAAGGCAGTGGTTTCGACTGCTATCGCCATAAAGGGGCAATCGATATTATTGCGCGTCCAGGAGCTACTATCCACTACGTGAAAATCACTTATACATCTGCTAATGCCGACAATTTTGTGTTGACCAAATATTTTGGTACTGATGGCTTCAATATCTCTGCTATAGATCAAATTGCTTCTGACTCTATTCTGTATGTCAATGCAAAGTCTTTGAAGTTGTATGTAGGTACTCCTCAATCATCGGCAGGATGGTCAGGTGTTAGAATCAGCAAAATCTACGTCAACTACTCCGATAGTTCGGTGGTAACGGTGGATAACTTCAACAACTGTACCCCAAAGAGTGGGGATAGCGTCGTTGTGGCGGGTGTAGATGGCAAATACAATTGGACCTTTAAGAATTTTGCACGCGACAACGCACAACGTATGTACTACGACCAATCTGTCCTTATCAACAAGGGTGGTAAGATTATGACCGAGTACACGGGTGGCTTGCAAGAGGTAGCCTTCGATTGGCATCCTACAGAGAGCGGTAAAGCCGTTAACTTCACCGTGACGGCAGGTGATTCCTCTTGGAATGTTACTAAGACGGCTGCCGCTATGGATAAGATATACACCTTCAACTTCCAAAAACGCAATAACAAGACCAATGGTGAGTTCTCGATTGTAGTAGATAATGCGTCGGGCACAACAGTTGAGGTAGGACATATATCCCTCACACCTTATATATTATACACGTGTAAGGATACAACCATCGCTGCAAAGGATTATAAGGACGCAGGTTGGAAGTTTACCAACAATACCCTCATAAACTATACGGGTGAGACGTTAGCATACTCTACTTCGGATGCTTCGATAGCAGAAGTTAATGCATCTACTGGTGAGGTAACTATCAAGAGTGGTGGTACAGTAACCATCAGCGCAACTGCCGCTACGGCTGGTGTAACCGCTTCGTATCAGTTGAAGATTAACTTGGAGACAACAGCGGTTGAGTTTAAAGATCACGAAGTTCCGAGATTGCTGACATACGGTGAGTATACACAGACTCTGGATATTAAACAGGCTCCTGATACGGGTAGGCATGTCACCTATTCGATTGATGGTTCACCTGCTACTGCATCGGTAGATGGTAACGGTAGGGTAACCTATACGGCAGAAGGTAACTATACTGTTAGAGGTCGTTTGGAGCAGAATCTGCCTTACGCAGCATCCGAGGATGCCTATGTGTTGTCCGTTACCAAGGCTCCGAAGCCCAATATCAAGTATAATGTGGATAGTCTGTCTAAAGATCTCCACGATGCTGCGTTCCGCAATGAGTTGTCATCCAAGGCTGGCGTAGGAGATACGACCTATTTGAGTACTAACGAGGACGTTGCAACGGTGGATGCCACAGGTTGGGTAACTATCGTGGGTACAGGTAAGACGACCATCAAAGCGATGGTGGCTGAGAATCGTATGTATGCACCAGACACCGCAAGTTATCTGCTGTACGTATTGCCATTACCTCAGATGACCTTCGCGAATAGTGATACTACTGTTTATCTCAACGCTACCACGTTCACCAATACATTAACAGTGACACCTGATTCTTGCGTTGTTTCGTCCTATGAGAGTAGCAATAGTGCGGTTGCCAGTGTGGATGCTAATGGTGTAGTTACTCGCGGTACATCGGGTACTGCCATTATTACGGCGAAAACCACAAAGAATAAAGCCTATAGTGCAGGTAGCGCAAGTTACAATGTGACAGTAGTGCCGAAATACATGACAACAGCTTCCTTCCAAAATGTCACGATGGAGAAATACCAGAACGATGAGCCGTTTAGCAATCCTCTCACTATAGATCCTCAATCAGATGGTGCACGCACCTATTCGAGTAGTGATGAGCAAGTGGCTACCGTAACGAATGAAGGTGTTATTACGATGCGTGGCAGAGTGGGTAAGACTACCATTACCGCCAATGTGGAAGGAACGGCAACCTATCTGCCTTGCTCTGCAACCTTTGAGTTGACCGCTAAGAGTGCTTCTGTTCCTGGTACGGAAACGGTAACGGGCAATATTGCTACCATCGCTACTGCTGGTGGTTGGCAGAACAATCAATACCGCACCTATTTCAAGATAGATGATATTATCTCCGTTTCGTCTGCTGAAAACAACTCACAGTATAGCAGCAGTGACAAGAGTGTACGTTTCTACCAGGCTACCAACAAGGGTCAGTTTACCATCCGTGCAAAAGCGGGTGTGATCATCCAAACCGTGAAGTTTACCTATACGGCCAACAACAATGGTGTGATTACCAATAACTATGGTACTAATGGTCAAAGCATCGCTGCGGCCAACCAATATGTAAGTGGTACGACCTATAAGGTAGATGGTAATAAACTGGTATTCTACACGGGTTCGACTGCAGCCAAGCCCAATGCGGATGTCCATATTACGGGCATTGAAGTGAAATACTTCGTTCCTCAGGAGGGAATTGCTGAGACGAAGAAAGCTATTGATTTGGGTAAGGAGCATAATTTGACTGAAAAGCAATGTTATAAAGATGTTGCACTTAATAATGTGATTACTATACATGCGGATGCAACAAATACGTTGAAGTATTTTGCAACTGGATTCAACTGCTACCGTCATACTGGCTCCATCGACATCAATGCACGTCCTGGTACGACCATTCATTATGTAAAGATTACATATGCACCTATTGAGGAAGGTTACGTATTAACCAAGTATTGGGGTACAGATGGCTGCAATATACCTGAGAAAGATCAAATTGCTTCCGACTCTATTCTTTATGTGAATGCTAATTCGCTGAAGTTACGTGTGGGTTATGCTAATTCTACTATGGGTTGGTCAGGTGTAGCTATCTCCAAGATCTATGTCCTGTATTCCGACGCTACCGCTATTGTGGATGACTTCGACAACTGCATAGCTACATACGGAGGTGCAGAACCAACGGAAGTGGCAGGTGTAGATGGCGTATATAACTGGAACTTTACCCAATTCAACCGCGACTCACTGCGTCGTATCGGTTATGACCAATCCACGATGCTTAGAAATGGAGATCAATTAGGAAAGATTGAAACCGTTAGCGACGAAGGTGGTGTGAAGGAGGTATCCTTCGACTGGTGCGCTTCCAATAGTAACCAAGCCGTTAAGTTCGATGTCAAAGTCGGTACGGTATCTGAAACGGTACAATTAGCCGCTACGGGTGGCTGGTATCCAAGAACCTATACCAAGACGGGTGTTAAGCAAAATGGTAAGTTCTCCATCGAGGTGAATAGCGAATCGGGATCACAATTAGAGATTAATCATATCTCCATGATGCCGTATCTGCTCTATACGACCAAGGAGGCTATACTCAATTTGAAGACCGATAAGACCTTCCAAATGGCTCCGCAAATCGATAACCGTGACGATGAGGCGGCTATCACCTACTCAATCGTGGAAGATGTTACCTTTGCATCCATTCATCCTACTACGGGTTTGGTAACCGCAACAGATAGCGGTCGTGTAACCATCAAGGCGGCTTGGTCATCCAATCCGGGTGTCTATACCACCTATACCTTGAAGATTATGCCAAATACCTTTGTAATTAATAGTGGTCAAACAGTTTCTACGGACGATATGCCAGAGAATGCTACCGTAACCATTAATAATGGAGGTACTCTCAACGTGGATGGCTATACGCCATTAGGATCGGTATATGCTAAGGAAGGTAGTCAAATCATCATCAATGCATCATACGTTACTATTAATAACTTCTACATCAGTGCCACGATGAGTGCGACGGGTACTTCGGGTCAGATTGCAGAACTTGGAGATGATCAACTCCACATCACAGGTGCTGCATACTTTGATTTGACAATCAATCAACACGCCGAAGGAAAGACAGTGGCTGACCAATGGCATGCGTTCACCGTTCCATTCCCTGTAGATGCTATCAATGGTATATTTAATGCAGCAGATGGCAGTAAATTGGCAAACGAAGTGGATTATGCTATCATGGATTATCATGGCGATGTACGTGCTCAAGGTAAATACGGTTGGTCAAAATATCGTGGTATCTTGCAACCAGGTACATTCTATATTATGACCATCAATGGCGATGTGGAAACCTTCCGTATGAAGATGTATGGAGATGGCTTTACGAAACCTGCTACCTCGTTGCCTGTTCACCAGTATGCAAAGTCTGGCTTAGGCGAAGACACTGACGCTGGATGGAATGGTATAGGTAACTCGCAACTGAACTACCGCTATGTCAACGCAACGGTTCAAGTGCTGGATCCAAGTACCTATACATACGTGCAGAAAACACCTTCTGATGCCGCTCACTTCTCTGTAGGTACATCATTCTTCTATCAAGCTTCCGCAGAAGGTTCGATTGAATTGGAAACCAGTGCTCCATCTTCTGTGGCAGCTCGTGCTATGAGCAATGAAATCAAAGAAGTGGCTGTTACATTGGCTAATGAGAAATATACAGATCGTCTCTTACTATCTTCTACCGAGGATGCTACCAACGACTATCAGATTGGTCGTGACCTCGCGAAGATGTCGATGACTAATACACCATCTGTTCCGCAGATCTTCGGTCAGGCATACGACACCAAGCTCTGTATAATCGACCTGCCAATGGCAAACGATGAAGTATCGTACTCCGTATTACTCTATGCGCCTAAGACAGGTGAATACACCATCGCTGTGGCGCAAGTAGAGGGCTATCAAGTATTCCTCACTAAGGATGGTACGCCTATCTGGGATCTCACGATGGGTGATGCTAAGGTTGCACTCGCTAAAGGTAACACCAATGGTTATGGTATTGTCATTAAGAAGGCTCATAATACGCCGACTGGTGTCGAAAAGGTATGGGGCAATGGTGACGATGTTCAGAAGTTTATCTTAAACGATGTACTCTACATTGTTCGTGAAGGTAAAGTATTTAATGCGCAAGGTAAAATAATTAAATAATTCCAATATGAAAAAAACGTATAGAAGACCACAAGTAAAAACAGTAGTTTATCTATCTGTTTCCAATGTTATGTTATTGGGTTCAGGTACTGCTCCAGAGACAGCACCTGAGCGTTATAAACAAGAATAATGTATTAATTACATACTTAATGATAAATCATTATGAAACTTAAACCAATTTTATTAGTAGGATTGATGCTACTATCCACCTTGGCATTTGCCCAGCAAATGGAGAAGGTGAAGGGAATCGTCGTGGATGCTACTGGTGAGACGGTTATTGGTGCCTCCGTAGTTGTGGTGGGCACCACGACTGGTACAGTCACCGACTTCGACGGCAATTTCGAACTGGAAGCCCCTAAGGGCAGTAAGTTACAAATCTCGTTCATTGGCTACAAATCGGTCGAAGTGGACGCTGGATCAGACATGAAAGTGACGCTCCAAGAGGACACCGAAGTGCTCGACGAAGTCGTAGTCGTGGGTTATGGTACTCAGAAGAAAGTGAACCTGACGGGTGCCGTAGCTACTATCGACGAAAAGACGGTTAATGCCCGTCCCGTTCCTTCGGCAGTACAAGCCCTCCAAGGTGCTGACCCGTCGTTGAACATCGTGTCCAACAGTGGTGATCCTACCTCGGGTTACTCCATTAACATTCGTGGTGCCAGCTCCCTCACCTCCGGCGCACAGCCTCTCGTTCTCGTGGATGGAGTGGAGAGCAGTCTGTCGCGATTGAATGCGAACGATATTGAGTCCGTATCTATCTTGAAAGATGCGTCAGCAGCTGCTGTCTATGGTGCGCGTGCGAGCGCGGGTGTGATCCTTATTACTACTAAGAATGGTAAGGAAGGCAAGATCAATGTCTCCTACGATGGTCGAGTAGGTTGGGCGCAGAACACTACCTCTACCGACTATATCACTACCGGTTACGAGAGCGTTCGTATCAATGACCTATTCATGCATTCCTATCAAGGCGTTAACTACACATCCTTCACGGAGGAGGATATGCAGCTCCTCTATGATCGTCGTAACGATACGGAGGAGAATCCTGAGCGTCCTTGGGTCATGTACAATAGTGATGGTACATACAAGTACTTAGGTAACTTCGACTGGTACAACTACCTCTTTAAGAAGAGCCGTATCCAACACGAGCATAACCTTACTATCCAAGGCGGTACTGAGAAGATAAACTTCTATGTGTCTGGTCGTTACTACCACCAAGATGGTATTCTAAACCTCCAGAATGACCCGTATGATAACATGTCTATCCGTACCAAAGTCAATGCGAAGATTAACCAATGGTTGTCGTTCTCGAACAACACCTCCTATTTCTATTCCAAGCGCGATTATCCCGGTAATAGCAGTGTGGGTGCTATGTTGCGTGGCGTCAACTTACATGCGCTTGCCAATGTACTGCCCACTAACCCCGATGGGTCGATTGTTTATATCAATAACAACTCTAACTCGTCGGCTACTGTAGCGGATGGTCAAACGGCTACCCTTATCTATGGGAAAACGACCAATAGCAATACGGAGCGTGAGTTTCGTACGACAAACCGATTCGATATCCAGCCGATTAAGCAACTTATTATCTCAGTCGATTATACCTATAAGTTCCGCTATCGTCAGTATAAGAACCGTCAGGTCAATGTGCCTTATTCGACCAAACCAGGTACGACGGCGTGGCTAACTACTGGTAACTGGGAAGATTGGTATCAGGAGCAACATTATCGGGTCAATGACCATTCTCTCAACGCGTATGCAACCTATGAGGATACGTTCGATAAAGATCACCACCTCACCGTCCTGCTTGGTACACAGTTTGAAGCCTATCGTGAGGATAATATGAAGATGCGTAAGCAGGACTTAGCATCCCAAGATCTTTCCGCTTTCGACCTCGCTTCGGGTGATGTGACTATTTCGAGCGGTAGTATTGGCGAATGGTCCACTCTCGGTTTCTTCGGTCGTATTAACTATGACTACAAGGGACGTTACTTGTTAGAGTTCTCCGCTCGCGGTGATGGTTCTTCCCGTTTTGCCAAAGATCACCGTTGGGGTTTCTTCCCCAGTGGATCTGTCGGATGGCGTATGAGTGAAGAGCGTTGGTGGGAGCCAGTGTCCAATGTGTGGACAAACAATAAACTGCGTTTCTCCGCGGGTTCATTAGGTAACCAGAACATCTCCGACTACTATACATATATTGAGATGATGAATCTGAATCAATCGTTGAGTTATAAGTTAGATGATAGTTATTCATACTATGCCCGTGAGGACGATCCGAAGTCTTCGGACTTGACATGGGAGACCACTACGACCTATGACCTCGGTTGGGATTTTGGATTGTTCCGCAATCGTTTGAACTTTACCATAGATGGTTATATCCGTGATACGAAGAACATGCTCGTAACCGGTATGCCACTGCCTGCTACCTATGGTGCATCCGTACCTAAATCGAATAGTTCCGATATGCGCACGATGGGTTGGGAATTGGCTATCTCGTGGAATGACCATTTTATGGCTTGTGGTAAACCATTTGAGTACAGCGTTAGCTTCGGTATAGGTGACTACACCACCAAAGTGACTCGCTTCAATAACCCCACTAAGATATTGGATACCAACCCCAATGACAATACCAACTATTACTATGAGGGTCAAACACTCGGTGAGATATGGGGTTATACCGTCGATGGACTCTTCACTTCGGATAAAGAGGCTGCTCTCTATCAGTCCACTATGGAGACATCCTATGTGGATCAGCGCGTAGTGAACTCCACCGGTGAACCCGGATGGCGTGCGGGTGATATGAAGTTTGTGGACCTCGATGGTGATAATTCGATCAATCCTGGTTCTTCTACACTGGATGATCATGGTGACCTGAAAGTGATTGGTAACTCCCTCCCACGTTATAGTTATAACTTCAAGTTAGGCTTTAACTGGTATGGTGTGGACTTCTCCGCATTCTTCCAAGGTATCGGTCACCAAGACTGGTATCCGACCAATGAGTCCGAGGCATTCTGGGGACCATATAACCGTCCTTATTGCTCGTTCATTCCATCCAACTTCATGGATGACGTATGGTCAGAGACCAATACGGATGCCTATTTCCCACGTCCTCGTGGATATATATCATTGATGTCCAACGGACCTTTAGGCGTAGTCAACGACCGCTACTTACAGAACGTAGCATACTTCCGTCTAAAGAACTTAACCATCGGTTATACGGTACCTATTCCACAAAACAAGGTCGTACAAAGTTTGCGTGTTTATTTCTCGGGTGAGAACTTGTTCTATGTGTCACCGCTGATGAAGCATACCAAGTATATTGACCCTGAACAAGCAACTTCTACCAGTACTTATAGTAAAGGTAGCGGACAAGCCTATAACTTCTCTCGTGTGATGTCCATTGGTATGAATATAGTATTCTAATGATAAATTTGAAAATATAAAAATTTGAAAATTATGAAAAGGTTATTTATTTATATTCTTCCGTTGATGCTCTGTGTAGCATGTAACGAGTTGGAGAAGTATCCGCAAGATGCGGTGAGTGCGAAGTACTACTTCCAAAACGAAGAACAACTTCAGCAATACACCAACCAGTTCTATACCATCATGCCTGGGGCTAGTTCGTGCTACCAAGAGACCAGTGATTTCTTGGCGCTCACTGCCTTAGCCGATGAGGCTACGGGTAATCGTACTATCCCTGCCAATGCTAGTTCGTCTTCTTGGACATGGGGTACGCTGCGTCATATCAACTATTTCCTGGAGCATGTGAATCAATGTACGGACAAAGCGGCTCGTGATAAATACACAGGTTTAGCTCTATTCTTCCGTGCGTATTTCTATTTCGACAAAGTGCGTCGTTTCGGTGATGTACCTTGGTTAGATAAGCCATTAGGTAGTTCGGATAGTGCGCTCTACAAGCCGCGTGACAACCGTGATACGGTTATCCAATATGTCATCAAAGACTTAGATAGCGCTATTGCCTTGATGCCTGCCGAGAAACCTACTGCATACCAAGTCAACCGTTATACGGCGATGGCACTCAAATCTCGTGTTTGCCTCTTTGAGGGTACGTTCTGTAAGTATCATAACGTAAAAGGTGTGGACTGGCGCGATTATCTACAACAAGCAGCTGCCATCTCTCAGCGTCTTATAGACGAAGGTGGCTATAGCCTTTACGATGCGGGTACGCAACCCTATTTGGATATGTTCCGGATGAACGATCTGCGTGCTTGTCCCGAGATGATTATGGCACGTGGCTACGATGGATCCATGGGTCTCAAGCATAATGCTTCCAGTTACACCACCTCCTTATCTACGGGACGTCCTGGATTTACAAAGCGCTTGGTTAACCAGTATCTCTGTACCGATGGCTCCCGTTACACCGATCGGGAGGGATATGACACCATCGCCATGGGTGAGGAAATGACTGGTCGTGACCCACGTATGGAACAGACCATGTTCCGCCCTGGACACTATATCCGTTTGGGCAAGACCGAACAGGAGTTCTATAATCCTACCATCTCCATTACTGGTTATCAACTCATCAAGTATGTGACCGAGGAGATACACGATAATTACAACAACTCTGAGAACGATATGCCTATCTTCCGTTTGGCGGAGATCTATCTCAACTATGCCGAAGCGAAAGCAGAGTTAGGCGAGTCCGGTAAAGATATAGAGAACGCTATCAATGTGCTACGTAACCGTGTAGGTATGCCAGTGCTCTTGGATGCTGCGGCAGCAAACGCTAACCCCTGTCCTTATATGGAGAGCCTCTATCCTAATGTTGATCAAGGTGGTAATAAAGGACTCATCCTCGAGATCCGTCGTGAACGCGCCATCGAACTCGTGCTCGAAGGACATCGCTATTGGGATCTGATACGTTGGAAAGAGGGTAAAGCCTTTGAGAACCCATACTATGGTTTCTCGGTACCGGCTGTTACTAAAAACGAAGATGATGAGTCGGGCTACATGGATATGGACGGCGATGGTGAAAACGATATGTGTATCTGGATCAATGATTATCCTTTCGATTTTGGTATCACCTTCTACGAAGCAAATGTCGATCTGCAACTCAATAAGGTTGTCGATAATAAGTTTAAATCCGGTTTTATCTTAGCAGATGGAACACCGGATAACATTACTGCCGGCCGAAAATGGAGAGAGGATCGCGATTACCTCTATCCTCTACCTACACAAGAGATTGTGCTCAGTAAAGGCGCTCTCACTCAGAACCCAGGTTGGGGAGTGAAACAATAACTATAAATACATATATAAACCCAATTAAAATATTACGAATATGAAAAAGAATTTATCAATCATCCTGTTAGCCGCAATGGCTATGTCTGCTTCGGCAAAAACTTATTATTGTGATCCTGCATCTACCCTGACCAAAGGTGCAACCAGTTGGGATAATGCTATCTCGCCTGCTACGGTACGTCAAAATCTATCTGGTTTGAAGGATACCATCTATTTTAAAGGTGGTACTATCAAGATTACGCAATTGTCCGAGATGTTCACGGTGGCAAAAAGCATCACTTTCATCGGTGGTTTTGATCCTAAGGCGACTGGTAAAGTAACTAAGTTGCCTGACTATCCATCGGCTACGCCTACTATTTTCTCCGGTGATGTCAATGGTAATGGCATACCTGACAAGGGCGATGCACAGGCACTCATTCGTGTGGACTATTCCAAAGACACGGCTCACAATAGTTTGGTATTCCGTCTTATCGGTTGCGATTTGGTTTGCACCTATTACGATGGTGAGGTCGATTCTCCGAACGATGTGCTCACCTCTACGGCTAACTGTGCAGCTCTGCGTGTGCTCTGCGGTACGGCTTTTGTGCGCAACTGCCGATTCTATAACCACGTGACGCCTAATGGTCGTGGTTCGCAATGCGTGACCTCCGTAGGTGCTTATCTGCACATGACCGACTGCGAGTTGCATGACTGTACCAGTATGACCCGTGGTGGCTTGCTGCGTATGCGTCAGTACTTTATTAATAACGAGGCTACCCGCCCCATCAATCCTGACTGCGTGTTGGAGCGTTGTGCCCTCTATAATGGTAATAACATGGGTGGTAGCGATATGAACTCGGCTGGCTTCTATGGTGGCGGAGCACAAATATCCTATGGTCCTTTCTTCGCTATCAACACTACGATTGCGAACAGCAAGGGCTACTCTGACGGTGGTGGCTTAAACGCTAACTCCTCTGGTGCTACCTTCATTTCCTGCACGATTGCGAACAATATGGCAGTTCGTGCCATTGACCAAACGAGCGAAACGCCTAACACCTATGGTTCTAACTTCCACATCGACAAGGATGGTCTGGTGAACATCGCTAACTCTATCGTATTGGGTCCCAATGACAATGGTAGCAAACAATATGCTGTGCTCTACTCCAGTGATAATCTCAATAGTATAAGTACTAATTGCATCTCGGGTGGCTACAATATCACGGGTACCTACTTCTACTATAAGAATGGTGTCGAAGAGAATGATCAGTCTAATACTTGGTTGGTCACCGATAAGGCTACTACACCTAAAGGTACGACCGTGCAACATATGGCAGATTACCTCGGTACTGATCCTCAAATGACAGACAATGGTGGTTGCTCCAAGACGATGGCGCCGCTCGCTATGCAAGATGGTGACAATGTGGCTCACCTCCAAGAACTGGCAGACGCTTTGTGCCCCAAGTGGACGAAAGTGGATGCATCGGTGGATCAACGTGGCTATAAGCGTGACGCCAATGTCACTTGCGTAGGTGCTATGGCGATGGAGGCTGATCCCACACCTGTGGAGAATGTGTACGAAAATAAGGTAAATAATGACCAAATGTACAATATCTTAGGTCAACCCGTTGGAGAAGGCTATAAGGGTATTGTGATCCAAAATGGTCGCAAATATATTAAATAATGCGTAAATCGATATTGATAATAGGACTTGTGCTAAGCACTCTCCTGTCGTCTGCTGCTGTGCATCGTGTGGGTACGTATAATATCCGCACGAGTGCCAGCTCGGAAGATACGGGTGAAAAGGCGTGGGTTAATCGCCGCTCAGCGGTGATGCAGGTCATTCGTGATACGGCGAACTTCGATGTGGTGGCTCTTCAAGAAGTGACCTCGTCTCAACGCACGTATATCCAAAATCAGCTCAAGAGTGTCTATTCCTTTGTTGAGCACGAGAAGAACTGCAGTAACCAGTTACTCTATCGTACCAGCAAGTATAACTGTTTGGACAAAGGTGCTTTCTACTTAGCGCCTGATATCACCAAACCGGGTCACTACTGGGATGCGGAGTTTGAACGCACACTCGTTTGGGCTAAACTGCAAGACAAGGAGACCAGCGAGATCTTCTACTTCGCTGCCACGCACTTGGACTTGCACCCCATCTCCATTCGCGAAGGGGCGCGTACGGCGACCGAGCAGATGATGAAGATTAGTGGTGACTATGCCTGCATTATTACAGGTGATATGAACTGCGAGTTGGTCGAGCACGATCCCCATTCGTATTACTACGCATCGTTTGGTAACTCCCGCGATATGACGAAGACCGAGCCCAAAGGCCCGTATAACACCTATGTGGGTTCGCGTAAACCGACCAGTGTCGATGGTAAACTCATTGACTTCGTCTATGTACGTGGTATGGAAGTGGAGAGTTATGAGGTTTGTGCTGCGCAATGCGGACTCTCCATCTTGCCATCCGACCACATGCCTATTGTGTGTGAAGTAACCATTTTGCCCTTCAACCGCAAGCGTACGCATGTGGTTAACAACGTGACTGAATTGCGTGAAGAAGCATCTAAGATACCTGCGGGTGAGATTATCTATCTCAAGCGCGGAGCTTATGACCTCGGTAACGAGTCTCTCTCGTTGAGTAGTTCATGTATCATCCAAGGTAACAAGGACGCTTATCTCACAGGCGCATGCCAACTATTTACGATGCCTAATCTCGTGTCCATTGAACTGCGTGAACTCACTATCAAGGATGCAACTTGCCCACAGGGCGGTTATGGCTCTATCATCAATGGTAGCGGACGATATGTGCGCTTGGTGGATTGTGTCATAGATAACTGTACCACCGAAGGTACGTGTCTGTTCTATGCCAATGATTGCAGCATGGAGGTGGAACACTCGATTTTCACCAATAATGATGTCCCTGTAGGCGAAGGATGCTTACATACGTTGGGACGCGATGTGTTCTCTTCTACGATTAAGAACTCGATTTTTGAAACCAACCACGCGCTTCGTGGTTCAGCTCTCTTTCATAGTTCGAATGCGACGGCATATATCTATGGCAATAGTTTTGTGAATAATAGTGCCGACGAAAAGGGTGTAATCGTGCTCATGGCGGATGAGAACATCACCGACATACGTCTGGTCAATAACTCGTTTATCGGCAACCGCATTGATGTCGAAGCTGGCTTCCTATCAGAAGGGGTAGGTGGCTCTGTTCTTTGGCAAGAGATGTCCAATAATGGTGGTATGACGCTGATGAATAACACCATCGTGGGTAACTATACCGCCGTCTGGGACGAACCAGGTGTGAGTTCCGAAGAGTTTGCCGGAAGTGCTATCTATAACTACTCGGGTATCATCGGCGCGTATAACAATATCATCGCAGGTAACTACTGCTCACGTCAGGGACGCGGAGATATCTATATGGAAGATCCAACTCTCGTGCGCGGTGGAGCGAATAATATTTTCTCCTCGGATGATAACACCAATTATCCCATTGGTATGTTTGATTTCGTAGCTGATAACTATGCTGCCGCTTGCACCGAACTGGTAAGCCTACTTGGTGGCAAGGTAGAAGAGGGTGTGTATGTGCCTGATGTTCAATTCTATGGAGAAGAGAACATACCTGCGCTTTCGCCCCTAACGACCCGTTATGCCGATCAGGATATTAACATCCTCGACGCGGACGCGCTGTCGGCATCTGCTGCCGGTTCGGATATCATGAACGTGGGTAGCCTTGCCGGTACCCTGACCATGGATGAGATAGGCACGACGCGTAATGAATATTCTGTTCCTGGTTCGATGGAAGTGGGCCAAGCCCCTACGGGAGTGGAGAACGTTAACGATAACCACAACGACAACCACAACGACAACCACAAACTAATGAAGGACGGGCAGATGGTGATTGAGTACCATGGGCAAAGATACAACGTACTTGGTATAGAAGTAAACAAATAGATATTGGATGAAAGTGATGGATGATGCTGCAATAAAATCTCGTTACAAGAAACTACAATGGTCTTCGTTCTTAGCGGTAACCATAGGTTACTCGATGTACTATGTGTGCCGTACGAGTTTGAATGTCGTTAAGAAACCCATTATAGATGCTGGTATATTAGATGCATCGGCATTAGGTGTGATATCGTCAGCACTGCTATTCACGTATGCGATAGGCAAACTGATTAATGGTTTCTTGGCGGATCATAGTAATGTCAAGCGGTTTATGGCGACAGGACTATTGCTGTCCACGGTTGCCAATGTAGTGGTGGGTATATTGGGCTTTATCACTCTCCAGCAAACTATCATCTCCACAGCGGCATTCTATATTGTGTTTGCGATTTGCTGGGGAGTCAATGGATGGTGTCAATCGATGGGAGCTCCGTCCAGTGTAGTGACACTTAGCCGATGGTTCGCGTTATCCAATCGGGGAACGTTCTATGGTTTTTGGTCATTGAGTCACAACTTAGGCGAGTTCTTTTCGTTCCTATTGGTGGGTGGTTTAGTGAGCCTATTTGGATGGCAATATGGATTCATAGGCGCATCGGTGGCCGGATTGATAGGTGTGCTCATTATTGTGTTTATGCTGCATAACTCTCCTAAGGACAAAGGTCTTCCTCCTGTGGAGGTTTTTGCAGGTGAGCAGCAGACGGATGAGCCCAAGAATCAGTCCGTCGGTATGGCACAAAAAGCCGTGCTGCGCAATCCCTACGTGTGGGTATTGGCTCTCGCGTCGGCTTTTATGTATGTGAGTCGTTATGCTGTCAATGGTTGGGGGGTGCTATACCTGCAGGAGGCTAAGGGAATGACGTTGGCTAATGCCACGCAGATTATCTCCATCAATGCGCTATTAGGTATTATAGGAACAGTTTTCTCGGGATGGCTCAGCGATACTGCCTTCAAAGGGAACCGCTATATACCAGCTGTGTCGGCTGGGGTATTAGAAGTGCTAGCGTTGATTCTATTTGCCTATGGTGGTGATGCGCTATGGGTGAATATATTGGCGATGGTGTTATTCGGCGTAGCGATAGGTGTGTTGATCTGTTTTTTAGGGGGATTGATGGCGGTAGATATTGTTCCGCGCGAAGCTTCTGGTGCGGCACTCGGTGTGGTCGGTGTAGCGTCCTATGCGGCTGCTGGATTGCAAGATATCGTATCTGGTCTCTTACTCGATAATAATAAGATAGAGACAGGCATCGTTGGTGGTGTGCCGCAGTATGTGCATAATTTCACGCCAGCCCTCTGGTTTTGGATCGCCGCTGCTACGCTATCTGTTATTCTCGTCTGCATCGTATGGCACAAAGCCCGTAGGAAGTAGAAAATTAAAATTAGAAAGTATATGAAAAAGAATGTAAGTATAGTCATTTTGTTAGCCCTATCGCTAACAGGTATAGCGGCAGAGCGTACCACGATCATGTCGTTCAATATTCGTACAGCGACGCCGAATGATGGTGCCAATCAGTGGGAATATCGTAAGGAAGCCTGTGTGGCGATGATTGACTCTATCTATCCCGATGTAGTGGGTATGCAGGAAGTGACGCCGAAGATGGACGCCTATTTGGCGGAGCATTTATCTCGTTATGCGCATGTGATGGATGGACGTCGTCCGGGATTGAAAGCGAATGAGGGTTGCCCTATCTATTGGCGAAAAGATAGATATGATTTGGTACAGACTCGTACGTTCTGGCTCAGCCAAACACCCTTAGTGATGTCCAAAGGTTGGGATGCGGCTTTTGAGCGCATAGCGACCTATGTGATATTGAAGAACAAGCGCACGAAGCAATCTATCATCGTCTTCAATACGCATCTTGATCATAAAGGTGTACAAGCGCGTGAGCAGTCGCTGCGCATGATGGCAGATACCTTGAGAGCATTAGGTGGTCATGGAATGCCGATGTTCGTGATGGGTGATATGAATGTTTTCCCCAACGACCCATCTCTGGTGCCTCTCTATGACTATATGCATTGGAGTCAAAAAGAGGCGATAGTAACGACCAACGAGAAGACGTTTACGGGCTATAAACCCACAGCGACGCATATCATTGACTATATATTCTATCGCAATGCCTATGCAGAGCGCTTTGAGGTGATCCAAGACACCTCGCGTGTGCCCTTCCTCAGTGACCATCGTCCCATTATGGCGACCTTTGAAGTGCAGGAGGAGGCTATTCTGCAAGCGATGACTTTACAGGAGAAAGTGGCTATTCTCCATGCGTGGTCTAAGTTCTCCTCTCCGGGTGTACCTCGCCTTGGTGTACCAGGTTTATGGTGCACAGACGGTCCTCATGGCATCCGTGCGGAGGTGAAGTGGGACGAATGGGATCAAGCGGGTTGGACATCGGACTCTTGTACCGCTTTTCCCGCACTCAGTTGTTTGGCGGCTACGTGGAATCCCGAGATGGCGATGCGTTATGGTCAAGCCATCGGTGAGGAAGCATTGTGGCGTCGCAAAGATGTGCTGCTCGGTCCCGGTGTGAACATTTATCGTACGCCACTATGCGGACGTAACTTCGAGTATATGGGTGAAGACCCCATGTTAGCGGGAGCGATGGCAGCACCCTATATACAGGGTGTGCAAAGCAATGGGGTGGCTGCGTGCTTGAAACATTTTGCGCTCAATAACCAAGAGAAGAACCGCACCAAGGTTAATGTGACCGTGGATGATCGCGCACTCTATGAACTCTATCTGCCCGCTTTTAAGACGGCTGTTCAGCAAGGTGGCACATGGTCTATTATGGGTTCGTATAATAAGTGGAACAATCAGTACTGCTGCCATAACTATCGTTTGTTGGTGGATATACTGCGCAAAGAATGGAAATTCGAGGGTGCAGTGGTGTCCGACTGGGGTGGGTGTATGAACACCGAGGAGGCTATTCATAATGGATTGGACTTAGAGTTTGGTTCGCACACCAACGGATTAGATGCTGGTTCGAAGAATGCTTATGATAACTACTATTTAGCATTGCCGTACCTGCGTCTATTGCAGTCGGGTCAAGAATCGACCGACGTGCTTGATGATAAAGTGCGTCACGTGCTGCGGCTTATCTATCAGACAGCTGCCAATAAGGAGCGTGGTTTTGGTCGATTCGTTTGTCCCGAGCATAGTGCTACAGCCCGCGAGATTGCGGACGAGGGTATTGTCCTGCTCAAGAATAATGGTATTTTGCCTTTGTCACCCAATAATCAAAAATCACCAATCACCAATCAAAAATCTAAAATCTTAGTGGTGGGTGAGAACGCGGTGAAGATGATGACGGTAGGTGGCGGTTCATCTTCGCTCAAAGCGCAATATGAGATAGTGCCCTTGCAAGGATTGCAGGAGCGTTTTGGTGATCAAGTGAGTTGGGTTCGTGGCTATGTAGGACATGTGGGTAACCAGTATAATGGGGTATCGACGGGTCAGAGCCTTGAAGATAGGCGCTCGTTTGAGGAGATACTAGCAGAAGCCGTTGAGGCGGCAGCCAAAGCCGATGTAGTCATTTTTGTAGGTGGACTCAACAAGGCTCGTAATCAGGATGACGAAGCCCATGACCGTAAACAATACGATCTCCCGTATCGTCAAGGCGAAGTCATAGAGGCACTATATAAGGCGAATCCGAACCTCGTGGTAGTAGCGGTGGCAGGTAATGCGTTTGCTATGCCGTGGCTCAACCATACAGCAGCCGTGCTACAAGCGTGGTATGGTGGTAGCGAGGCGGGACATGCCATAGCCGACATCCTTTCGGGTGATGTATGTCCGTCGGGTAAGTTGCCTTATACGATATTGCCGGAGTTGACGGACTATCCTGCCCATCAGTTCGATTCACTCACTTATCCTGGTGTGGATTTGCAAGTGAACTATACCGAGTCGTTCTATGTGGGCTATCGATATAGTGACTTGAAGAAAGCGGTAACGTTGCCCAATGGGCAGAAACTGCAGCCATTGTCCAAGAAACATCAGCCTACTTTCCCCTTCGGTTTTGGATTGAGTTATACGCAGTTCAAGTATGGCAAACCTACCCTTAGCGGAGACACTCTCACTTTCACGCTCACTAATACTGGCGCAGTCGAAGGTAAGGAAGTGGTGCAACTCTATGTGTCCGATTTGAAGTCGGTGCTTCCGCGTCCGGTGAAGGAACTGAAAGCCTTCCAAAAAGTGTCTCTGCGTCCGGGCGAAACCAAGCAGGTGCAGTTTGTCATTACGGACGAGATGCTGCAATATTACAACGATCAGATTCATCAATGGGTACTCGAACCCGGTCAGTTTGAACTGTTGGTTGCTGCTTCGGCAACGGATATCCGCTATCGTGTTCCGTATAGTAAATGAAAAGACTGCGCCTATCCATAGTACTGCTCTTAGCGACTGTTTCGGTCATGGCTGTTACGCCCAGTTCGAAACCAGTGCAAGCAGCGAGGAATTTGGTAAAGCGCGTGTTACCGGAGTATTATACGTCCTTTGAGGTAGAGATTGCGTCAAGGGATGGGGATAGAGATTGGTTTGAGTTGGAGCAAAAAGGTGACCGCATTGTGCTGCGTGGTACCAATGGCGTGAGTGTAGCCAGTGCGCTTAATTACTATTTAGAGCACTATACGCATAGTCGTATTCAGTGGAATAGTGTCAATCTGCATTTGACTAATCCACTACCCGTTGTGCCCGAGAGAGTGCATCGTGAAACGCCGTATAAGTATAGATATTACTTCAACTATTGTACGTTCAACTACTCGATGAGTTGGTGGAATTGGGAGCGATGGCAACGCGAGATTGACTTTATGGCGATGCATGGGGTGAATTTGCCATTGGCTTTGACGGGACAGAATAGTATTTGGCAGCGAGTATATCGCTCGATGGGATTCAGTGACGAAGAGTTACAATCCTTTTTTCCTGGCCCCGCGTACTTTAATTGGTTTTGGATGGGGAACTTAGACGGGTGGGGTGGTCCGTTGCCGCAGTCGTTTATGGATGGGCAGGAGCGATTGCAGAAGCAGATATTGCAACGCGAACGGGAGTTGGGGATGATGCCTATTTTGCCAGCTTTCACGGGACATGTACCACCTACGTTTAAGGATAAGTTCCCGGAGGCCAAGTTGAAGAAAACCCACTGGTTGGATATAGCCGAGACATATATTTTAGATCCGGAGGATCCACTATTTGAGCAGATTGGTACTGCTTTCTTAAAAGAGAGTATCCGCACGTTTGGTACGAATCATTTTTATTCGTCCGATACATTTAACGAAAACGAACCGCCGCAAAACGATAGCACCTACCTTAACGGTATTAGTCAACAAATTTATAACGCTATGTTGGCAGCGGATTCGTCGGCAGTATGGGTAATGCAAGGCTGGTTATTTACGCAGAGCCGTGCGTTCTGGGGAGAGTCACAGACCTTGGCATTACTCAATGCTGTTCCCGATGATCGGATGATCATCTTAGATCTGTGGACGGAGGCACATCCGGTATGGCAGCGCAAGCAGGCGTTCTATGGTAAACCATGGATATGGTGTATGCTCAATAACTTTGGGGGTAATAACCTCATGTATGGTCGGATGAACGAAGTGGCGAAGGGACCCTATCGCACGTTCTGTGACAGTCGGTCGGGCCATATGCAGGGTATTGGACTGACGCCGGAGGCGATTGAGACGAACCCTGTGATTTTTGAGATGATGTTGGATAATGTGTGGCGGGCAGATTCGATCGAGGTGCAGCCGTGGTTGCACGCGTATGCGCATAGCCGCTATGGTAAGGTCAATGACACGATTGATGCAGCGTGGGATATACTGTATCGTACCGTCTATTCGGGCGGAAGAGGACATGGTGGGCCTTCCGCCAGTATCATTGCCGCTAGACCGACGCTCCAAAAAGATGGCCGCTGGACGGAGACCACGAAGACCTATCAGTATGAGGAATTACTACCCGCTTGGTCGCTACTGATGTCCCAGGCGGAGGTATTGGTTCAGAGTGATGGGTATCGATATGATTTGGTCGATGTGACGCGGCAGGTGTTAGCCAACTATGCCGATTCGCTGCAACGGCAGATAGCGCATGCCTATGACATAGGGGATACGGAGATGTTTGAGGATAAGCAGGAGCAGTTCCTGCAAGTGATATTGGATATGGATACGTTGCTCCATACGCGCCCCGAGTGGCGATTGAGTACATGGGTAGATGCGGCACGTGCATGGGGTACGACGAGGGCGGAGAAGGATTTATATGAGCGTAATGCCAAGAATTTGATTACTACTTGGGGTTCGCGGGATTGCAGTATATACGACTACTCGTGGCGGTTATGGTCGGGGATGCTGAGTTCGTACTACTATGAACGATGGAAGATGTATTTGGAGTATGTGGGGCAGTGTATGATGATGGATGTAGAGATGGAACAAGGGGTGATTAACGAGCAGGTAAAGGACTGGGAATGGTGTTGGGTCAACTCTCCCTCTCACTCTCCCTCTCCCTCTCCCTACGACGAGGTGACTATTTGCAAGCAACTCTATACGAAGTATTTAGTAGCCGAAGGCGATTAGTAGCGAAGCGATTAGTATATGACAAAGTTACTATGGATATTAACGTGGGTCATTGGGGTGAATGCGCACCCGTATGATTTCCTTGAGACGCAGGACACCCCTGCGCCAGAGGGTTATGAGGCGTGCTATATTAGTCACTATGGTCGTCATGGTTCGCGTGCTGATCAGGGTTGGCGGTATTATCCGTATTTGATAGAGACTTTATCGCAGGCGCAGGCGGATCAAGCCCTCACACCTGTGGGCGATTCGTTGCTCAATTTGACGAAGCAGATCAATGCCCTCTATGGTGATATGCCACGTCGGTTATTGCCGTTAGGTCGCAAGCAGCATGAGCAGTTAGCGCAACGAATGGTGGCACGTTATCCGTCGGTCTTTGCCGTCGATTCGCCGCGGGTAAGGGCAGTGAGCAGTATGGTGCCACGATGCCTGATGTCGATGGCAGCGTTTACCAATAGTCTGACAGCCGCGAAGCCACAGATACGTTACGACATGGAGTGTGGCGAACGGTATCAGGAGTACATCAATTGCCGTGGTAAACTCAACCTCACGGAGGACGATACACCGAGGTTGATTGATTCGCTCACGAGTAGGATGCCGCGGGGGTATAAGGAGTCGATGGCGAAGTTGTTTAAACGTGCAAGTTATTTGCCGGACTCCGTGCAGGCGCGGTTTATCTATGCGGTGTATGCAACACTGATCTATGCCGCGGATTTTGAGGTGGAGATCACGCCTAACCTCTTTCTCAGTGAGCAGACGTTTCAGTACTACGATGCACGTACGACGTATCATTTCTATATTAATTTCTGCAACTCGCCCTATGGTTATCTGCGTCGTCCCTACGCCCAACTCGGTCTGAACGACATCATCTCCAAAGCCGATGAAGGTGGGGCTGTCGCCGACCTCCGCTTCGGTCACGACGACCCGCTGTTGGCACTCGTGAACGCGATGGATTTAGAGGGGGTAGGTGCGGTTTTGCCGTATGATCGTATTCTCACGGATTGGGAGGGTGCGAAGTTACTGCCCATGGCTGCAAATGTGCAACTTGTGTTTTATAAGAAGAAAGACCGCTTCGCTGAAGGAAGAAAGACCGCTTCGCTGTCGGATGACGAGGTGTTGGTCAAAGTCCTTTATAACGAGCAGGAGTGTCGGATCCGGGGGTTGAAGGCGATCAACGAGTATTACTATCGTTGGAGTGAGGTGCGAGAGAAGTGGCTGCATGAGCATACGTTCTCGTCGGAGCAGGTGATGGATTTGGTGGCGAATAAGAATGAGGTGTATGAGTGCGTGGAGCGCTATCCCGATAGCCTATTGATAGCTAAGATGCAGGTAAAGCAGACGAAGCAAGTTTTTTACCTGGGGCTACCTGGGGCGGCGAAGGCGAAGTTAGTGCCGCCCTATACGACGGTTGTTGAGCTCGATGCGGAGCGTCCAACGACCGTGACGATGCAGTTACAGGCCAATCCCGCTTATGACTCGATAGAATAAATATTTATCATTATGAAATACAAAACATTATTAGTAAGTTTATTTGTAAGTCTTGGCATATATGCGCAAGACACGTTTACTATGTCATCTCCGGATGAGCAGACGAAGGTCACACTCTCCCTCTCAACCTCCCTTTCTACGATCGCGGTGACACATCAAGAGGCCGAGATGCTTGCACCATCTCAGATAGGTATGGAAGTAGAGGGCGTGTGTGGTTCTGCTTGGAAGCAGACGGCTAAGCCTAAGCTATATACGGAGACGGTGGTACCGCCCGTCTATCATCGTGATACGATCACGACTGCTTACCGCGAGATGGTGTGCGCGAATCGGTCATGGAAACTGATTGTGAGGGCGTACAACGAAGGTGTAGCCTATCGTTGGGTGTATATGGGTAAAAAGAGGGCGAAGGTGATGAACGAGATTGTTCGGTATCGGTTCTCGGACGACCCAGCAGGTTTCTATCCATATGTGCGATTAGAGGGTGATTGGAACACGCAGTTCCAGACCTCGCATGAGAACTACTATACCCGTACGAATCTGTCGCAGCTTCGTACCGATCATCTGCTTTTTACGCCTGTGCTTGTGGAACGTGAGCGCGGTTTCAAGACGTTATTGATGGAGGCCGATCTGAGACACTATGCAGGCATGTACTTGCTACACGATAGTGCCACGAATGCGCTGGTTGGTCGCTTTGCACCCATACCTGATTCGGTGAAGCAGGGAGCAGTGCGGTTCTTTGTGCGTGAAGATGTGATTACGCGTAAGGACTATATCGCTATGATTGAGCCCAAACAGGCATTGCCATGGCGTGTGATAGGGGTGAGCAACAGCGATACGCAGTTGGCGGATAATAACCTCGTGTATCTGTTGGCGAAGCCTAACCAGTTAACGGAAACGGACTGGATACAGCCGGGTAAGGTTGCATGGGATTGGTGGTGTAATTGGAACCTGACGGGAGTTGATTTTGAGGCAGGTATCAATACGGAGACCTATAAGTACTATATCGATTTCGCTTCGCGGTATGGGTTGGAGTATGTGATTCTGGATGAAGGATGGGCAATGCCTAAGCAGAATGATCTGCTCAAGGTCGTGCCCGAGATAGACTTGCAGGCGCTAGTGGACTATGGTCGTGAGAAGAATGTGCGTCTTATATTGTGGGCAGGTTATTGCCCGTTTGTGAGTGATATGGAGAACACAGTGGCGCATTATGCGAAGATGGGTATAGCGGGCTTTAAGATTGACTTCCTCGATCGCGATGACCAACCCATGGTGGACTTTGTCGAACGGGCAGCAGCGCTGACGGCTAAGTATCATATGGTGATTGATTACCATGGTATCTACCAGCCTACAGGCATCCAGCGCACCTATCCTAATGTGCTCAATTTTGAGGGTGTGTTTGGTATGGAGCAGTTGCGCAAGCAGAAGTATCTAGATCAGATGAACTACGATGTGACGATACCCTATATCCGTTTAGCAGCGGGTCCTGCGGACTACACGCAGGGTGCGATGCGCAATGGTACACAGGAGAGTTTCCATTTCTCGCAGATAGAGCCGATGAGCCAAGGTACGCGTTGTCACCAGTTGGCGGAGTATGTGGTGTTCTTTGCGCCGTTGACGATGCTGTGTGATGCTCCGACGATGTATGAGAAGGAGGATGAGTGCACGCGCGCCATTGCGGCTGTTCCGACGACGTGGGATGAGACGAAGATATTAGATGGTAAGGTAGGGGAGTATATTGTCACCGCTCGCCGCAAGGGCGATACGTGGTATATAGGTGCGCTGACCAACTGGACGGCACGTGACCTGACGATAGATTTATCTCAGTTAGTTGGGTCTAATGTTTCTAGAGGCTCTAGTGTTTCTAGAGACTCTAGGACGTCGAGGATTTCTAGAGCACCTCTAACCTGTAGTATAGAACTCTTCCGCGATGGGGCGAATGCCCATCGCAATGCGACGGACTATAAGCATGAGCAAATCATCTATCACCTGTCCACCTATCCGGTGCACCTAGCCCCTGGTGGTGGTTGCCTGATGATCGTGAATGCTAAAAAGTAGGTAGGTGGTATATTCCTGTTTACTACCAAATGACTAGTAGTGAGATATCGTTATATCTTGAGTATCAAATAAATAACTGATACCTTTTACTACCAAATTTTTCTTCATATTGCGTGTGTGCGCGAAAAGCAGTAATTTTGCGGCGTTTTTTATAAAATAAAACGTTGGTAAATAAACAGCTTTAAAACATATACCAATATGAAGAAACTATTTTTCCTATTCATTTCTTTCGCCATCGCTTGTGGTGCGTGGGCAACTTCGGCTAGTCCCGATTGGATTACGATGACGCAACCGGATGGCAGCAAAATTGAACTTCGCCTAATGGGTGACGAGTGTTATCACTATTGGGTGAACCAAGACGGTTTGGAAGTCGAGAAGAACGAGGCGGGTTACTGGGTCGTTGCTAAAAAGCAGTTGACAGCACCTCAGCGTCAGAAGCGTCGTACGTCGTCGCCGATGTACCAATCGGCTGAGGAACTCAAGGCTTCGGCTTCACGTCCCCAAAATGTGCTTGTTATTTTGATGAACTTTAGTGATGTGCAACTCCAGAGCAAGCATAACTATAAGTACTACGATGCGATGCTCAATCAGCTCGATAGCGCGTCGGCTCGTCAGTATTTCAAAGAATCATCGGATGGCAACTATGTGCCTCACTTTGATGTATGGGGACCTTATACGGCGGATAGTGTGATGGCGTACTATGGTGGTGACGATGAGAATGGCAATGACTTGCGTGTGGGTTGTTTGATTCATGAGGCTTGTGAAAAGGCGCATGCCGATGGCTGTAATTTTGCCAATTACGATGAGGATGGTGATGGTGTAGTAGATAATATCAATGTCATCTTTGCGGGTTATGCCGAGTCGTCGGGTGGTGGTGCAGATTGTATCTGGCCTAACAAATGGAATATGCGCGACTGCCGTAACTGCGGTGGTAATTATTACTATGATGGCAAGAGACTGTATGCTTATAGTTGCTCGGCGGAGTTAAAGGGTGGTTCAGGTACCCAATCATGCAGTATCGGTACGTTCTGCCACGAGTTTAGCCATATCTTAGGTATGCCGGACTATTACGATACTAAGTACGGCTCTAACTATAGCAATGCCATGACCCCGGGTCGTTGGTCGCTGATGGATCAAGGTAACTACAATAACAATAGCCAGAGCCCACCTCTCTACAGCGTATTCGATAAGTGCTATATGGGTTGGGCAGAGACACCTGCGCTATTAGCCAAGGATGCACAACAGAATGTCATTATGCCGTATGGTACAGAGTATTGCCGCACCATCACGGGTGGCACAGTAGCTTTACCCTATAATTCGGTTGGGGATACGATCTATTACTTAGAGAATCGTCCTAAGACGGGTTACTTCGATATCGGCTTGCCGTACGGCGGTATGCTGATTTGGCGCGTCATTTATAAGGAAGGTTGGGGTGCTGTGAACAATGTCACGGGTCAGATTCATTACACCGTGCTTTCGGCGTATGGTTATGAGACCGATTTAGGATGGGGTAGAGACTGCTATCCGGGTCCGAGTAAAGTAAAAAACAAGACGGTCAAGCCGGGTTGCGAACTAACAAACATTGCCTTGACAGACAATGTGATTACCTTTACCTACAATGGTGGTGAAGCAACGAAGATGCACCACACGTGGATGGCGAACGGAGAAATCTATGCTCAAACGCAGAGTTATATTCAGGTGAATCTGCCGACTCCCAATCCTGCGGCTTGCTCGGCAGACACCACGTTCTGGGGCTGGACATTGCAGACCATGATGGAGAAAAATGGTGCGGGTTTGGTCAAGTTCAATAATTTGGACGAGGCACCGCAAGATACGACTTTCTATGCCGTCTATCGCACAACGACAACCCCGTATCGCTATTCCTACTTCTGCAGCGATGCCCCTAAGGACACCACGCATATCTACGTCAATATCCCTCCTGGACAGACTTATACATGGAGAGGTCGCGTGCTGGAGGTAGGAGACTACTGGGATACCATCAAGACGGTGACCAAGGACTCGCTCTTGCTATTGCACTTGCGCGAGATTGCGCCTGAGAAACTGGTGAAGATCTATTTCTATAACACACCTGACTGGAAGAACGTGACCTATCATGTATGGGGTGGTACGGCTACGGCGACTTCTGCGCCTTATCCTACAGCTAACAAGGAGTCCTTCACCCACGATGGGCACACGATTTGGAGTTTCTCGTTCGAGGAAGGACAGTATAATAATATCCTCTTCCTAAGCAAGGAGAATAAGACTTACAGAACGACTGCTCTTACTGACTTGTCCGCTAACCGCGGCAAATGTTTGAATACCGATAAGGATAACTTATCCGATCCCGCATGGTGGACGCCAGTGCCAACCCAGAACTGGAAAGTGACGTATGGTATGGGCACAGGTGGCGCTACGGTGCAAGCCACAGCCAATGATGCGGCGGTGGCATCGAATAGTTATGTGGATGACAATATGATGGTGACCTTCACGCAAACAGCGGCTGCGGGCTATCAGTTCAAGGAGTGGAACACCGCGCAGAATGGTTCGGGTACCGCTTTATCGACCAATGTTACTTATACCACGCAACTAATGTCGGATATTAAGGTCTATGCGATCTTCGAAACACAGACCTACACCATCACGTATATGGATAAGGACAGTGCTGCCTTCTCAGGTGTGCACGAAGATGAGTATCCGACCACGCATACTTACAACACGGCAACCGAGCTGAAGAAAGCGACAAAGAAAGCGTATGTGTTTGAGGGTTGGTACACGTCTAAGAATTGCTCTTCGGGCTTAGTGACCTCGTTAGGCAAGACAGCATTTACGAGCAATATCGTACTCTATGCGAAGTGGCGTGCGGCAGCAATCGTTAGCGTCTATTTCTACAACCAATTAGACTGGGACGGTGTTCGCTTCCATGCATGGGGTGGTACTTTGCCTTCTACCGAGTGGCCAGGTTTGGATGCTGTTCGTACAGATACGGCGCGATATGGACACTATGTCTATCGTGTATCCTTCTACGAGGGCGAGTATGACCGTATCAAGTTTAATGACAAGCAGAATGCAAGCAATCAAACAGATAACCTGTATGATATGTCCCTCTCACTGGGCAAGTGCGCGTTCTATGATAAGAGCGTAGAACCAAACACGTGGTGGGCAGATGTGCCTACACGTAACTATGTAGTGACATTCGATGCGAATGGACACGGTATAGCACCTGCTGCTGTATGGGCAGATCATAATAGTAAGATCTCTGAGCCAGCTACGATGACTACAGGTGGATGGATTCTTGAGGGTTGGTGCAAAGATCAGGCATGTACCAACGACTGGGACTTCGCTTCCGATATTATCACCTCTACCACGACGCTCTACGCGAAGTGGCGTGAGGCGAATACTATTAAGGTATATTACTATAACTACTACGATTGGGATAGCGTCCGCTACCATGCGTGGTATGGTAGTTTGCCTTCTACCACATGGCCAGGTCTTAATGCTACCTTAGAGCCCATCACGCACGATGGGCACACGATTTGGAGTGCTTCTTTCTTAGAGGGCGATTATGACCGTATTAAGTTTAATGATAAGGCCAATGATAAACATCAAACAGGTGATTTCTGGGATGTAACGACCAATAATGGTAAGTGTGCCTACTACGATTCCACGAAGGTAACTAAAAACTGGTGGGACACAGTACCGCCTCAGAACTATAAGGTTCATTTTGGTCATGACGGACATGCTGCCAGTGTGACGGCTAAGATCAATAACACTACTCCTATTAATTCGGGTACGTACGTGGACGCGGGCGCGTCTGTGACCTTTAGTGCCACCGCACAGGCAGGATATGCTATTAAAGAGTGGAAGACCAGCTTAGACAGTACGGGTACAACATTAGTAACCGCTCCTACCTATACAACGACTATTTTGGATTCCACCAAGGTGTATGCGGTCTTTGAGCAACAATATGCGCCTACTGGTGCGATTATTGGTACGATGAACGGTTGGGATCATAATATCCACCCACTGACGGATGGTATGGTCTCTATCCATCTCGCAGAGGCTACTACATACCAGTTCAAAGTGCTGATGGGCAGTACCTGTTATAGCAATAACAGTACGCTAACCCGTGAGAGTTGCACCAATAAGTTAATGGAATCCAGTGTTGTCGCCAACTGCCAAATCACCTCGGTAAAAGAGGGCGACTATATCTTTGTTTATAATAATTCCCACTTGACGGTTTATTATCCGTACTATATTGAAACGGGTCTTGGAGGCCTTGGATGGACAGCAGACAAGAATCCGTTTACGTGCAGCAATGGTATCTATTCCAGAGTATTCAATAACCAAAATAGTGCAACGTATGAGTATCGTATCACACGAGGCAGCGGTTGGGAAGGAGATGGTTGGGAAAAGGATCAAGTGATTGACAATGCCAATTCCAATATCAATGTTATTAAAAGCAATTATAATAAGCAATTCACGACTGGCAAGAAGAGCAATGTGACGGTTTACTTTGAAAAATCATCGATGAAGACTTGGGTGATTGCTGAACCAACCTACAAGATTATCTACGATGCGAATGGGGCGACTTCGGGAGTTGCGCCTGTAGATACGTCGCGCTGCGATGTGGCGTATAATACGGTAAGAGACACGATTGGTAATGGTCCACTAATCAAGACGGGAATGCTCTTCAGAGGTTGGAACACCAAAGCCGATGGTTCGGGTACACATGTTAATGTAGGTACGCAGATTACGCTAACTAAGGACACTACGCTCTATGCCGAGTGGAGTGCACCTGTGGCAGTAAAGATATACTTCTTCAACCTGTATGACTGGAAGGGTGTTCGTTACCATGCTTGGGGCGGCACTTTGCCTTCCACCAAATGGCCAGGCTTGGATGCTACCTTAGAGCCACTTACGCGCGATGGCCACGCTGTCTATAGCATTACCTTCAGCGAGGGCGACTATGATCGTCTTAAGTTTAACAATAAGCAGAATGACAAGAACCAAACGGGTACCTACTATGGCGCTTTTAGTCACAATGGTGAGTGCGCATTCTACGATTCGACGAAGGTAACAAAAGAATGGTGGGCTGCTAAGCCAACCCAAAACTATAAAGTCACCTTTGGTTATGGCGAACATGGTGCGAGTGTGACGGCTAAAAAGGGCGGCACAGAGGCTATTAGTTCGGGCAATTATGTGGATGTAAACGGTTCAGTTACATTCACGGCTACAGGTGCTGCTAACTACGCACTCAAGGAGTGGAACACGAAGCAGGATGGCACAGGTACAACCCTCAGCACGGATGCGTCCTATGTAGTCACCATCACGCAAGATACCGCCATTTATGCAATCTTTGAGTATAACTTGCGGAAGGTATATTTGGATTTAGGGAATACACCAAGATGGTACACGGATAAAACGGATGTTTTAATGAAAGTGAATGATGGTGGTTCGGATATACTGATGACGAAAGTGGCAGATTGTAATGTACCTTATTTATTTGCTGCTGATGTCAACAAATCCAGTACTGAATTTGTTTTCAAACGTTATAGTCCCGACGGAGGTACACTTTATAATTCTGCTTCTGTCACTATTACCAGCCCGGATAATGCATGTCGGCTTACTGATTGGAGTACAGGAACCGCAGTTAAGATTGATCGTGTTCACCCAGTTGCCTACAACAACAATGGTCATGGAGTAAGCGTGGATACGGCGTGTGTAGCGGACGGACTATGCGCGAAGGATACCATTTTGAGTGCCGATGGATTTATCTTCAACGGCTGGTACACGGATGCTGAGTTTACCAACAAGTTCAACTTCACAACCCCAATTAAGGCGGCAACGACCTTGTATGCTAAGTGGGGTGAGATTATGAACAACGTGATTGTGGTCTCCAATAATGCTGCCATTAAAGGTACGGTTAGTCCTAATAATGCTTCGGCAGGTGTAGTCACTACTGCCACGATTAACGCTACGGGTAAGACGGGTTACTACTTGCAGAACTGGACTGTTCCTTCCCATGTAACGATTGCAGATGGTACTCCTACATCAGCAATTATTAAGGTCAATGCCACAGCGAATGA
>DCID01000016.1:0-18329 GCA_002315745.1 Bacteroidales bacterium UBA1735 | reverse complement strand
GCAGGTATGCCAGGTTGGGGTAATAATACGCCTATTGCGTTCAATGATGTTTGGCAAGGTCAAGGTCACGTTACCTATACCTTGGAGGCTAACAAGACCTATAAGTTCCAAATACTTGAAAAATTGCAGACGGCTGCTCAAGGTAAGAATGTATATATTGGTGTTCCTACGAAGGGTAAACTACTCCCAGTAGATACGGCAAGTTATATGTATTTGGATGGCACTCAAGATGTCCATTTCACTACTCGTGGTGCGGGTGAGTACGAGTTCCTATTTGGATTCGATGGTGGCGCTTATACGCCTACTGGTGCTTGTACGCCTAAGATTAAGTGCAATATGAAGTTCAAGTCCTACCAGATTGCCTTTGGTGTCAATAGCAATACGATGGGTGCTATTACAGCGACATCGAATGACAGCAGCTTCACCAATAATCAGTGGGTAGCACAAGGTGACAGTGTGGTCTTCACGGCTACGCCTAATACGGGCTATGTGATTGAAGGTTGGTATGACAACTCTGGATGCACAGGAACTAAACTGCAAACGGGTGGTGCAACCTACACGGTCAATAGCATGGATAGTGCCACAGCGTCTAAGCCCATCTATGTGAAGTTTGAGGAAGTGATGCATACCGTAGCAGTCGTGGTGAATGATGGCTATATGGGTACTGTTAGTCCAGCATCTGTTTCGGGTGTAGGTGTGGCTACTAAATCGGCAGCTATCACCGCTACTCCTAAGGCGGGTTGCTATTTCACGGGGTGGACTATTCCTGATGGAGTAACATTAGCAGAAGGAACGATCTCTTCTACCACCATTAAGATCTATGCCACGGCGGATAATGATACCATCAAAGCGAACTTCGCAGGTCGCTATGCGTTCCGTGGGTCACATCTATCGGATGGCAATAAAGGTATGCCTGGCTGGGGTAACAATACGCCTGTTGCCTTCAATGATGTACATGATGGTCAAGGTCACGTCACCTATACATTGGAAGCCAACAAAACCTACAAATTCAAATTGTATGATAAGACACAAGATAGATATGCAGGTTGCCAAACAAAGGGTACTAAGTTAATTATCAACGGCGCATATTTCACGCAAATGAATGGAACTGAAGACTTCCACTTTGATACCCAAGGTGCAGGTGAATACGAGTTCCTCTTTGGTTTTGATAATGGCACTTATACGCCTACTGCTTATTGCACGCCTAAGGTGAAGTCGCATGTGGCTTTCACTTCCTACCAGATTCCGTTCGGTGCCAACAACGGAAGTATGGGTTCTGTGACTGCTACGGCGCAAGGTGTGGCATTTACCAATAACCAATATGTAGCGCAAGGCGACAATGTAGTCTTTACCGCTGCGCCTAATGCGAACTACGAGGTTGAGGGCTGGTATAATAATGCGGCTTGCACAGGCACTCCTATAGCCGGTGGTCAAACTACCTATACGATTAGTAATATCGCGGCTGCGCAAACGGTTTATGTCAAGTTCAGAGCCGTTGATGATTCCAAACCAGTCATCACGCACTCGGGTAGTGCAACGTATGTGTTAGGTACGGCAGCGATCAAACTCAATCCTCAGTACAGCAATGTAACGGGTGAGGCAACCTACGCTTGGACGGGTACGGGTGTGACCTTCTCGTCCACGACGGAGGCTAATCCGAATGTGTCGGCTGCTGCGGCAGGAACATACGTTATCTGTGTGACGGTAACGGATGGTGGTAAGACGAACAACAAGTATATCACGCTGACCGTAACTGGATCAGAGGCACAATGTGCGGGCTGTTTCCCACAAACTGGATCAACGCATTAATAGGTTAATAAAATGGAATGTTTAATATATAAATCGAAATACGATGAAAAAGAATTTTAAATTATTAACGACTTTCTTAATGCTCCTCGGGCTTAGCCTTAGCCAAGGAGCGTGGGGTGAGACTGTTCGCATTTATTGTAAAACGCCATCATGGTGGAATACCGATGGCGCAGGTTGTTCTATCCACTACTGGGGTGTAAGTGGAAAATCAACCTCATGGCCAGGAGCCCGTATGTCACAAGTCTCAGGAACGAGTGATGTGTGGTACATTGATTTAGATAAAGCGAACTTCACGAGTTTGAAGTTTGCCCGTGTAACTGGTAGTGGTACACTTTCATATTTGTCAGCGCAAACAGGCAACCTGACGTTAGATAGCGATGCAGGCAAACGTTTATATACGATTTCCAATTCCAGCGGTTGCTGGGATAGTGATAAGTGTACATGTAGCGGTAGTTGGGGTAAATATGCTCCAACAGGTGCCGTCTGTGGAGGATGGAATAGCTGGAATCCTGCAACGGACCCATTCATCAATGGTGTAGCAAATATCACTCTTGCTGCTGGTACCACACAATACTTCAAAGTTATGTTGGGCAGTACCTACTATGGTAATAATGGTACGATGACAATAGATAATTGCACGGGGTGGGACATGACAACCAGCGGAGGCAACTGCGGAATCACTACTTATGGTGCAGGTAACTATCAGTTTGTCTATAATAGTTCTACCTCTAAACTGACGGTTTATTATCCATACTTCGTTTCCAGTCATGGAAGTGGAGAAGCAGGTAAATTACCAGACTTAACAGGATCTCCAGGCACGTATCAATTTACTTGTAATAATGGCATCTATTCCAAGACCTGCAATAATGCAAGTGCTGGAGCGAAAGTTTACCGTATAACTCGAAAAAATGCTTGGGAGAGCACTTGGGAAGATGATCACCACCCAGATAATAGTCAGTCTTCTTCTAATATTACTGTTACAGAATCAAGTAGTACTAATAGGACGTTTACCACGGCTAAAGTAAGTAACATTACCATTTACTTCAATCCGTCAACGATGAAGACTTGGGTGAATGCAACTCCAGTTAATTTAATTACCTACGACAAGAATGGTGCCTCTTCGGGTACTGTACCTGTAGATGATGCAGCAAGCATTAAGGTAAAAGGCAATAGTGGCAACTTGGCTAAAAATGGATATACTTTCAACGGTTGGAATACTGCAGCAAATGGTTCAGGTACTCACTACGATGTCAATGCTGATTTTAATCCTTCTTCATCTACTACGCTCTATGCGGAGTGGACTCCTACTACCTACACCATCACCTACAAAGATCAAAGCGATGCTGCTTTCTCGGGTACGTGGGGTTCGGGTTCGCATCCTGCCAATTACAACATAGAAACCGCCACCATCACATTGGATCAACCTACCAAAACTGGCTATCGCTTTGATGGATGGTTTACCGCTTCGGATTGCTCGGGTTCGGCTGTTACCCAAATTGCAAAGGGTTCCACAGGTAATAAGACCTTCTACGCCAAGTGGACAAAATACGCTCCTAATGGTGCTATCATTGGTACCATGAACGATTGGAATCCTACTACCCATACTTTAACGGATGGTTCTGTTACTATCAACTTGACTGCCAGTACTACTCCGTACGAGTTTAAGGTATTGTATGGAACAGACTATTATGGCAACAACGGCACGATGTACCGTAATAACTGCTCTGGCTGGACGATGGAAACGAATAAAAACAACTGCAAAATTTTAGCAGATAAGACGGGTGACTATGTATTTGCGTGGAACAACTCGACCAAGAAACTATCTGTTACATACGCTGAGTCTTCTACTCGAACCATTTACTTGGATTACTCTAACTTTACTGGTTGGGAAGGTGGAACAAGTGGTTTCAAAGTGGGAGATTATAATGGGGATGACAAAAACATGGTCAAAGTAAATGACTGTAACAACGATTACTTATATTCGGCTCAAGTGGGTACTATTGATGTTCCGTATGTGTTCAAACGCATTAGTAAAAATACTGGACAACCTCTTGATGAAATTTCCGTCATTATTACTACTTCAAACAATGCTTGTAAGGTGACAAATTGGAAAGCAGGTTCTGCCTCTTCAGTTATACTTAATTATAGCGTGACCTATGACATGAAGGATCATGGAACACAGATTGACGCAGGTTGTGTTCAAAGTGGAGGTACAGTGACCAAACCTACCGATCCAACCGCTACAGGTTGGGAGTTCGGTGGCTGGTACAAAGAGACTGAACTGACCAATGCCTGGAACTTCTCTTCCGATGTAGTCACTCAAGCCACTACCCTGTATGCTAAGTGGATTGCAACGCATACGGTTACTGTCGCAGTTAACGATGCCAAAAGAGGTACAGTTAGTCCAACTTCTGCTACCAATGTGGGTGCTGTTACCAAATCGGCTGACATAACCGCTACTCCTAATCAAGGTTACTTCTTCAAAGGTTGGACTATTCCTGATGGTGTAACATTAGCAGAAGGAACTGAAGCATCAGCAACCATTAAGATTTATGCTACAGCAGATAGCAAGACCATCACCGCTAACTTCGCTCCTCACTATGCTGTCCGCGGTGCGCTGAACGATGGTTCGGGTAATGGTGGTATGCCCGGTATGGATAACACCACACCACTTCTGTTCAATGGCGGTTGGCAATGCATAAAATGTACGCTACAAGCTAACACAACATATAAGATGTTTATATACGATACGCTTGCGCACGTACAACATGGCAATGATACCGAAAATACAACCATCGCTAACTTTGGTGCAGCAGGATATACACCATTTACGGGTACTGCTTATCCAGTTCTCTTTACCACACGTAGTGCAGGTGTGTATACGATTGATGTAGCATTCAATGGCACAGTGGGCGCTCTTATACCTAAAGTGCAAATCAAGGATATTCCTGCATCCTCACAGATTACCTTTGGTGTGAACGATGCCAATATGGGTGCGGTAACTGCTATGGCTAATAGTGTCGCTATCAATTCAACGGATTGGGTAGCAAATGGTAGTACCGTGGTTATCACGGCTACGCCTAAGACGGGTTATGAGTTCTATGGTTGGTACACAAGCACTGACTATTCGGGAGTACCTACATCACAAACTAACCCATACACCATTACGAATATTAATTCAAGCAGGACTCTTTATGCCAAGTTCCAACCTAAGACTTATATGATTACTTATAAGGATCAAGGCAATAATACCTACTCGGGTGACAACTTATCTTCGTTGCCAACTTCTCATAGTTATGGCACAGCGACGAATTTGGTCAATGGTGTTAAATCAACATACGTCTTCGAGGGTTGGTACACTTCCCAAGATTGTTCAAGTTCGGCTGTGACATCTTTGGGTGCTACTGCTTATACAAGTAACATCACATTGTATGCGAAATGGAGAAAGGCTACGCCTATCAAAATCTATTTCTACAATACGCCTGATTGGACTAACGTCACTTACCACGCGTGGGGTGGAACACTGCCCTCAACAGAATCACCATATCCTGATGCGGTCAAAGAGACGCGTACTCACGATGGTCACACCATTTGGAGTTACTCTTTCTACGAGGGCGAACGTACCAATGTCATGTTCCTTAGCAAGGAGAACCAAACTTATAGAACAAAGAATCTTTGGAATTTGCTCGACAACAACGGCAGATGCTTAAGTACCTCTGCTGATTTACAGACAGCCACTTGGATAGATCTTCCTTCCCAAAACTACAAGGTAACCTTTGGATATGGTAGTAATGGCACGGGAGTATCCGCCACGGTAGATGGGGCGGCAATTACTTCCAATTCCTATGTGGATGAAGGCAAAACAATCACCTTCACGGCAACTGCTGCTACAGGCTATAAACTCAAAGAGTGGAACACCGCGCAGGATGGTACAGGTACACAACTCAGCACGGATGCTACCTATGCGCCAACCGCTACAGCTGATATGACCGTGTATGCTATCTTTGAACTTGAGACCTACACGATTACTTATAAGGATAAGGATAATGCAGACTACTCAGGTAACAACTCGGCTTCCCTGCCTAAAACCCATACCTACGGCACGGCGACCGTATTAGTCAATGGTGCGAAGGATGGTTTTACCTTCGACGGATGGTATGAGGATGCCGCTTGTGCTACTACTCCTGTTAGCGAAATTGGCGCCACTGCCAAGACGGCTAACTTCACGCTCTATGCAAAGTGGAGTTCAAGTGCAGTCTATTACGCTATCACCAAGGGCGTGAACGACGCTAATATGGGTACTGTCTCCTCCAATGCAGCGGATGAAAGCAGTGTATTGGCTGGTACTACTATCACCTTTACCGCTACGCCCAACACGGGCTATGAGGTAGAGGGGTGGTACACCAATGCTGAGTGCACCGAAGGCAAGTCCGATGCTGGTCAACTCAACCACGATGTGGTCATCAATTCCAACAAGACGGTCTATGTGAAGTTCAAGTATATTGACTATACGGTTACAAACGTGGCTAATAAACCTGCGGGATGTAGTCCTACCATTGGTTCTATCACCACTTCGCAAGATTTAACCAAAGTACATCATGGTGTGTCCTTCTCTATCACGGCTACCCCAACGGTATTGAGTCGTTTCATGGGTTGGACTTCTTCAGATAACACCAAAGTGACTTTTGAAAATGCCAATAGCGCTACGACCAATGTGACGGTGACTGGTAATAATGTCACCATCTATGCCAACTTCGATGGTCGATATGCAATGCGCGGTGGATATAAAGATAGAGAGGGTACTGGAGGTATGCCGCCTCTAACGAATACCACACCTATTTATGGTACTACATGGGGTGACGTCCGCTATACTTTGGAAGCCAATACCACCTATGCATTCCGTCTGGTTGACTTGGCTGATAATGAGCAAAACTATGGTATGCCTGCTGCTTCAGGCATTGCTGGAACGATTAATCTGGACAATGATTATTTCACCACTTTTGTTGCTGGTAATATAACCTATCTTACCACGCGTGGCGCTGGTAGTTATCAGTTCCAGTTGTGTGCTACGACGGAAGGAACCATCTATCCACGAATGAAAGTGGTCGCTACAGGTACTCAACCTCTTTCTCTCCAGATTCCATACGGTGTGAACGATGCAGTTATGGGCTCGATTTCGGCTACTGCCAATGGTATAGCCTTTGATAAGAACAAATGGGTAGCAACGGGTGATAACGTGGTCTTCACCGCTGCGCCAAACACGGGCTATGAGATTGAAGGTTGGTATGGTAACTCTGGATGCACGGGTACGAAATTGCAAACAGGTGGTACTACTTATACCATCAATAACATCCAAGCCGCGCAAACGGTTTATGTGAAGTACAAGGCTATTGTCTACACCATTACTTATAAGGATCAAAACGACGAGGCATTCTCGGGTGCACACGAGTCGGGCTATCCCACTACGCACACCTACGGTAAGGAAACCAAATTGAAGAAAGCCACCAAGAAAGCATACGTCTTCGAGGGTTGGTACACCGATGCTGCTTGCTCTGTCGGTTATGTAACCTCGCTTGCTGCCACCGCTTATACCAGCAACATCACGCTGTATGCTAAGTGGCGCACGGCTTCGATGGTGAAGATTTATTACTACAACATGTATGACTGGAATGCCGTTCGTTGCCATGGTTATGGTGGTACATTGGGCTCAATGGCTTGGCCTGGTGTGGATGCTACCTTAGAGACCCTCACCCGCGATGGACACACCGTTTGGAGTTACTCCTTCTATGAGGGTGAGTATGAGAAAATCAAATTCAATGCAAAGTCAAGTGACAAACTTCAAACAGGACTGTATATCAATGCTACTGCTAATGACGGACGCTGTGCGTACTTTGACAAAGCGCTCGCGCCTGATACCTGCTGGTGGGGCAAACTGCCTATTCAGAACTACCGCGTGACATTCGATGCCAACGGACATGGCACTGCTCCTGCTGCCGTTTGGGTAGATAAGGACTCTACGGTGACTGCTCCTGCTGCTCCATCGGCTACGGGTTATGACTTTGGTGGTTGGTACAAAGAGGCAGGTTGCACCAATGAATGGGACTTCGACGAGGATACCATCAAAGCAACGACAACTATCTTTGCTAAGTGGACACCAACCCAATACACCATTACCTATCATGCTAATGACGGCGTGGCTGTTCCTGAAGGCAGTTATACCATCGAGACGGCTACCTTCTCGTTACCAACGACTACGAAGGTCGGTTCATCCTTCGACGGCTGGTACGACAATGCAGAATTGACAGGCAGTGCCATTACCCAAATCGCCTTAGGTTCATACGGTAACAAAGAGTTCTGGGCTAAGTGGAAAACTTCCAATATCTTCTTAGAGGGACGCGCACGCGTGAAGGATGCAGAAGGTGTGGAAACAACCATCAACTCGGGCTCTGGTTGGAATCTGAAATTGAAGACGATACCGTTCATCTTCAATAGCGCGGACAGCATGTATTACCTCAATACCTATTGCACTGTGCTTGAACAAGCATCGCCAGTAGGTGGTGGTGATAACTTCATCCGTCTCGGTATAGCGAACGGTGAGGGTGCTGTTACACCGTACGGTTGCAATACTGCACAAGACTATCTGTTCTTGCCAAATGCAAAGGGAGATATAGTGGGTGCAACCAATGGAGATGTTAACAACAAGAGTTTCAAGTTCCGCGATGTAGAGAACTACGAAGGCGGTGCCTTTGCCCGTCGTGGTCCAGTGATGTACCGCTACAATCCGAAGAACAATGCCTTCAACTATTGCGCACCATTGCTGACCTTCGCTTATGCAGGTGTCCTCCAAACGATGAAGGATTACACCATTGCGATAGCGGATGCTTCCATTACTTCGGATGGTTTGTCTGATTCAACGATTACGTATCAATACAAACTGGATGATGGCGCATGGCAAACATGGTCCAGCGACATCGTGGCAGCCGAAGGCACCTACAAACTGCGTGCTACGGCAAGCGGTCACAACGAGTTCGGTCAAGCCGTCTCGGGCGTTGTGTCCAACGAGATTACTATCACTGTCTACAAACCCGCTATTGAGGCAGAAATCACCCACGTGAACGATGTGGCTACCGATGATCCTATCGTGCGTGTGAACGATAACTTCACGATGACGCCGACTGTAACGAATGTGCCCGATGATCAGACGGTACAAGTCTGCTACAAGTGGATCACCGTTCCTGCAGGTTCGTCTATCGATAAGAGTAAGAACATCTTCGAGCGAGTAGGCGAGACCTCTGCCGCTAAGGCAACCGTCGATGTGGCAGGTGACTATAAGATCCGCGTCTATGTCACCAGTTCGGATGTTTGTCCTGATCTCGGCATAAAATGGGATTCGACCGATATCGATGTGAACGTCAAGGGCGATGAGATCACCGTCTATGCGAAGATCGATAAGGGTATCACCGACTGGGAAAATAAGTATATCTATTACTGGAAGAATGCCGCTGGCACATGGCCAGGTCACGAGATGAACTATATCGGTAAGGATAGTGTGGACTACGAGTGGTACAGTTATAACATCGTGGGCTACAAGGCTTACCAAGGCGGTAACTTGCTCTTCAACGACGGTACAGACAAGTATGGCCAGTATCAGACTAACAACGTGGCTATGCCTGTCGATGACGAGTTCTACTTTATTAAGACCGCTATCTCCAGTGGTAAACGTAATGTAACAGATGATCCGCATATCGATGTTACCCGTCGTGTCATCCTATTGACCGACACCACGGCATTGTACCAATATGTGACCATCGATGTAGAAGGAAAGGGTATATTCTTCGCTAACCGTGAGGAGATGACTTATACTTATACGCTAACGAGTAAGCCTGACGGCTCAACTGCTACACTCAATGCTAAGCATCAGTTGACACCGGATATGGCAGGTAACTACGTAGTGACTATCCGCTGCGAGGCAGGCGATCTCGATGCAGAGAACAGCTTCGTACTGCGCGTACAGCCGAATCCTGTGACCTTGACTGCTAGTGCAGGTGCTTCGGCTAATATCGGCGCAACAACGACGCTGACCGTGGCATCCAGCCAATCGATAAGTGGGCTCTACAAGACCTTCACCGTGATTGAACCGGGTGCGAACGATCCTATCACGTTCCAAAGCGGTACGACGAGTGCTACATCCAATAGTTACTCACTCCTCTCGTCGGGTACGTACACCTTTGCAGTGGTACTGACCGATAACGAAGGTGTGATTGCAGGTAAGGCACAATGCTCGCTCACCGTCAATCCGAAGACCTACTATATTAGTCACCATAATCAAAGTGGTTGGCAACTGATGACCTATAGTGAGGCAGATGGTGTCTACACCTGCAACACCCTGAAATACTATTCTGGAAGTGATGCTTACTTGACCAATAGCGGAACTTCATCTGGTGAATGGCACGTAGGAATTAATAACCCAGATGATCTATCTGATGGTTCCGATGCGCTCTTCGTATATGATGTTACAATGAATCAGGTAACCGTTTATGCCCTCAATAAGCGTCTCTACCGCATCAAGTCCATCTGTGGCGGCAATACGTACTACTCTAACGCCATGACGAATGATGGTGATGCCATCTCCTTCTTCGCACAGAAGGGTGGACAACTCGTATGGCAAGAGCGTGCAACGGCTGCGGCTGAATGGGAAGATCAAGCCGTGGTAGTAACCACGACGGCTACGGAGAGTGGCGTCTATACTGCTACGCCGACTATCAAGGCGGCTTCGTTCACGCTGACTGCCTACACGGGTACACTGACCATCTTCAGTCAACTGACGAAGAACGCGATGAGTACAGGTACGCCTACGGCAGCCAATGGTCAGTTGACCGAGTTCACGAAGGCTAGTGCTGCCGAGTACTACAACCACTATTGGGTACGCTATATCAGTACCGCTAACGCTCAGGCGATGGCAACCGTTGGTAACAGCATCAACAACTGCTTGGCAACCACCTTGCCTTACTACGAGATGCCGGCAACGGGTAACGTGCGCTATGCGTACGACAATACGACGAACCACTTCTCACGTACGTTCCTGGCTGGTTCGGGTGATGCAAACTTCCTCCGCGTCTATGGCGAACACCTCGATACCCTCGTGGCAGGTAGTGATCCGAAGTCATATACACCGATCAGTTCGTTAGCGACTTCGAAGAAGTTTGCCGATGGTTCCGACTGGATATACACGGCTTCGGCAAGTGGTGAAGTCAATGCCACCCAATCCGTCACGGCTATCTTGGTAACGAAGTACAACAATACCCAACGCTGGATATTGGCTGAGAGCGGTCTCGAAGCCGATGAGAATGCGAAGAGGGTAGTACTCAATAAAGATGTAGCTACACCGGGTCGCTATAACCTGACGCTCATCTACGACTTCAAGACCAACCGTCTCACCGCAGGCGCTCAACCTGAACCGGGTACGGTCATTACCGACACGATGCTCATCGACCAACTCATCCTCATCCGTGAGGGCGACGGCGATGCGACCCAGTTCACGCTGGCTGACGATGCGAAACTGATCGTAGTGGATAAGATGACTGTCGAGTTAGATGTGACCAAGGCGATGTGGGATGCATGGGTAGATGATGGCAAGGCAGGAAGTGGATATAAGTACATGTTCTTCTGGCTCAGCCTACCATACCAATGCTACATCAACGACATCTATGGTTTAGGCGTCTATGGTACGAAGTTCGAGATCCAACGCTACCGTGGTGACCTGCGTGCATTAGGTCAAGCCGGTGGTGGACAAGCAACTTCCGCTTGGCGTAAGCTCAAGGGCACGGCTACGATGGAGGCTAACCGCGGTTATGTGGTTGCTCTGAAAGTTTGCGAATCCGACTTCAAGTCCGCAGGCGATAAACAGATCGTTCGTCTATTCTTCCCATCCAAGGAGAAAGTCGAACTCAAGCACGAAGTAACGACTAGTCTGGCGGAGAACGAGGATAATGCTACCTCCAACCTCCACTGGAACTGGAATATCATGGGTAACCCATTGGTGAAGACCGATGATGGTGATAAACTCATCGATACTGAACACGAGGGTGCAGCCGAACTGAACTACATCTATGTATGGCAGTGGAACGGCGGTGCACGTACCTACGAGCCTTGGGCACTGGAGGATACGCAACTCAAGTCCACGCACAGCTACATGGTACAAGCGAAGGGCTCGGTCTATTGGAACTATCCATCAGCATCCGCTCCTGCTCGCTACCTCGAGGCTGCACAGTTCGCGACTGCCGAGAGTTATGGTAACCTGAATATCCGTCTCAACGTATCAAAGGGTGAGAAACTGCTCGATAAGACCTATATCCGCTACCGCGAAGATGGTCAACGCGACGAGTACGAGATGGGTCGTGATCTCGAGAAGATCATCAACTCGGGCGTGACACAGTTCTACGCGACTGCGAACAACAACTTAGCGGCTATCTGCCTCGGCAGTGAAGATAAGGAAATGATCCCGTTGACGTTGATAGCGAGCGAGAATGGTGAATATACCTTCTCCATCCATCGTCAGCTCAACTCCAACCTCGAGCCCACTATCTACGATGCGCAGACGGGTAAGTACTACAACCTATCACTCGATAACTTCGTAGTTGACCTTGATAAGGGTACCTATACCAACCGATTCTTCTTCCTCATGAAGACGCGCAGTATCGTGACCGACCTCGATGAAATCAATAGTAATGACTACGAAAACGGCGTGCATAAAGTCATGCGCGATGGTATCCTCTATATCATCCGTGATGGCAAGGTTTATGACGGAACAGGACGTTTGGTAGATTAATTGGAAAGGAGACAAGACTATGAAGAAAGTAATGATAATGATAGTACTGACTGTATGGACCATGATGATGGCCGCACAGACTTTCCAGATGCGTAGCACCAGTATGTATAACCAGCAAACCGCGGTATCTGCGTCCTCTATGGGGACGCAGGTATCCGCGCCTGGAGCTGCTGCTCCCGCAGCGATGTACACTACCACATACGACCAACCCACTTCGCATGCGCGAAAAGTAGTTACACCAGATGATGATGATGAAGAAGAAGAAGGATATGGTGAAGACGTAGGTGACTTTACGCCTATTGGTGCTCCATTACTCCCACTCGTTCTACTCGCTGTGGGCTATGGTGTAGTTCGGAAACGAAAAGAATAATATTCCCATAACAATTGTCTCAAATTAGACAGTTGTTTCATGTGTTTTTTTAAATCAGGAGGGAGGGGCGCAGGGATGCACTCCTCCTTTGTTATCTACTAAATAGCCAGAAAAATGAAATGTTAATAGGTAGATTATCAAACAATTAGGTAAAAAAGTAACTACCATATGCGTTTTTCTCTTGCGTATGTGCGAGAATTTTTGTAACTTTGCATCGTTTTTTAAGAAAACCTTAGGCATGAATAAACATCTAATACTCAGTTTTCTCCTATGTTTTTCCCTCAGCATATATGCTGAGAAGGTAGATGACGTGCCCCTTGCCCCTACCAAAGTGGTGAGACTCTATGATCAAGCCCCGGCTGAAAGTAACGGCTATACCGACCAAGATGAGTGGGTCAAAGATGGACATAAGATCTATCAGATTGCTACGCCGCGTATCGAACTCTACTATCCCGCTGATACCCGCAAACCGATGCCAGTACTGCTCACTATCCCGGGCGGTGCATACGCCTATGTGTCGTCGGGCAACGAAGGGGGTGATGTCGCTAAGTACCTATGCCAACGTGGCATCGTGGTAGCGGTACTGCAATACCGCTTACCCAACGGGCATGAGAATATCCCCCTATCCGACGCGTGCCGCGCGATGGAGATGCTGCGCGATAGTGCAGCGGCATGGAACCTGATCGCGGATAAGATAGGCGTGATGGGCTTCTCTGCGGGTGGACACTTAGCCGGGTCGTTGGTGACGAAGTATAGTTCCGAGAAAGCCCGCCCCGATTATGGTATATTGATTTATCCTGTTATATCGACAGACTCTACGATGTGGCATCGTGGTTCGTTCCGCCAACTAGTCGGTGAGCACGCTACGGCGGAGCAATATGCGGCTTGGTCGCTCGATCAACAGGTTCATTCGGCGATGCCGCCCTGCCTATTGGCTGCCTGCACGGACGACAAGACCGTGCCTGTAGATAACACGCTCCTTATGTACCAAGCCATGCGGGCACAGCACGTGCCGGCACAACTGCTCATCCTGCCCACCGGTGGGCACGGGTGGGGGTTCCGGAGAGACTTTGAACGCCGCGACCTTGTGGACAATGCCATCGTGCAATATATCTGGGCAAACGTAGGGGATAAGAAGAAAGAACAACTCTACCAGATAGTAAAGAAAGAGGTACGTGCCAACGACGGCAAGAAAGATTGGCCTCAGTACAATCGCTATCAAGCCAAGAACGATTCCATCATCGCTAATCACATCGCCGTCAAAGCGGTGTTTATGGGTAATAGCATCACCGACCACTGGGGTAGGTGGCGTCCTGAGTTCTTCGCTAAATACCATTGTGCAGCGCGCGGCATCAGTGCTCAGACGACCTACGAGATGCTCGCCCGTATGCAAGCCGATGTGGTGGATCTGCATCCCGAGATGGTGTTTATCTTAGCGGGCGCAAACGACTTGGCTTGTAATCGCGGGGTGATCTCCGAGGAACATATAATAGGCAATATCCGCTCGATGTGCGACATCGCTGTGGCGCACGGCATCCGACCGATGATATGCTCGCTACTGCCCCATCGTGCGTTCCTATGGAACACGCCACTGGGCAACCCTGTACCGCGTATCGACCGCATCAATGTGCAACTCAAAGCCTATGCCGAAGCCAACGGCTTTGGGTGGATTGACTATAACAGCGCCATGCGTGCACTAGACGGTGGCATGCGCGAAGGACTGAGTCCGGATGAGGTACATCCGTATAAGGAGGCGTACCAGATCATGGAAGATATCGTGAAACCCTATTTGAAAAAATAAATCATAGTATGAAAGTACAAGAATTACAACAAGCTTTTGTGAAAGCGTATCAGCGTGAAGCGCAAGCCGTTTATTTCTCACCAGGACGAGTGAACCTCATCGGTGAGCATACGGATTATAATGGTGGACACGTCTTCCCGTGTGCCCTAAGTTTTGGAACCTATCTGCTGTTGGCAGAAAATAATGTGGGTGAGCACCGTTTCCTCTCCCTCAATGTCGATGGCGAGGACTGGAAGAAGTACCCCAAGAACGTGATTGACCAGTTAATGAAAAATGAAAAATTAAAAATTAAAAATAACCAATGCTTCGACTTCCTCTATTGGGGTAACGTGCCTGCGGGTGCAGGACTCTCGTCTTCGGCAGCGATCGAGGTGGTGACGGCTTTTGCATTAGACGACCAGTTCCAATTAGGGCTGAGCCGCACCGAGATGGCACTCATCTCGCAGGCAGCCGAACATGCATGCGGCGTCAACTGCGGTATCATGGATCAGTTCGCTTCGGCACAAGGTAAGCAAGATCATGCCATCAACCTCGACTGCGCCAGTTTGGAGTTTGAACTCGTGCCGGTGAAGTTGCAAGGTATGAAAGTGGTGATCGCTAACACCCACTCGCCCCATAAACTAGACTCGGGCGCGTATAATGCACGCGTAGCACAGTGTCAAGAAGCATTGAAGGAATTGAAGAGTTTAGGATTGCAGATTGAAAATTTGGCGCAGGTAAGCCAGGCGGACTTTGATAAGGTAGCGGATAAGATGACCGATCCTGTAGCGAAGAAACGTGCCCGTCACGTGGTAGGCGAAGTGGCTCGTACCAACGATGCTATTGCGGCACTCAAGGCGGGAGATATTGCTCGCTTTGGTCAACTCATGAATCAGAGCCACGTATCACTGCGTGACGACTATGAGGTAACGGGACCCGAACTGGATGCCTTAGCCGAAGCGGCATGGCAAGTGAAGGGCGTGATCGGTAGTCGTATGACAGGCGGCGGCTTCGGTGGTTGCACCGTGTCTATTGTGCGCGACGAGGCTATTGATACGTTTGTCGAAGAGGTAGGGAAAGTCTATACGCAAAAGACAGGACTCAAAGCCGACTTCTATATCGCCGAGATAGGTGATGGTGCAAGACGGGTTATGTAAGATGGAAAATGTAAGATGTAAAATGTAATATGTAAGGATTATGAAAAACAACAATGCAAAAACAACGATTACGGTAATCGCTATGATGTTCCTTTTCGCGATGATCTCGTTTGTAACGAACATGGCGGCGCCGTTTGGCACTATTTGGAAATTCCAGTATGAATGGGCTGGAATGGTTGGTAACATGATGAATTTTGCAGCCTACCTGTTTATGGGTATTCCTGCGGGCATGATGATTACTAAGATGGGGTACAAGAAAACCGCTTTGATAGCCTTAGCACTGGGCTTCATCGGTATTGCTGTCCAGTTCCTGAGCAGCAGAGTGGGCGCTGATGCCGCTGTATTTGGAGGGGTGATGAATGCTAATTACCTCATTTATCTGTTCGGCGCATTCATCTGCGGTTTCTGTGTGTGCATCCTCAACACCGTCGTTAACCCGATGCTCAACATCTTGGGTGGTGGTGGCAACAAAGGTAACCAGTATATCCAAATAGGTGGATCACTGAACTCCTTATCGGCTACGCTGACTCCTATGTTAGTGGGTGTGATGATTGGCGAAGTAACGAAAGATACCTCTATGTCCAATGTAGCGCCTCTACTGCTGATAGCTATGGGTATATTCGCTGTGGCATTTATCATTATTGCACTGACGAAGATTCAAGAACCCGGGCAGGCAAGTGGCAATGTGCTGGAGAATATCAAAGGTGCATTAGGGTTCAAACAGCTCGTTTGGGGTGCGGTAGCAGTCTTCTTCTATGTAGGTGTAGAAGTAGGTATCCCAGGTGAGTTGATCTTCTACGTGAGCAACATGGATCTGCCTAATGCTACGGCTGTGGCTGGTTCGATTGCCGCTATCTATTGGCTGCTGATGTTAGTAGGACGTTTCACATCCACGTTTATTAGTGGTAAGGTGTCCTCACGCACGCAGGTGTCTTGCGTCGCTGCGGTGGCTATAGTCTTCCTGCTATTGGCTATATTCATTCCAGAGATGGTGACCATTAATCTCTATGCTATTGTGCCGCTGAAGTGCCTCTTCTTCATCCTGTGCGGTCTATGTACCAGCGTGATGTGGGGTGGTATATTCAACCTCTCTACCGAAGGATTGGGTAAATATACAGCAGCAGCGAGTGGTATATTCATGACCCTCGTAGTAGGTGGTGGTGTGATGCCATTGCTACAAGATGCGATTGCTCGTAGTGTGGGATATATACAGAGTTATTGGCTCGTAATCGCCATGTTGGTGTATATCCTATGGTATGCCCTACGTGGCTCTAAGGTGAAATGATGGCGGGGCGGTAGGGCTCCCTTCACCTCATTGATGATGTCTATCTATTGTCTAGTTATTGTCTAGCTATTGTGTAGGTATTGTCTAGGGGGTATCTATGGCAGCTGATATAGAACAAAAAAATAGTTGACCTATACGCCAAAAAAACACCGTCCAAAGGGCGGTGTTTTTCGTATATCGATTACTCTTAATTAGAGGCGACTGTCAACGACGGAGCGATCGACGAAGTTCTTAACGTCGAAGATGACCGCACCTTGGTCGTGGTACTTCTTAAAGTCAAAGGTGAGGAACTGCTCGTGGCTCACGCAAGCGATGATGGCAGCATATTTCTTGCTGGGATCAACGGCAGGGATAAGGTCCTTGCCATACTCGTGCTTAACCACTGCAGGCGAAGCCCAAGGATCGTAGATGTCGACCTTGCAACCGAAATCTTCCAACTCGGTGGCTATATCGACCACTTTGGTATTACGGCAGTCTGGGCAGTTCTCCTTAAAGGTCACACCTAAGATAAGGACGTTACTATCCTTGATCTTATGATCCTTTTGGATCATGAGTTTGAGCACCTTATCGGCAATGAACTTAGAGATGGAGTTATTTACCGCACGACCGGAGAGGATAACCTTCGGATCATAGCCGAGCGATTTGGCTTTATGTGCTAGGTAGTACGGATCGACTGAGATACAGTGACCACCGACTAATCCGGGACGGTACTTGAGGAAGTTCCACTTCGTACCAGCCGCCTCGATGACATCGTTGGTGTCTATACCGACGCGGTCGCAGATGAGTGCGAGTTCGTTCATGAAAGAGATGTTGACATCGCGTTGGCTGTTCTCTACGGCTTTGGCAGCCTCTGCCACCTTCATATTCGGTGCACGGTGGGTACCATTGAGCAGGATAGAGTTATACATCGCGTCCACGAGGTCTGCAACTTCGGGCGTCGAACCAGAGGTGATCTTCTTAATCTTAGTCAAGGTATTGACCTTGTCACCGGGGTTGATACGCTCGGGGCTATAACCGCAGAAGAAATCTTGGTTGAACTTAAGACTGCTGTTCTTCTCCAATACGGGCACACAATCCTCCTCGGTGCAACCGGGATAAAC
>DCID01000050.1 GCA_002315745.1 Bacteroidales bacterium UBA1735 | reverse complement strand
GCTTGCGGTGTTTTCCTACTTTTTGCCGGGCATCACCACCACAACCACGATCACGGCATGTCCAAATGGTTACAAACAGTAGACGATAAGTCTAGTTGGTTTTGGGCATTCATGCTTGGTATCTTCTTCGCCATCGCTTTTTGCCCCCATCGATTGATTTATTTCTTTACCATGATCGAAATGGCTATCTCGATGGGACATGCCAGCAGTTGGATTTTACCCATCGTCTTTGGATTAGGAACGGGACTTCCTATCATTATCATTGCTTGGGCTATCAGTTACACATCTCTATCTACACAGAAACTAACCGAACGCGTTCAACGATTCGAGCATTGGTTCAGATACACTTGTGCCATTCTTTTCTTGGGCTATGGGCTCTATTTAGGAATCCATTTATGGGGAGGTCATGACCACGACCACTGTGCCTCGTGCACTGAACATTGCCAATCACTATGAGCACACCGAGTTTTCGCTTTAAACGCTTTGAAGTCTTTCACGACGAGTGTGCCATGAAAGTCGGCACAGACGCCGTGCTCTTAGGAGCATGGTGCGGGGATGGAGTATGGAATATCGACCGCTGTGCTGAAGGAGTAAGGATTTTGGATATTGGAACTGGAAGTGGGGTGATAGCATTGATGATTGCGCAGCAATTAGAAGGTTCGGATTTTCATATCGATGCCATTGACATTGACGAGGGGGCAGTTAGGCAAGCCACCAAGAATTTTGGATTATCCCCATGGGCAGGACATCTGTCTGTACATCACACTAGTCTACAAGGATTTACCCAATCCAAAAGGGTGTCCCTTTTAGGGGAAACCCACGTAAGAGGCTTCTACTCCCTCATTGTGAGCAATCCTCCTTACTTTCAGAATAGTCTCAAGAATCCCGACAAGGAACGCGAGTTGGCTCGTCATACGGATAGTCTCAGTTACGAAGAACTGATACGATGCAGTGCATCTTTACTCGCCGAGAACGGCACCTTAGCCCTTATTCTTCCTTCCGAATCGGAAGAAACGATTATTGCCCTGGCTAAGCAGCATGGTCTTTGTCCAATGGCCATCACCGATGTATTTCCTAAGCCCGACAAACCCAGCAAGCGCATCCTCATTGCTTTCGTAGCGCGAAGCGCGATTGGTAGCGAAGCGATTAGTAGCACCGAAGGTGCGATTAGTAGCCGCAGGCGATTAGTTCTCCAAGATGGAGACAATCCCCGCAGCGAACAATACGCTGCCTTGACTCACGACTTCTATTTATAAAAAAACTACCAATGAGGGTCAGACCCTAATTGGTAGTTTTTCTTTGCACTTCTAACGAAGGATTACTTTTTCACTTTCGCTACGATAGCTTGGAAAGCTTTTGGTTGATTCATCGCGAGGTCAGCGAGGACTTTGCGGTTAATCTCAATGTTTGCTTTCTTCAACGCACCCATCAACTGGCTGTAGCTCAGTCCTTCCAAGCGAGCGGCAGCGTTGATACGCTGAATCCACAAAGCACGGAAAGTGCGTTTTTTGTTCTTACGATCGCGATAAGCATACTGGAGACCTTTCTCCCAAGTGTTCTTGGCAACTGTCCAAACGTTGGCACGGCCACCAAAATTGCCTCTAGTGAGGCCTAAAATCTTCTTGCGACGAGCGCGTGAAGCAACATGATTTACTGATCTTGGCATAGTTCTGTAAATTTTTGGTGGTTAATACTTAGCGGAGTAACAGCATTTCGCGGATACTACGCATGTTCGTTTGATTGACAATAGCAGCATGGGTCAAATTACGCTTCTGCTTTTTCGTCTTCTTAGTCAGAATGTGACTTTTGTAAGCGTGTTTACGCTTAACTTTACCGGTTCCGGTAAGCGTGAAACGCTTTTTTGCACCGGAATTAGTCTTTACTTTTGGCATTTTGTTTAAATTATTAAAATGGTTTATTAATATCAGTCTTGGGCAGCCATAATTGTAAGGCCCTTCGACTATTCTTTCCTACTTCTTGGGTGAAAGCATCATAATCATTCGCTTTCCCTCTAGTTTTGGTAATGCTTCTGCCTTACCCACCTCTTCCAACTCATTGGCGAAACGCGCCAACAGCAACTCCCCTTGCTCTTTGAACACGATAGAGCGCCCGCGGAAGAATACGTAAGCCTTCACTTTATTACCATCCTTCAAGAACTCTTGCGCGTGCTTGAGTTTGAAGTTAAAGTCATGTTCATCCGTTTGTGGCCCAAATCGTATCTCCTTGATTTCCACCTTCTTAGAGTTGGCTTTTATTTCCTTTTCCTTCTTTTTCTTCTGATAAAGGAACTTCTGATAATCCACGATGCGGCACACAGGAGGAACGGCATTAGGTGAGATCTCAACCAAATCCAGATTCATCTCGTCCGCTAGGCGCAAAGCCTTAATGAACGGATAAACACCCTGTTCTACATTTTCACCAACGAGGCGAACCTCGTTCACGCCACGAATCATCTCATTGATACGATTCGGAAGTTCTTTTTCTACACGACCACGATGTGGTGGTTTAATGGGTTGTGTTGCTATAATTTTGCCCTCCTAAATAAAAATAGTGCGCAAAGTTACTACTTTTTTTTGAACTACCAAAATTTTTTGCAAAAAAAATGTTTTTTTTATTAAAATGTTTGCGCGCGTGAATATTTTTTTGTACCTTTGCAGCCGAATTTGAGAATTATGCACATTTTAGAACCAATGTATATGTCAAACAACTTAAAATATTTACGTATTATGAAATCACATTATTTATTTGCGGCCTTGTTAGGTCTCGCAGTTTGTTTCACAAGCTGCAACGAGAGTGCTATCTACCCTGGTGACAACTCTTACAATCAAACATCCATCATTGTTGCTCCTCCTATGCCCGATCCAATAGGTGCTGATATTCCAGAAGGCGCTATTACCGTGGACTCCGCACGTGCTATTTGCGCTAGTTTAGCTAGCGGTACAGTTTCCGATTCTGTCTATTATGTAAAGGGCTGGATTTGCGGCCAAGATGCCTCTAAGAATGCAGAGGCTATTGAGAAATATGGTAATGTCTATTTCTACATGGGTGTTTCCAAACTGTCTGAGACCAAGCATGCTCTCTATGCATTCCAAGTATATGGACTGAATGGTAAGCCAGTAAGACACACGGATGCTATTAAAGTCGGTGACTTTGTCGTTATTAAATGTCACTTAACCAACTATAATGGCGTTTATGAGACGAAGGGTCAAGGTGATGGCTATATCTATTCCAGCACTAACCCAGATATTACCAAACGTCCTGATGCTATTGAAGTGACTTGCGCAGAAGCCAAAGCGATTGCTATGGCGCTCTCTGCGAACAATACCCCTACCGAGGAATATTACTGTGTGACTGGTTATATCACTAATGTAGCAGGTTCTCCTTCAAAAGGTCAACAAACCTTCTGGATGAATGATACAACAGGTACCACAAAAACATTACAAGCATATTGGGCTAATCTACCAGATAGTGTAACCACGTTCACAATAGGCCAACACGTTAAGTTATATGGTCACATTATGAAGTACAACACCACAGCCGAGGTTAAGAATGGTGATGTTGAGATCATCGTGGATGAGAAATAACCAATACAAACAACAAACAACATTATAATTATTCATTAAACAAATGGCAACATTACAAAAAATTCGTAATCATGGCGTCATCCTTATCGTTATCGTAGGTCTCGCAATGTTAGCTTTCATTTTGGGTGACTTTTTGAACTCAAGTAGTAGTTTCTTCAATCGTAGTCGTGAGAATGTCGGTACCATCGCAGGTAAGGACATTCATTATACCGAGTACGAATCGGCTAAAGATCAATTGACCGAAGTGTACAAGATTGAGACAGGTCGTAACGATTTTGACGAAGAATTATCGGCACAGATCCGTAACCAAGTGTGGCAGATGATGCTCATGGATTACTCTCTGCGCGCAGAAGGTGAAAAGATTGGTATGACTATCACATCTGATGAGTTAAGTCAACTATGTATCGGCGAGAACCCACACGAGCTCATTCGTGGTCGTCGCGCTTTCTATGATCAAACAGGTAATTTCAATCGCAGTTACTTAGTACGTTTCTTAGCTTCGCTAGATCAAGAGGTGGAGAACCCTGAGCAAGCCGCTAATCTCAAACAAGCTAAATCCTATTGGCTCTATTGGGAGAAGGCTGTTCGTTTGACTTACATGCAGGAGAAATATACCACGCTATTACAGAATTTAATTCATGCCAATAGTTTGGACGCCAAATATGCATTTGATGCTCGTCAAGCAAGTCTGAACGCAGAATATGTGATGCAGCCTTTCTATGCTATTGGTGATTCCGTCGTAAAGGTTAGCGATCGTGATATCCGCGCGCTTTATGACCAACACAAACCACTCTACAAGCAAACGCCTAATCGCGCTATTGCGTATGTTATCTTCGACGTGTTACCTTCCGAGCAAGACTTTGCCGATGCAGAGAACATGATGAAGAGTGTAGAGGACGAGTTCAAGCATGCCGAGGATGTGACTCTTGTCGTTAACACCAACTCAGATATTATGTATGATGGTCGTGACTACTCTATCAACACCATTCCTGAGCAATATAAAGAGTTCGCATTTGGTAAGAATGCTAAAGCAGGTGCTGTCACGCCAATCACTTTTGCTAATAACACCTACTCCATGGCTCGTTTGATACAAGTAGGTTATAACTTGCCTGATAGCGTTTGCCTTAAAGCCATCGCTGCACAAGAGGGACAAGAGGATGCTGAACTAGGTTGGTTCGAGGCTTCGGAACTGCAAAAAGCTATTGCAGAGCCTGCTTTCCATGGCAAACGCGGAGACCGCTTCAAAGTGGCTCAAGGTTTAGGTGAGCAAGAGTTCGAAATCGTGGATATTGCCAAAGCTACTCCAAAAGCGAAAGTGGCTATCATTGAGCGTAATGTAACGCCATCTAGCAAGACTTACTCCATCATCTATAACCAAGCTAAGCAATTTATCGTTAATAACCCTACCGAGGAGGCTTTCCGCGCTGCTGCTGGTGAAGCGAACTTACAGGTTTATCCTCAGTTCAATCTCCAAAAGAACACCGACAAGATTGCTGACCTCAAAGCTAGCCGTCCTATCGTTCGTTGGGCTTTTGAAGCTAAGGAAGGTCAAGTTAGTGATGTGTTCGAGTGTGGTAACCAATTCATCGTGGCTGTTCTCACGGAGACCAATGATGGTGAATATCGTTCATTAGAGTCTGTACGTCCTGAACTCATGGTTGAGGCTACTAACAATAAGAAAGCGGAGTATGTTAAGAACCAACTCAAAGGTGCTAGTACTTTAGAAGAAGTATCTAAGATCTTGAATCAACCTATCCAGACGGCAGAGAACGTAACACTCAACAGTTATCGTTTCGGTAATGCTGGTAACGAACCCGCTGCTATTGGTGCCGCTTTTGCGCTTGACGCCAACGAGGTTTCGGCTCCTATCCAAGGACGCAATGGTGTGTTCGTGATTAAAGCCGGTGACAAAGTAGTAGCTGCAGGTGAGTTCAACGCAGAGCACGAGAAACAACAACTCGCTGCTCGCGTAGCATATAGTCTGCCTTACCAAGCCCTTTCTCTGATTCAAGAGCAAGCAAAGGTAGTGGACAATCGTGCCAACTTCCAATAAGCTACACCCTATATATTATATATAAGGAGTGACTAAGGCGACCCTCATAGGCCGCCTTAGTTTAAAAAAGAACCAATGCGCACATTTCGCAACAGTCCCTGGTTATGGGTTCCGACCCTCTATTTAGTAGAAGGTATACCCTATATCATCGTCAACAACATCTCGATGGCGATGTTTACTGCCATGGGTGTTCCTAATGGACAGATGGCGCTATTCACATCCCTACTCTATCTTCCGTGGGTCATCAAGCCGCTATGGGGAGGGGTTATTGATGTGATCCGAACTAAACGGTGGTGGATCATCACTATGCAGATTCTGCTGACTCTTTGTTTTGTAGGTCTCACACTCTCCGTTCCTCATCCAGATGCAGCCTTAGTAGCATCTCATGAGACGCCTATCGGGCTCTTTACCACGATGCTCATCATTTTCTGGATTACTGCATTTGCCTCGGCTACGCATGACATAGCGGCAGATGGGTTCTATATGCTTGCCCTCAATGAGCATGATCAAGCCCTCTTTGTCGGTATCCGTTCCACGTTCTATCGCATTGCGACTATCTTAGGACAAGGTGCTTTGATCTACGTTGTGGGACGAATCAGCCTACACACCGATATGACCATCTCGTGGCAGATAGGGCTGCTCTCGGCTTCTATTTTTATGGGGCTTTGCACTCTTTGGCACACGCGTGCGCTCGCGCCTATAGAGGTACAGCCATCGCGTCCAACAGCAGGCGAGATATGGCGTAACTTTGCCCACACTTGGACTACTTTCTTCCAGAAGAAGGGTATTGTCGTCGCCATTCTGTTCTTCTTGCTCTTCCGCATTCCAGAGGCACTTATATTGAAAGTCATCTACCCCTTCTTGATGGCTTCCCCATGTGAAGGCGGATTAGGGCTAACCTTAGACTCCATCGGGATTATCTACTCCACCATCGGTATCATTTGTCTCACAATAGGGGGTATTGTTGGCGGATGGTTGGTAGCACGCACTAATTTACAACGCGTCTTTTGGTGGATGGTATGTGCCATCTCTTTACCCGACTTGGTCTATGTTTATCTCGCCATGGCGCAACCCACATCCTTGCTTTGGATCGCCATTGCTATTGCTATTGAGCAGTTTGGCTATGGGTTTGGTTTTACTGCCTATATGCTTTACATGATTCATGTATCCGAAGGTGAATATAAAACATCTCACTATGCTATCTGCACCGCATTCATGGCTATCAGCATGATGCTGCCGGGTATGGTAGCAGGTTACTTAGAAGAGTTGATGGGCTACACATCATTCTTCATTATGGCGGTTATTTGTTGTATCGTCACTTTTATTGTAGCACTTCCTGTACGTAAACAATTATCAAAACCTATATTATGACAATACGCCGTATTATTCCTGACGCTATTACGAGTTGCAACTTACTTTGTGGCTGCTTTGCCACCTTCTTGGCCACACAGAATGCCTTTATTTGGGCTTTCGTATTCATTTTGGCTGGTGCCTTCTTTGATTTCTTCGATGGTTTATCCTCTCGACTCCTCAAAGCTCCCAGTAAAGTGGGAGTAGAACTTGACTCGTTAGCCGATGATATCACTTTTGGTTTAGCACCTGCTATGATGCTTTTCTGCTATCTTCGTCCGTTGATAGGTTGGTGGAGCGTCATCGTCCTTGTGATGGCAGCCTTTTCTGCGGTACGCTTAGCCAAGTTTAACACCGACGAACGTCAGACTTCGTCTTTTATCGGTCTTGCCACCCCTGCCAATGCTATCTTCTGGGCTTCGCTTTGTTCGATGCCATATGCAATCACAGCTCCCACTTGGATGCCGTGGCTGCTCGTAGGATTGAGCCTTTTCAGTTGCTATTTGCTCATCTCCGAGATTCCATTCTTCAGTCTCAAGTTCAAGAACTTGACTTGGAAAGACAATTGGGATAAGTATATCTTCCTCATCGGTGCTATTATCCTTGTCGTGGTCTGCATCTTAGAAGCTATTCGTTACCAACGTCCCGAGTTCGCCTTCGCTGCTGGCGTTGCCGTCATCCTGTGGTATGTAGTTCTTAATCTCGTAGGACTAAAACGCAATAAATAAGAAAAAATATTATAACTATGAAACGCACATTTTTATTTATGATCCTTACCAGTCTATTGACTGGACTGCAAGCCGAAGAGTACACGATTCAGTTTAACTCGGGTTCGGGATCGAATGATAGTTCGTCCCCTATTACCAAAATAGACCAAGCTGTGTATACGTCTACCGACAACTGCGTCAATCGTCTTCTACAAGCCAATAAAGTCTATCGCGCCAAAGAAGGTTACGGAGTTAAGTTTAGCAATTCATCGGAAGGTGGTCGTTTATGCATTGGGCTTAACGCTACCTATAACATCACTTCGCTGACTGTTTATGCAGCTGCCTTCGATGGGAAAGATACTATAACCGCTTTTATTGTGGCTAATGACACCATCTTATGGACAAAAGGATCGGCTAAAGTGATCACACCTTATTCCGTCAAGGCTCCTGGGAACACAGACTCTTTATTCTTTTCCGCTACAAAGAACAAGAACAACCGCTTTTATATTGAGAAAGTCGTCTTTACTGCCGAAGATCCCTATCCTGGGGTAGCCAAGATCACCATGCAACCTAAGGTGGATATGGGATCTGCTATTCTGATCGATGGTCAACCCGAAACCGACGCTGTCAATGTCTCTATTATGGCGCGTGGTACTTCCAATGACTCGCTCACACTCAATATGAGGAAAGGCACTATCTTCTCTCTTTCCTCCAGTACCCTGCCTCACACGGGAGGTACAGTCAACTTGTCCTATACGGTTACTACTGCATCTGATAAAGGATATAACATCGAAGACTCGATGATCATCGTGGCTCGCGGTACCAACCTCAACTATGTCCGTCACGCTATCCCTGTTACCGTCTTCGCGATGAACTATAAGGCACCTGATATCCCTGTCGATTCATCGTGTATGCGTATTGGTAAAATGCCCGGCAACTACTATCAACCCGCTCAGGGGTTGAAAGACTCGTTACTCAAGGATGCACTCTCCGAAGTAGTGCATTGTGGTCCGCGATACCGCTATGGTAGTGGCAAACTGCACACGTGGCAAGGGTTCTTCTATACTGACCGAGATACCACTACCCAAGAGGTATTAGATATGTATTCCCATAATCATCGCTACTTTGACTTAAGTGACACCTGCGGCAGTGTGGCAGGTTTTGATATTGAGCACATGTTGCCTAAGTCGTGGTGGGGAGGCAATGTGAACGAGGCTTATTGCGACCTCTTCCATTTAGTTCCTGCCGATTATTCCGCCAATCGTTCTAAGTCCAATCACGCACCAGGTATTCCTACGGATTCTACTTTCAACAATGGCTCATTTGTCACGGGTGATGGTAGTGCTTATGATCTCAAACGTGTCTTCTGCCCCGAGGATGAGTATAAAGGTGACTTCGCTCGTGCATATTTCTATATTGTAACCTGCTACGACACCCTTCATTGGATAGACAAAGGCGATGCTGCCGTTGCTATGACCAACGATAGTTATCTAGAGTTCCAACCTTGGCTACAAGAGTTGCTTATGTCGTGGCATCGTATGGATCCTGTATCGCAGAAAGAGTTGGATCGCGCCGTTGAAGTTAATAAGATCCAAGGTAACCGTAATCCATTCATCGACTATCCCGAGTTAGCCGAATATATATGGGGTAATAAGCAGGGGCAAGAAGTCAATTTCTATAACCTCACGCAGTCCTATGGTGATCCTTATAACGATAATCCGACTGGATTATCCAATCTATCGGACGCGACTGAGGCGACCAAACAAGTGCACCAAGATCAAGTCATCATCGTCTTGGATGGAGACAAGTACACTATCTTAGGCAATCGTGTTAAGCCGTAACCGATATGCGAACCTTACTCAAACGGAATAGCGTCTTCTTAGTTCTCTGCCTACTATTGTGGGCGGGGCTAAGTATTGCACTGTTGTCGGTAGATAAACTGGCGCTACACCTATGGTTTAATAGTTGTCATACGCCTTGGCAGGATGCGTTCTTCCCTGTCGCTACGAAGTTAGGCGAATGGGTACCTTATGTTGTAGCAGGGCTATTGCTTTTCTATAAGTTTGGTTGGTCAGCGTTTTTATTGGTCAATATTTGGATTAGCGGCTTAGTAGGTCAACTCTTCAAGCACCTCATCCATGCTCCGCGTCCGTATGTATGGCTGATGGCCAACTATCCCGATATTCATTTCCCCTTAGTCGAAGGCATCGCTATGAAACAAGCCCTCTCTTTCCCGTCTGGTCACACCATCTCCTGCTTTGCCCTTTGCACCACCCTCTCGATTATTCTCACGGAGAAGCATCATACGTATCTATCTATCCTTTGTTTTCTATTGGCGATAACAGGCGCCTATTCTCGCATCTATCTAAGTCAACATTTTGCGATGGACATTTGGGGCGGGATGATCATTGGAGTCGTTACAACACTCCTACTTTACTATCTTTTTGCGCGATTAAGTAGGCAAAAATGGTATAATATGCATTTTTTTGCAAAAAAAGTGCACTAAAATTTGTGTATGTCAAAAAAATGTTGTACTTTTGCACTCGCTTTCGAAAGAAAGGGCGTTTAGCTCAGCTGGTTTAGAGCACTCCGACAAGTCGGAGGGGTCGGCGGCTGACAACCTTTGAAATATTGAATCCGAGAAATCGGGCGTTTAGCTCAGCTGGTTTAGAGCACTCCGACAAGTCGGAGGGGTCGGCTAGTAGATTTCACGGGCGTTTAGCTCAGCTGGTT
>DCID01000038.1:13221-16360 GCA_002315745.1 Bacteroidales bacterium UBA1735 | reverse complement strand
GGCATATCGTGCATAATGGTCTTCTTTTCGCCATTAGGCAACTTGACTTTTACAAAGGCACCATCAATGCCGACGCGCTCTGCGCCGCCAGCGGCCAATACTTGGTGGTTGTCCATGTTATACAAGGCATACTTGATGGACGAGGAACCGCAGTTCAATACTAGAATCTTCATACGATAAATTTTATGTTCTATGTGTTATTGGATAGCTTGGTTAGCTGTAATAATGACCATGGTAACAATATCTTGTACCTTGCATCCACGGCTCAGATCGTTGACCGGTGCCGCTAATCCTTGGAGCAATGGCCCGATGGCATCTGCACCGGAGAAGCGCTCTACTAACTTATAGCCTATGTTACCAGCCTGCAAGTCCGGGAAGACGAGCACATTCGCTTTGCCTGCCACAGGAGAATCGGGGGCTTTGGTGGCTGCTACGCGTGCTACGAGGGCGGCATCGGCTTGCAGCTCGCCATCGATCTGCAAATCGGGTGCTAACTCTTTCGCCTTACGGGTCGCTTCGGTCACTTTATCGATTAACTCGTGCTTAGCACTACCTTTCGTGGAGAAGGATAGCATCGCTACGCGGGGCTCTATGCCCACTAACGAACGCGCTGTCTGAGCCGTTGAAACAGCGATCTGTGCCAACTCATCTGCCGTAGGACAGGGGTTAACGGCACAATCGGCGAATAGCAGCACGCCATTTTCACCTAACTCTTTGGCAGGGGTAAGCATTAAAAACGCACCACTAACGATGCTAACACCGGGGCGCGTTTTGAGAATCTGAAAAGCAGGACGGATCGTATCGGCTGTGGTACCACGTGCACCAGCTATCTCGCCGTCTGCATCGCCGTTCTTAATCATCAAGCAGCCTAAATACAGAGGATCTTGCGCTTTACGCTTAGCCTCCTCCTCGGTCATACCTTTGGCTTTACGCAACTCGTAGAGTAGGTTAGCATATACGGGCATCTTAGCATCCGCCATCGGGTCAAATAATGTGGCACGATCGATGTAGGCGTAACCGTTGTCTTTTGCCATCTGACGGATCTTGTCCGGGTTACCAATTAAAATAAGGTGGGCTATCTCATCGCGAAGAAGTATATTAGCTGCCTCTAACGTACGAGGCTCGTCTCCCTCCGGGAGAACGATGCGTTGCGGATGTGCTTTCGCACGCGCAATCATTTGTTGTAATACATCCATATGGTTGTTCTCTAAAAAACGCTACAAAATTACGAAAAAAATACGATATATGCAATAATTATTCTAAAAAAATCATTTTTTTAATAATTTTTACACAAAATATTTGTGTGTTTCAAAAAAAAGTTGTACCTTTGCGCGAAATTTTGAGTTTTTATCGAATAAAACACTAAAAATCTATGTATAAAAGAACTATTCTTGCACTGTTAGTCCTCGCGATGACGACGGGGCTGTATGCACAGGAGAACAACGCTTCTGAGACTCTGAAGGGTGCACACCCTTGGGACTTGGAGCAGAATGAAAATGGTATTGCGCCTAAGTTTGCTCATTGGTCTTTGGACTTAGACCTAGGTTTTAATTCCTTCGATGGTGACTTTAATTCCGAGATGAAGCATCCTGTTTGGGCTCCTTCTGCTACGTTTGGTATTGAGTATCATTTTACCCCAGTGTGGACAATTAGTGCACAGTATGTGTATGATTGGTATCGTGTGACGGGTAATGGTGGTCGTCATGCGGATGTGCTTTTGGATGGTATGATGCACCGTGTACAAGGTACCTTAGGCTTTGACTTGATGTCCGCTTGTTTCCCTCGTGCGCAGAAGAAGATCTTCGCTTGGGAGTTATTTGTCGGTGGTGGTAATGCGTGGTATAAAAATGGTACGTATTATACGGGGGATATGAAGGGCAATACCGCGGCTTATAAGCCTTTAAGTCATGACTCTTATCATACCGCTCCTTATATTATGGCAGGTACGTCCTTTGACTTCAATGTTAGTCGTACCATTGCTTTAGGTATTAAAGGTACGTATAGCTATTTTGTTAGAGATGATGTTGATGGTCGCGGTTTGGAGTTGGTGGCTTCTAAGAATAACGATGGTATCTTCGATGTATCGATGCATATTCGCTTTAAGTTAGCGGCTGTGAAGAAGACCCATGTGAAGAATATCTCGGGTTATAAGTACTACGACGATATGACTCGCAATAATAAGAAGGATACGGTAGTTATTATCAATAAGGATACGATCTATATGATGGCAGAGGCTACCAATAAGGTCGTAGTGGAGGATAACTATTACTTCGTATACTTTGAGAACAATCAGAACGGCTTAGATGATGCTGCCCTTATTGGTGTTCAACAGATTGCGACACGTATGCAACGCGACGAGAACCTCAATGCTGAGATCATAGGTCACTGCGATAATACGGGTGCTGAGGAGCATAATGTGAACTTAGGTGTAGCTCGTGCTCAAAATGTCCGTGACGAACTCGTAGAGGAGTATCGCATCGATCCTAGCCGTATTACTTACTCGGGTGCAGGCGCTGTGGTAGGTGGTCGTAGCACAGGTGCTTATTCGGCTAACCGCCGTTGCGATATCCGTCTCATGGACGACGCTGCTGCTTTCGAGCAGATTAAGCGTGTGAACGATGAGCGTTCGGCTGAGATTGCTGCTAATGCGGCTCAGGCTATGGCTGAGCGTGAGGAGGGTGTTATTACCGCTCCAGAAGGTATGACGCTGAGTGGTATCGCTCGTAAGTATTATGGCAATACCTACTGCTGGGTATTTATCTACGCAGCGAATATGAATACGCTGAAGACTCCTAACTACATTCCTTCGGGAACACGTCTGGTTATTCCTGACTTGAGTGAGGAGCAGAAGAATATCTCGAAGCGTAATGCTCAAGAGTTCTACGATAGCCTTAAGAAGTAACGCGCGTACACGTACACACGCACATTCTCCCGCGTGTATAATATATGGAGAGGAGGTCCCGTAGCTCAGTTGGTTAGTAGCACCTGACTCATAATCAGGGGGTCCTTGGTTCAAGCCCAAGCGGGACCACAATACATTAAATCTATTAGCATCAGGAGGCTGTAAGGCTTCCTGTTGTTTAGTAACAAATTTAGGTAAGAATGGAAGAAAATGAGAAAATAAAAACCGATCTGCTTC
>DCID01000038.1:0-13127 GCA_002315745.1 Bacteroidales bacterium UBA1735 | reverse complement strand
AAAATTTTTATTATATGGCAACAACGTATATGACTGCAGATGGCCTGCAGAAACTGAAAGATGAATTACAATTTTTAGAGGGCACCGAGCGTCCACGTGTGATTGCGGCTATTGCCGAAGCACGTGACAAGGGTGACCTGAGTGAAAATGCGGAGTATGATGCCGCTAAGGAAGAACAAGGACACTTGGAGAGCAAGATAGCTGCGCTCAAGAGTAAGATCATGGACGCGCGTATCATTGACGAGAGTTCGGTCAATACCAACGAGGTGCAGATCCTGACTAAGGTGCGTGTGCGTAACTGTAAGAATAACCAGGAGAAATGGTATCAACTCGTGACCGAAGGCGAAGCGGATATTACTACAGGCAAGATTGCCGTTACCACACCTATTGCTAAAGGACTGATGGGCAAGAAAGTGGGTGAGAAAGCCCAAGTTCAAGTCCCCGCTGGTATCATCGAGTTCGAAGTCCTCGAAATAACCCTGTAACCTTTAAACTTTTAAACCTTTAAACTTTTAAACCTTTAAACTTTTACAGTTCATGACTCTCTTTACACGCATCATCAACGGTGAGATCCCTAGCTACAAGGTAGCGGAGGATGAGCATTATTATGCATTCTTAGATATCAATCCTTTGCAGAAAGGGCATACTTTGGTTATTCCTAAACTGCCTGAACCCGAGGCAGATTATATCTTTGACTTGGACGATGAGACCTTAGCGGGACTCATGGTCTTTGCCAAGAAAGTGGCTGCGGGTATCCAGAAAGCAACCGACTGCAAGCGGGTAGGGGTTGCGGTTTTAGGTATGGAGGTTAATCATGTCCATGTGCACCTTGTGCCTCTTAATCAGGAAGGAGATCTCAATTTCCGTAACCCTAAACTGTCTCTTTCGGCGGATGAGATGGCTCAAATGGCTAACTCTATTGCCGAAGCCATTGATCCGCTATAATCGATGTAGAGATACATACCAAAAAAGCGACCCGTCGAGGTCGCTTTTTTTGTGCATTTTGTCAAAAACCGCATTTATTTGCGATTTAAGAGGGGGTAGTGGTGGCTATCGACACCCTGTCGAAAAAGAAAAATGAAATTATTTTACGCCAAAATTTGCATATCTCAAAAAAAAGTTGTACCTTTGCAGCGTTTTTGAGAGAAACTCAAACAAAGTGAGATTATAACTGGGGACATTTTAAATCACAAGTGCCTACTTCCGTAAGTCTCTCCTGACGACTGCGAAACTATCGTTCCGCGTTATGTCATAGATACTTACTACAGCAGGCACCACAAAGAGACAAAGAGCACAAAGACTAGGGATATATAAACATAAATTACCATAAATTATTAAAAATTTTCTGCTTGGTAATTTTTAGTTAATTTTTCCTAATTTATGTAAAAAAATGATCCTTATCTTTGTGAACTTGGTAACTTTGTGGTTGACTTAGTAGTGTGAATTGGCTCTCCGTCCATTAGCGGAGCGGTTGGACAATAAGAGCCAAGGCACACGGAGAAGGCAACTTGTGATAAAAAATATAGTTATTTAGAAGCGTTTTTCGTAGCGAAGCGGATAGTAGCGCGAAGCGCGGAAAGTAACAAAGTGGAAAGTAATTAAAACAAACAATATGGAAAACGATCACAATGTAACAGAAGTCAATGAGGAGGAGCTGATCAAGCATGATCAGATCATTCCTGTTAAGATTGACGAGGAAATGCAAAAGTCGTACATCGACTATTCGATGAGTGTCATCGTTAGTCGTGCTCTGCCCGATGTACGCGATGGATTTAAGCCCGTTCAGCGCCGTGTGCTATTCGGTATGAACGAGTTAGGTTGTAACTCTGATAAGCAGACGAAGAAGAGTGCCCGTATCGTCGGTGAGGTAATGGGTAAATATCACCCACATGGCGATAGTTCTATCTATGGTACGCTCGTGCGTCTCGCACAGCCGTGGAACATGCGCTATTGCTTAGTGGATGGTCAGGGTAACTTTGGTTCAGTCGATGGTGATGGACCCGCTGCTATGCGTTATACGGAGGCACGTCTGAGTCGTCTGGCAGAAGAGATGCTGCGCGATATTGAGAAAGATACGGTTGATATGCAGCTCAACTTCGACGATACGCTGCGTGAGCCGACCGTACTGCCTTGCCGCTTCCCGAACTTATTGGTGAACGGCGGTACTGGTATCGCTGTGGGTATGGCTACGAATATGGCGACCCATAACTTGTCCGAAGTGATGGACGGCTGTATGGCCTACGTCAATAACTGCAAAGCACGTATTGAGAACCCCGAGACAGAGGTTATAACGGTCGAAGGGCTGATGGAGTATATCAAGGCTCCTGATTTCCCCACGGGTGGTACTATCTATGGCTATCAGGGCGTTAAAGATGCATTCGAGACGGGTCGCGGTCGTATCGTCATCCGCTCCAATGCAGATATCGAGACCAAGGAGAACGGACGTGAGGAGATCATTATCACCGAGTTGCCGTATGGCGTGGTGAAGTCCGACTTGGTGAAGAATATCGCGGAGTTAGTGTCTGATAAGAAGATTGAAGGTATCGCCGATATCTCTGACCAGTCGAAACGTGATATCCGTATCGTGATCGATATTAAGCGTGATGCCAATGCACAAGTGGTGCTCAATAAGCTGTATAAGTTCACTGCCTTGCAGTCGTCGTTTAGTGTGAATAACATCGCCCTTGTACATGGTCGTCCGATGCTGCTCAACCTACGTGACCTCATTGGTAACTTCATTGAGCACCGTATGGATGTGGTGACACGTCGTACCCGCTTTGAACTCAAGAAAGCCGAGGAGCGTGCACATATATTAGAGGGATTGATCATCGCCGTGGATAACATCGACGAAGTGGTGAAGATCATTCGTGCGAGTCGCACCCCTGCTGATGCGCAGACGAACTTAGAGCAACGCTTTAACTTAGACAGCCTGCAATCGAAGGCCATCGTAGATATGCGTCTGAGCCAATTGACAGGCTTGCGTATCGACGAGTTGAAGGCCGAGTATGCGGAGTTAGAGGAGTTAATCAAGCACTTGAATGAGTTACTCGCTAGCGAGATCATGCGTTATGACGTGATCAATGACGAACTCTCTGAGATCAAAGACAAATATGGAGACGAGCGTCGCACACAGATTGTGAAGATGGCGACCGAGTTCAACCCCGAAGATATGTATGCCGACGACGATATGGTCATCACCATCTCGCACCTGGGTTACATCAAGCGTACCCCATTGACCGAGTTCCGTCAGCAAGCACGCGGTGGTATAGGCTCCAAAGCCGGTTCGGCGCGTGATGAGGACTTTATCGAATATGTACACCAGGCATCGATGCACTCCACGATGATGTTCTTCACGGAGGCAGGCCGTCTGTACTGGCAGAAAGTGTATGAACTGCCGGAAGGCAATAAGCAGTCTAAGGGTCGTGCTATTCAGAACATGATCAACCTCGATAAGGGCGATAAAGTGCGTGCGTTCATCAATGTGAAGGGACTCAATGATCCCGACTATGTGAACAACCACTTCCTCATCTTTGCTACGAAGAATGGTTTGATGAAGAAGACGACCTTAGAGGCATATAGCCGTCCACGTGCCAATGGTATCAATGCCGTAGGTTTGCGTGATGGTGACGAACTGATCGCTGTTACCTTAACGGATGGACAGTCTGAGATGCTCATCGCTAGCTATAATGGTAAGGTGGTTCGCTTCAACGAATCGACTGTGCGTCCAATGGGTCGTAACGCCAGCGGCGTGAAAGCCATTACGCTCGACGGAGAGAACGATCGCGCGATTGGTATGATTTGTGTAGAGAAGAATACAGATAAGACTGTACTTGTCATTTCCGAGCATGGATTTGGTAAACGTACCTTACTGGATGAGGAAGGCGAACCCGTATATCGTATCACCAACCGTGGCGGTAAGGGTGTCAAGACGATGAACCTCACCGATAAGACCGGCCAACTCATTGCTATTGATGCTGTTACGGACGAGGATGACTTGATGCTCATCACGAAGTCGGGTACTGCTATCCGCATGGATATGTCATCTATCCGCGTCATGGGTCGTGCTACACAAGGTGTCAAACTCATTGAACTGCAGAAGCGTAATGACACACTCATGTCCGGCTGCATCGTTCCGAAGGAAGAGCCTGTTAACGACAACGACAACGACAACCAAAACGAAAACGAAAACGAAAACAACGAATAATAACCATTCATTAGTATGAAAAAGAGTTTAATTTTAGCTGGATTGATTCTGGCAAGTGTATGTGGCTTTGCACAAAAGTCCCAATTAAAAGAAGTAAAGATGTCGCTCTATGGCGAAGGTGCTGATTTCAGCAAAGCCCGTCGTTTAATGGAGGAGATATTAGATAACCCACAATACCAAAACAATGCCGAGTGCTGGTATTGGGCAGGTATGATTGGTTATGAGCAGAATAGCCAACAGCAACTGCTGCGTTTGGCAGGTAGTCCTATCAATCAAGACGCAGCCGGACAGGCAGTCATCGAGAGTTTGGGCTATTTCATCAAAGCCGATTCGATTGCGATGACTCCGACTCTGGACAAGAAAGGTCGTGAGGTCGTAGATACCAAGATGCATGCTAAGGTGCAAAAGGCTGTCAAGGAGTATTATACCAAGCAGTACATCGTGGCTTATGGTATCTATCTCAATGATCAGGAGGATTTTGTAGGTGCTTATCATGCGTTTAAGGCTCACTTGAGTATTCCTACACTGGCTATGATGCAGGATGAGAAGAGCCAGGCTGAGATGCCTATAGACTCGACGTATATGCAGTACAAGTACTATATGGCTTTGTTTGCTATTCAAGCTGAGTTGCATAAAGAGGCTATTGCTGTGTTGAACGAGATGAAGGATGGTAAGACCGAACCTATTGCTGTCAATCAGTTCTTATATCAGGAGTATGTAACGCTCAAAGATACGGCTAACTTCGTGAACGTTCTTCAACAGGCTGTATGGCGCTTCCCGCAGGAGCCTTGGTTCTTGCAGAACCTCATCAATTACTACATCTTCTCTAATCAGGAGGTTAAAGCCATTGAGTACTTGGATAAAGCGATTGAACGCGAGCCCAATGTAGCTCAGTATCACCTCATTAAGGGTAACCTCAGTGAGGAACAGAAGAACTACGAAGTGGCTTTGGCTGAGTTTGATAAGGCATTGGAGTTAGATCCTAAGATGGCTGATGCGGCTGCTGGTAAGGGTCGTGTTTACTACAACCAAGCGGTAAGAATCAATGAAGAGGCTTCTTATATTGCGGATGCCAAGGAGTATCAGTTGGCATTGGAGGATATGAACGAGATGTTCCGTAAGTCCTTACCATTCTTCGAGCAAGCGCATAAGATTGCTCCCGATAACCGCGATTATATGGTTACGCTCAAGGGGCTGTACTATCGTTTCTCTATGGACGATAAGTATAAAGCTATCCAAGAGGAACTGGAGAAGTAATGGGGCGCATTCTTGCCATCGATTACGGACAGAAACGTACAGGATTAGCCGTTACGGATGCACTCCGCATAACGGCTAATCCGTTGCTTACTATGGAGACCAATCAGTTGCAAGCTTGGCTAACAACGGAGTTGACGAAAGGGGAGATAGATACCGTCGTCATTGGTCTTCCAACCCAACTCAATGGGCAACCATCAGACTCTATGCGTTATATCACGCCGTTCATGGGGTGGTTCAGGAATAGGTTCCCGGCTATCCCGTTGGTGCCGTACGATGAGCGATTCACCTCGACCCTCGCGCACCAAGCTATGATCACCGGTGGTATGAAACGCAAAGCCCGTCAGGATAAATCCGTCGTGGACAAGATAGCTGCCTGTATTATCTTAGAAGACTATCTAAACGCTAAACGCTAAACGAATGATATTACCTATATACCTATACGGCCAGGCAGCGCTCCGCAAACCGACAGAGGAGGTGGAGCAGGGTAGTGATGTCAAGGAACTCATTGCGAACATGCAGGAGACCCTTACCGCTGCCGAAGGCTGTGGATTAGCAGCTCCACAAGTGGGACTGTCTATTCGACTTTTTATTGTAGATGGTTCCGAATTGGGCGAAGATTATCCCGATTGTGTGAACTTCAAACAGGTCTTTATTAACCCCGAAATTGTCGAGGAAAGTGATGACAAAGTGAGCTACTCAGAGGGGTGCCTCTCACTCCCTGGAATCAGCGAGAATGTAGTTCGTCCGAAGACCATTACTATTCGCTATCAAGATGCTGATTTTCAGTGGCATGAAGAAACTTATACGGACTTCAAAGCACGTATTGTTCAGCACGAATATGACCACCTCGAAGGGCATGTATTCACCGACCGCATATCCCCCATTCGCAAGCAGTTTACCAAAGGCAAACTCACGGACATCGCTAAGGGTAAAACGGTCGCTAGATATAAGTATAAACGATGAGTATAATAACGATTATTTTGATAGCGATAGGTCTCGCTATGGATTGCTTTGCCGTGAGCACTACCAAGGGTCTGTGCACAGGCAAGTGGAACAATGGAGCATTATGGATGGCGCTCCTCTTTGGTATCTTCCAAGGTGGTATGCCACTCATTGGTTATTTTTGTGGCACGCTCTTTGCCGATTTTTTCAGTCGCTTTGCGCCGTGGATAGCCCTTATCTTACTGGGCTTCATTGGAGGTAAGATGATCTGGGAAAGTCTCCACAAAGAACAAGAAGGTTGCCCCTTAACGGGGAAACCTACGAAATGGGATTTGGGTGAACTATTGCTCTTGGCTGTCGCTACCTCGATAGATGCACTCGCGACGGGTGTGATCTTTATCCCTTGCCCCGAACGGGTATGGGTGGGAGTAGGGATTATTGCCTTGGCATCGTTCGTACTCTCCCTTGTGGGGTATATGATTGGTTGGAAAATAGGGAAGCGCTTTCAGTGGAACATGGGACTTATTGGCGGCATTATCTTAGTGGGTATAGGTATTAAGATCTTCTTGGAAGGTACCCTGTGCGCAGCATCGGCTAAGGTGGAGGAACAGCATGCCTCTTATCCACAGGCGGAGTGGTCGCAGGCGACTGCTATCTTGATGCATACGCCGGGGGAAGAACTGTTCTACGGAGCTATTCATCCGTATGCAGGCCTTTTTGAGTACTATTTCGATGTCGAGCTGGCTGCTGCCGAGCATCGTCACTATAAGGATATGCTGCGTGAGCAAGGCATACGCGTGTACGAGGTGTCGGATATATTGGAGCAGTTACCGGTAGAGACCTTGCGTGATCTAACGGAGCAAGTACTCGTTTATGATGTGTCGGCACTGTCGAAGGAGGATGCACGGCTCTTTGGTGAGCCTTATCGTCAGGAGGTGTTGCAGCAGATGAGCAAAGCCGATATGATTCGTTGCCTGCTCCATCAACCTCGGGTCGTATTGCGCCCAACAGCTATTAACACGGGTGTGGAAGCGGTGTATGAAGATAATTCACTCATGAACCTCTATTTCACGCGTGACCAGAGTATTACGACTCCTCGGGGACATATCATGTGCCGTATGAATTCTGTTCAGCGTGCCCCAGAGACTCGTATCATTGAGGCTTGCTATCAGTTCTTAGGCGAACCCGCTATTATGTCTGTCGAAGGGGATGGCCGATTAGAGGGTGGGGATTATATCCCTGCGGGAACGGTGGCATTCATTGGTTGCGGTATGCGTACCAATCGTGAAGGTATACGGCAGATCATGGCGCATGATGCCTTTGGTCATGATACGGTCATTGTGGTCTGCGACCATCGTTTCTGGCAGATGCAGATGCACTTAGATACGCATTTTAATATCATTGACCGCGACCTGTGCACGATGGTAGCTTCGCGTTTCCATGCCCAACCGCAGTCGCCTAATTATGTGACGGCGGACATCTATGCCCGTGCGGCAGGAGAGAAAGAGTATCGGCTCATCGCGCAGGATAAGGGTTTTGTGGAGCTGTTGCAGGAGCGTGGAATGGAGATCATCCCCATAGAGGAAGCGGATGAGATGCATTATGCCAATAACTATCTCACCATTGCGCCCCGACATATCATGGCAGTGGGCAATCAGTCCCTTACTTTCCAGGATGCGCTGCAATCACATGGCGTCCAAGTGGAGTGGGTACCCTTAGAGAATCTGATTAAAGGCTATGGCGCCGCCCATTGTATGACGCAAGTGCTCTATAGGCAATAACGTATCCCCCCTGCTCTACGAAGCACCCTTTTTGCATTTTTTTGCAAGAAACATTTTGTTATATCAGAAAAAAGTTGTAATTTTGCAGCGTTTTTTTAGGAATAATGCCGAACATCCTTAGAAAATAGTAGGCAATAAAAGTTTAAAGTTTAATGTTTAAAGTTTAAAAGATTATGAAGAAAATTTTTACTTTTGTAGCAGCTTTAATGCTTGCTTTCAGCGCAAGTGCTGTGAATGTCTATTTTAAGTTAACACCCGCCACATCTTGGTGGGCAAATGATGGCGCTAAGATAGGCGCTTATTTTAAAGTAGGACCAGATGAATTGGATGAAGGTGCTTATGCCCAGTTCTTCACCCTTGTTCCTGGTACAACAGATACCTACGTAGGTGTTGTTCCTGAGAGTGAAGAAGATCCATATTTATATGTTCAGTTCCTGCGTTACAGTAGTATGGCAACAGATCCTGAAGACATGAACTACTGGAATGCTACAGGTTTGGAGACTTGGAATGGTGTAAATGATATGTTTACAGCCACGGGTTCTGGTGATACATGGGATAGCACAACAGGTACTTGGAGCAAGTTTGCCGTAGGTCCTACCAAAGACGAGAAATTCTCGGTAGATGGGAATAACTTCGTGGTTATTGGCACCGACCCCATGGAGGTAATGGTGGACACTAACTCGCTCGCTTCGGGCGCATTGGTTATCCCTGACAGCGTGGAGTATAAGGACACCAAACTGGCAGTAACTGTTATCACTGCGAATGCCTTTAAAGACAATGCTAATATCACCTCTGTCGTTGTTCCTGGTACGATTGATTCTATTGGTGAGAAAGCTTTCTATAACTGTGCAGCCCTCAAAGTGGCTAAACTGGGAGAAGGTATCAAGAAAATGGGTCGTCGGATGTTCTCGGAAACGCCATTAGACACGATCTATATGCCCTCTACCTTAGGTGGTTTTAAAGATGGTTTGGGTAATGTGATGGATATCCAAGCCATCAAGTGGTACGAGGTGGCAGATGGCAATAGCGAGGTGGCTTCGATAGAAGGTGTACTCGTGAATGCTGACAAGAATACGCTGCTCACCTATCCTCATGGTCGTAAGGCAACGGAGTACATCGTGCCTGCTGGTATTACTGCGATTGATGCCATGGCATTTGCAGATACGACCTTAGTGTCCATCAACTTCTCGGATGTAGAGGTGATTGGCGCAGCTGCGTGTGGCAAGGCTAAAAATTTAACGACTGTTGAGTTCTCAGATAAACTGGATTCTATTGCTGATATGGCATTTGGGAGAGTGGTTAACTTATCCCAAATCACATGTGCGGCTGTTACCCCACCCTCATTAGGTGAGGATGTTTTCTATGATGTCACACTGAGTAATATCACCCTCTATGTACCCGCAGAGAGCGTAGCTGCTTATAAGGCTGCTGACACTTGGAAGGATATGAATGTGCAAGCTATTCCTGTCACCGGGGTGGAGAACGTCAACGACAACGACAACCACAACTGCAAGTTTATGCACAATGGTCAACTCTACATCCGTCGTGGCGATGCCATTTATGACGCTAAAGGCCAAGTGGTAAAGTAATCGCGCTGCCTTTATTATAACCAAAAAACTACCAATTGGGGAAGTTCATCCCGACATGTCGGGAACCCCTTTTGGTAGTTTTTTTTGTGCCGCTCTCTCCCTCCCTCGTCCTCCCTAGGACTAACTAGGATGTCTAGGATGTCTAGGATGTCTAGGAGGTCTAGCCATATAAAATATCACCCTTTTTGCACTTTTTTGCTGGAAAAATTTGCATATCTCGAAAAAAAGTAGTAATTTTGCAGCCGATTTCGTGAATAGAAACACTAAAATAACAATGTATTTAATGTTTCTAAACACTAAATATAGGTAACTTATAGTATATACAAGCATTAGGTATGGACAGTTTGGAAGAGATTAATACCCTTATCCAAGGGTATCATAACCGCTTAAGAGCGACTAACAGTACGTTTTATCGGAATATCTACTCAACCATCGATTGGGAAGACAAGTTGATATGCATTAAGGGTGCCAAAGGCGTCGGGAAATCGACGCTTATCCTTCAGCATATTCGCGATACGTTCAAGAATATAGACGATGCCTTATTTCTGTCGTTAGATAACCTATGGTTCACAACGCATGATTTGTACGAGGTGGCACAATGTTTTTATGCCCACGGAGGAAGGTACTTGTTTTTAGACGAAGTGCACCACTATAAACCTTGGCAGATGGCATTAAAGAACATCTATGATGACTGTCCTGATATGCACATTGTGTTTTCGGGTAGCAGTCTGCTGCAATTGGAGAACGGACTTGCAGACCTCAGTCGTCGTGTGGTAGAGTACCCATTGTATGGATTGTCTTTCCGCGAGTACCTGATGTTCGAGGGAATAGTCAATATGCCAGCCATTTCGTTAGAGGAACTGCTTGCTAATCATACTTCCATAGCTATGTCAATTACTAGCCAAACCAAGGATATTTTGGTTCATTTTGCACACTATTTAGAGCATGGCTATTATCCGTTCTTTAAGGAAGTGAAAAGGGGATACCAACAGCGTTTGCAGCGAGTTGTAAATCATATATTAGAGGTGGATTATCCTGCCATTGAGGAAGTGGAGATCAACACCATCCGTAAAGCTAAAAAGATGCTGATGGTTTTGGCAGAACAGGTGCCGCAGATGCCCACTATGTCGGATCTCTATCGCGAATTGGAGACCGATCGTAACCAAGGGCTAAAGATGCTTTATGCACTTCAACGCGCGGGGTTATTAGGGTTGTTGTCGGATAATACCAAAGCGCTCAAGATGCTTAGCCGTCCCGAAAAGATTTTATTGGATAATCCTAATCTTATGTATGCGGTGGGGAGTAAGCCTGAAACAGGTACGCTACGCGAGTCTTTCTTCTTCAATCAACTGAGCCACGTGGCTACCGTTTACTATCCCCATAAGGGAGATTTCTTGGTGGATAAGAAGTACCTGTTTGAGGTAGGGGGTAAGAGCAAGACTTTTGAGCAGATAGCGGATGAACCGAATAGTTACTTGGCGATTGATGGTGTAGAAACCGGCTCGCGTAACCGCATACCGCTTTGGATGTTCGGTTTATTATATTGACCATATCCCATCCCCCTGCTCCACGAATTAACCACCCCACTGTTGTTAACAAAAAAGTGAACAAATAATCGTGCCCTTGTGGCTAAGAAGGCATGGATAGAGATATATGGGTGGGGAGAGATAGAGATATAGGTGGGGAGAGATAGAGATATAGAAGGAGAGAATAATAGAATAATAGAATAATAGAATAAAACGTATATGTCAACCTCAACACAGCAAAAACAAGAGTTGTTTAAGACTATTTGGTCGATAGCGAATGAACTGCGTGGTGCCGTCGATGGATGGGACTTTAAGCAGTATGTATTAGGTATCCTCTTTTACCGCTATATATCGGAGAATATCACCGATTATATTAACCGGTTGCAACGCGCGGCGGGGGTGCGTGATTTTGACTACACCCGTTTCAGCGACACCGAAGCCCAAAACGCGAAGGACGAGATTGTACGGGAGAAAGGTTTCTTTATCCTGCCGTCTCAACTATTCCAGAACGTAGTGAAGGCGGCTAAGAATGACCCTAACCTCAACGAGACACTGTCTGCCATCTTTGCTGCCATCGAGAGTTCGGCTATCGGTACTGCCAGCGAAGCGGACATGCGGGGTTTGTTCGAGGACTTGGATGTCAACTCGTCTAAGTTAGGCAACTCGGTACAGAAGCGTAATGAGAAGTTAGTGCGTATCTTGCAAGCCATTGCAGACATGCAGTTAGGTGCCACTGAGGAGCATAAAATAGATGCCTTTGGTGACGCGTATGAGTACTTGATGACCATGTATGCCGGTAATGCCGGTAAGAGTGGTGGTGAGTTCTTCACGCCGCAAGAGGTTAGTCGCCTGTTGGCAATCATTGCTACGGACGGCAAGAAACAGGTACAGAAAGTGTACGACCCTGCGTGCGGTAGTGGTTCGCTGCTGCTGCAAGTGTGCAAGGTGTTGGGTAAGGATAATGTGCGTCAGGGTTTCTATGGTCAGGAAATCAATCGTACGACCTATAACTTGAGCCGTATTAACATGTTCCTCCATGATATCAACTACGAGAAGTTCGATATCGCCCTTGGTGACACGTTGGAGGAGCCTAAGCACTGGGATGATCAGCCCTTTGAGGTCATCGTATCTAATCCGCCCTATTCGATACACTGGAAGGGCGATGATAATCCTATTCTTATCAATGACGAGCGTTTTGCGCCTGCGGGTGTGTTAGCGCCTAAGAGCAAAGCCGATTTGGCATTTACGATGCACATGCTCCATTGGTTGGGCAGTAATGGTACAGCGGCTATTGTTGAGTTCCCGGGTGTGCTCTATCGCGGTGGTGCAGAGCAGAAGATCCGTCAGTACTTGATAGATAATAACTATGTCGATACGGTCATTCAGTTGCCTGCTAACTTGTTCTTTGGTGTGAGTATCGCGACCTGTATCATTGTGTTGAAGAAGAACAAGCGGGAGAACAAGACGCTCTTTATTGATGCGAGCAACGAGTTCGTGCATGAGGGCAACAAGAACAAACTGACGGACGAGAATATCGATAAGATTGTAAAGGAGTATCGCAGTCGTGAGGAGTTAGCGCATTTCTCCGCATATGTGGATAATAGTGTGATCGCGGAGAACAACTACAATATCTCCGTTAACTCGTACGTAGAGCAAGAGGACACGCGGGAAGAGATCAACATTGACGAGTTAGAGGCAGAGTTAGACCGCATCGTGGCGCACGAAGAGCAGTTACGCAAAGAGATTAAGGAACTGATAAAAGAGATACGCTAATGAGCCAGTTAGATCAACTCATATTAGATTTATGCCCCAATGGCGTGCCTGTGGT
>DCID01000051.1:35755-38420 GCA_002315745.1 Bacteroidales bacterium UBA1735 | reverse complement strand
AGTGTTCGGCGAGACATTGCTCGAGCTAGCAAAGACGAACCCAAAGATTGTCGGTGTCACACCCGCTATGCCGTCTGGATGCTCCATGTGTATCCTACAAAAAGAGATGCCTGACCGCGTCTTCGATGTGGGAATAGCAGAAGGACATGCCGTCACGTTCTCAGCCGGTATGGCCAAAGAAGGGCTCATCCCCTATTGCAATATCTACTCCTCTTTCCTGCAACGCGCATACGATAATATCATCCACGATGTAGCACTCTTACAACTACCCGTGGTACTGTGTATCGACCGCGCTGGTATAGTGGGCAACGATGGTGCAACTCACCATGGACTCTTTGACCTCGCTTACTTACGTCCTATCCCACATATGACTATTGCGGCACCGCGTACCGCCGATGACCTACGGCAGATGATGATCCTTGCGCAAGATCTCCACGCCCCTATTGCTATTCGCTACCCACGGGGACAGGTTACAGGTGACAGGTTACAGGTGACAGGTGACAGATTACAGGTGGGGAAAGGGGTATGCTTACGAGACGGAAAAGATCTCGCCGTTCTCTCCATTGGTGCCATCGGCAATACCGTCGCTGATGCCATCAACGAAATGACCGATCAAAAATCCATCGCTCACTACGACATGCGTTGGCTTAAGCCTATTGACACGGATATTCTAGATTATGTAGGTACGCATTTCAACCGCGTAGTCACTGTCGAAGATGGTGTCATTAGTGGCGGACTAGGTAGTGCCGTACTCGAATATTTTGCCGACAAAGGATACACCGCACAGGTTACCCGCCTCGGTATCAACGATCAGTTTGTAGAACATGGCAGCACAAAGGAACTATACCACATGCTGCATTTAGATAAAGAAGGATTATGCGAATCATTATTGCAGGTGCTGGCGAAGTAGGCACCCATTTGGCTAAACTACTTTCCCGTGAGAATATGGAGATCTCCCTCCTCGACGAGGATGGCGAACGTATGGGCGATTTAGGCAACGACTACGACCTGCTCACCAAAGTGGGCAGCCCGACCTCTATCCATGACCTCAAGGATATAGGAGTCAAGGATTGTGATCTATTCATTGCCGTTACCCCACACGAGACGGAGAACATGACCGCTTGTCTTATCGCCAATCAGTTAGGTGCCAAGAAAACCCTCGCCCGTATCGATAACTACGAGTACCTATTGCCCGAGAATAAACAGTTCTTTGAATCCATGGGTCTCAACCACCTCATTTACCCCGAGGTCTTGGCTGCCAATGAGATTGTAGCTTCATTGCGGGTCAATTGGTTACGATACCACCTAACCCTATGCGAAGGGGCGTTAGAATTATGTGTGGTTAAAGTTCGCGAGAACGCTCCCGTATTAAGTCAACCTTTTGCATCGGGCTTCTTCAGCCATGGGCACTACCGTATTGTGGCTATTAAACGAGGCAATGAGACTATCATACCTACTGGTACTGATCAAGTAGAAGTCAATGATATGGTTTATGCTGTCTGCACGCAAGAGAATATGGACTTCTTGCGCGAGCAGTTGGGTAAACAGGAGAATGAGATCAAGAACATCATTTTCTTTGGTGGTACGCGTATCGCTCAAAAAGCAGTACAGAACTTGCCCGAAGGACTGAACGTCAAGATCCTCGAGCGCAACCGCGACTTGTGCTACCACCTATCCGAGAAAATCAATAATGCACTCATTATCAACGTCGATGGTTCGGATATGGATGCCCTCAAAGAAGAAGGTATCCAGGATGCCGATGCTTTCGTAGCCGTAACCGATAACAGCGAAGCAAATATCTTTGCTTGCTTGGCTGCCAAACGTTTTGGTGTACGCAAGACCATTGCCGATGTGGAGAATATCGACTATATACCTATGGCGGAAGGACTGGATGTAGGTGCCGTACTCAATAAGAAAACCATCACCGCCTCCTATATTTACCAACTTCTGCTCAATGCCTCGGTGCTCAATGTCCGTAACCTCACCAATGCCGATGCGGAGATTGTAGAGTTCATGGCAGAGAATGGATCGAAAATCACGCATGGAGCTATCAAAACTATGCGTTTTCCAGCCGATAGCACGATAGCCGGCATCGTTCGAGCAGGCGAAGGTATACTCGTTAATGGCAACACGCAAGTATTGGAGGGTGACAAAGTGGTTGTCTTCTGTAAGAACCATGTCATTCGCCAATTAGAGAAATATTTCAAAGCATAATGACACGCGCATTTAACTGGAAAATAGTATTCAAGACCATGGGTGCGCTCATGGTGTTAGAGGCCATTTTCATGGGTTCAGCCACTGCTGTCTCCTATTGGTACAACGATCCCGATAATAGCGCTTTCTTAGTAGCTACACTTGTTACGTTGCTCACCAGTTGTTGGGGGCTGCTCATAGGGCGTAATGCCCCAAAGCAAGTCGGTGAGCGCGAAGGTTATGTGATCGTAGCCTGCGTGTGGGTGGTGTTCTCTATCTTTGGCATGCTACCCTACTACTTAAGCGGGCAAATACCATCGATTACCGACGCGTGGTTTGAGACCATGTCCGGATTCACCACCACAGGTGCGACTATCTTAGCGGATGTAGAAACGCTCAGTCATGGGGCACTCTTCTGGCGTTCTATGACCCAATGGTTGGGCGGCATGGGTATTATTGTGCTCAGTATAGC
>DCID01000051.1:31778-35689 GCA_002315745.1 Bacteroidales bacterium UBA1735 | reverse complement strand
GGTCTCAGTTATGAGAAACTCAGTCCCCATATCACCGATACCGCCAAATGGTTATGGGGACTCTATATCCTACTCACCGCTGTCGAAGCAGTATTACTCTACGCATTTGGAATGACGGCTTTTGATGCAGTCTGCCATTCGTTCTCAACGATTGCCACAGGCGGTTTCTCCACCAAGAACCTCTCTATCATCAATTATGGTGCGGCTATCCAATATACGATGGCTATATTCATGGTGCTGTCTGGTATTAACTTCGCCCTACTCATCTATGTCTTACGCGGCAAAGGGCAAAAACTGGTGCATGACGAAGAAACACGCTGGTATTTATCGGCATTAGGTATCTGTGTGGGCATACTAATGATTGGACTCTTTATCCATTATAGTGTCGTCGATCCTTTCTATTCGTTTGACAACTGGCATGTTTGGCTCGGACATATAGAGCGGGCTTTCCGTAAAAGTTTCTTTATGGTTGCTAGCGCTATGACCTCGACTGGTTTTGCGGCATCAGACTATATGTCGTGGCCTAAACTGCTATGGGTCATCGTCTTCTTTATCATGTTCACAGGTGCATCTAGCGGCAGTACCTCCGGAGGTATCAAGTGGGTACGTATAGCCGTATTCGCTAAGAGTGGTTTGACAGAGTTCAAACGTCGTATCCATCCCAATGCCATCGTACCGGTCAAACTCAATGGCCAGCCTCTCAGCCAAACGACTATCAATAATGTCATGGCTTTCATGGTCTTCTATATCTTTACCTTGGTGCTTACCGTACTTATTTTCTGCGCGTGCGGGGTCAACTTCGACGAAGCTATCGGTACCGCCGTTTCTGCCATCGGTAACGTGGGGGTCAGCATCGGACAGTTTGGTCCCATCGGCTCGTATGCCACTTTCCCCACCGTCGCTAAGTGGTGGATGACGTTTGTCATGTTAGTTGGCCGTTTGGAAATATTCACCGTACTCTTGCTCTTCACCCGTGCTCTCTGGCGTAAATAATGAACATTAGACCAAGACATATACTACTCTTTATCCTATCTTGCCTACTACTCTTAGGAGCGGTGAGTTACTCTTTCACTCTCCCTCTCCCTTTCACTAAACATCTGTCTTTCCCCACCCTCACCGAAGTCCTAGACCTCCCCACTCCTCCTAGTTCTCCTAGTCAACCTAGTGTCTCTAGTGTTCCTAGTATTCCTAGTGTCCCTAGTCTTCCTAGTCCCCCTAGTAGCGTAGCGGATACTCTCCCCTCTACCCCACTCCCCTCTACCCCTCTTGCCCTCTTCCGCGCCGCTCTCGCAGAATCATCGACCCGCCAAGTCCGCGTCATGCACTATGGCGACTCGCAAATAGAGGAAGATCGTATCACCAACAATATCCGCCGTCACCTACAATCACAATATGGCGGTAGTGGAACCGGCTGGATACAGGTGCCGCAATACACCCCATCCATCACTACCACACTGACTGTTCGCATGAACGACCGCCTCGTCACACGTAAGTTCGCGCCGAAACGATATACTGTCTTTGGCAGTACTTTCCGCCACCGCCCGAATGACAACCATTACAGCGCCTTCGGTCAGGTCATGATGATGGACACCACTCTCCAACGCCATTCCGACGAACTGCTCATCCATATCGAGCCGCTTAAAGATAACCAACCCGTCAACCGTTTCTCGCAGATACGCGTCCTCACCCGCGGCAATATCGAGGTCAATGGTCTCACACAGGATATACTATACTATCCCAATAACACCACGACTTGCGATATCGAACTCACCGGCCAAGGCGATGTCTATGGTATCTCCTTAGAGTCCACTACGGGCGTCATTGTCGATAATGTACCTATGCGAGGCGCGATTGGAAATATCTTCACGAAGATGAACGAAGATCAGCTCCGCGCTTTCTATGCCGAAACGAATACGCGTTTGATCATCTTACAGTTCGGTGGCAACGTTATGCCCGGCACTAAGTCGTCAAAACGTATCTATGGTTATATCAAGACCATGCGCCGCCAGATTGCCTTTCTCCGCCGTTGTGCGCCAGAGGCATCTATTGTGTTCATCGGTCCATCCGATATGCTAACTACTATAGATGGTATACGCCAATCCTATCCTTTCGTAGCACTCTTAGACGAGCAGTTGGCTAAGATGACCGCCGAAGAGAATGTGGGTTATTTCAGTCTCTACCAAGCTATGGGCGGACAGGGAGGTATGGAAAAATGGCAACTCAACGGATGGGCAGCCAAAGATGGTGTCCATTTCACCCGCAAAGGTGCTTACCAAGCCGGTGAACTATTCTGGCACTGGCTGGAAGAACAACTACAACAACCTGCAACCTCTAACCTGTAGCGAAGCGTCCTCTAACCTAAAATGGAAATAATACAACACATATTCGCCTTCAATCAGGATAGCCCACTGCTCTTCACCCAGTTCTACTTCTGGGCATTCTTCGCCATTGTCTATACCGCTTTTACCCTCATCATGGAAGTTGGCACAAAGAAAAAAGGCGATGAGGCGAGAGGGCGATTACACCTCCGTAACATCTTCCTCATGGCTGTCAGTTGGTTCTTTTACTACAAGACCAGCGGCATCTGCCTTCTTATACTCGCTTTCGTCACCTTGAGTGACTGGCTTATTGCCCAACGCATCGGTCATACGCGCGGTAGTTGGCGAGCGCAGTTGTGGCTCATCATCAGCATCGTCATTGACCTTGGATTATTGGTATATTTTAAGTACGCCTATTTCTTCACCAACCTCGTCAACGATTTATTTGCCACCTCCTTCCATGTCTTCGATATCTTCGCTTACATCGGCAACGGCTTCAGCACGTCTGGGCGGTTCTTTGTGGATGCTATCATCCTACCCGTCGGTATCTCGTTCTACCTCTTCCAAGTCATTTCCTACTCCTGCGATGTCTATCATGGCCGTGTACAGCCGGTACGTAACCTACTCGACTTTGGGTTCTATGTCTCTTTCTTCCCGCAGTTAGTGGCGGGTCCCATCGTCCGCGCATCGGAGTTTATTCCACAACTCTATAAGCCCTTCCATCTCAGTCATAAACTATTTGGAGTGGCGGTGTTCTGGATTCTTAATGGTTTGGCTAAGAAAATCATACTCTCTGATTACCTCGCTGTCAATCTTATTGACCGCGTCTTTGATAACCCATTGCTTTTCTCGGGTTTTGAGAACTTGTTCGCACTCTTTGCCTATTCGTTACAGGTCTATGCCGATTTTTCCGGTTATACGGATATAGCGATAGGTATAGCGATGCTCATGGGTTTCTATTTGCCTAAGAACTTCGATTCGCCGTATAAAGCGCGTAACCCGCAAGAGTTTTGGCGGCGCTGGCACATGTCGCTTAGCCGTTGGCTCAAGACTTACCTCTATATCCCATTGGGTGGTAACCGCACCGTCTTAGGCATCCGTATGCCCAAACTAATAGCCGGTAACCTCAACTCCTTTATCGTCATGCTCTTAGGCGGTCTATGGCACGGCGCGAGTTGGAACTTCGTTATCTGGGGTGGACTCAACGGCATTGGCATGATCTTCGCCAAATGCTGGTCTGCGGGGAAAAAGGCGATCTTTAAGAACGTGCATATCCCTAATAGTTTGCAGAAAATAGATGATGGTTTATGCATTCTTCTCACCTTCATCTTCATCACTTTCACTCGTCTATTCTTCCGTTCGAGTAGTAACCTCGATCCGGCAACGGCGAATAAGGTAGCGTGGGAGACGGCGACGAACATGCTCTCTCAGATGCTGCACGCCTGGGATAATGCAATCATTCTACCTTTCTTATGGCAGTATAGGTACGTTTTTATCCTCTTCGTGTTAGGTATGACTATCCATTGGTTACCCACTAATTTCAAGCGTTGGTACCGTCTCAACTTCGCCATGTTACCCTTATGGCTAATGGTT
>DCID01000051.1:14019-31606 GCA_002315745.1 Bacteroidales bacterium UBA1735 | reverse complement strand
GTCTTTGACACCGATTGGGAAGCCAAGCGCATCATCGTGCATAACCCCGCTGTGAGGTCACAGATAGAACTGCTTTTTGGCAGCGATGTCTTTGATGGCGACACCTATTTAACGAATAAAGTGGCAGCCCAAGTCTTTGCCGATCCTACTCTTCTCGATCGTCTCAATCACATCGTCCATCCCGCTGTCCGCTACGAACTCGAGCACTGGTATCAAAAAGGTTGCCACTTTAGGGGAAAACCTACGGAAGGGGCTTTTTTCGTCGAATCCGCCATCCTCTATGAATCTGGGCTGTATCAGCTTTGTGATCAGGTGGTCGATGTCATTGCCCCCGAAGAGATTCGCATTGCCCGTGTTATCGCTCGCGACCACACCGATATAGATAGTGTGCGCGCCCGCATCCGCGCGCAAGAAGCAGCCCGCCAAAAATGGTTGCCCCTAAGGGGGAAACCTTCAGGAAGGGGCTTTTTCCTCAACAACGATGGCACCACCCCTATCCCCGATTTAGTCCATCAATTATTACAGCAAATATGAAACACTTTTTACTTTTAGTAGCCCTTTGCGCTACCCTACCATTAGCCGCTGAAACATACGATTATGTATGGTCAACCGTTTTCCCTAATTACGAACAGCAAACGCCCAAGTCTGATTTTACGTTAGATAACCATTTCCAAATAGACACCGATAAAGGTACAGGTGTCACCGGTGCCCAATTTCTAAAAGACAATAAGGCTGGATTAACACTTCGTCTCTATGCTTTAAACACACTCAAACTGACCACCCTTCAAGCCGATCAAATCACGCGGATTGAGTTTGTCATTGGTGGCAATGGTTGTGCTGCGTTGGCTAAAGTTACTCCCTCTACGGGAGAAATGGATAGTATTTATATTGGCAAAGATCCGTCGGGCTCATTCCGTGAATATCGCTATTTTTGGAGCGGCAAGGCAACAACCATCACGTTTACCGTGGGCGCCCAATGTGAGTATGGTTATGAATGCTTGGAGAATCAACGCGAAGCAGCTGGCACGTTTATGACCAAACAAATGATCATCACCACAGAATCCACCACCGCCATTGAAGAGATAGACGATACCTCTAACACGATACCTATGGCGCACAAAGTGCTCCGACATGGGCAGATATACATCTACCACCACGGGCAACACTTCAACACCTTAGGTCAACGCGTAGAGTAAGATATTGCGCGATCTATAAATCAGCAGGAGTCTTAATGCTGCAGAAAGATCTGGTAAGCCACATCGCAGTTGATGCATTGCCCCGACTGACAACATGTTTGATAGAGGTGGATAAGCGCCTGAGAATCAGCAGCAGTATGGACGGCTTGGCCTAAGGTCTGCCATTGGCGAACGATGGTATTATTCTCCGCAGGCAAGGACTCCAAGATACGCAATGCCTGCTCACGCTTACCCGTAGCAAACTGATACGGGATAATGACGTTGATGATGAGCGAATCCATCGCGTCCTTACCTAAAGTGGGCACAGATAGTAAGTCCCGCATCTCCGTCACCGACTCACACGCCATAGCACGAGAGAAAAAGAACTCAGTCTGATAGAGCAACTGCGCAAACTGACGAATACGCACCTCTGGGGCATTCTTGGGACGAAGACGCCCATACTTCCATAGCGCACCATCAATGGGCTCGAGATTGAACTTCTGGCGCAAAAAAGCATATTCCTGACGCAACCTATCCCACTCTACCTCCTCCGCTCCTTCAGCGCAGCGGTCTAATAGTCCCGCTTGTCCCATCAAGATAGCCGTCAGTTGGAAGAGACTATTGCGGTGCTTGAGCAGCACAGACAGAGGCGTATGGATAGCCATCAGTTCGAAGGGCACACCATTGACATGGAAGCCAAAATGGTGCGCAAGAGTGATATAGATAGCCTGCGAATAGTCATTCTTAAAGATAGTAAGCAGCTGTTCGATACTATGACGCTTACATTCAAGGCGTTTAAGAAGCATCGTGCGTTTCCAGCCATCTGTCAGGAAAGAGGGATGATCAATAAGGTGTTTGGCGCAGCGATGCGTTCCCATAGCGGTGTCCATCCATTGAGCATCCTTGACCAGTTGCTGGATATAATCCTGCTCGTCAGGATACTGGAGTTCGAGTTGCGGGATGGCATCGCCCTGCGAGTTAAAGACCTGTTTATCCGCCTTGCGCACCACGTGCAGAATGATGCGATCGTACCCTTTGTCGAGATGATGCCGATGACGATACCAATCAGAACTGAGCAGATGCATCTCCATATTCCCCACCAACGTGACTCCGCCAATACGGATATGCACATTCGTGAAGTCGGGTCCAGCATCGGTATTGTGCACCCCCACAGACAACACCTCGACGGGACGACCATCGGTGGTAAACTGCGGATGCGACATAAAAATACCGCGTTGCCAGATATAATGAAGCAAGATCTCCGGCATAGTATAAAAAGGATACAAAGGTAGTAACTACCTATACTTCCCAAGCTAAAGAACTAGCACCAAGGACAGCGGCATCTGCCTCCTTTAAATCGGAGAAGAGAACTTTGACTTTACCTTTCCACAGGTTCATCACGTTGTCATTCAACGCCTTCACCACAGGATCCATGATCCAATGTCCTGCCTTGGTCAATCCTCCAAAGAGTACAATGGCTTCGGGAGCAGAGAATGCCACGAAGTCTGCCAACTGCTGACCAAGCATCGTACCTGTGAAGTCGAAGATCTGCTTAGCCACTTCGTCACCTGCTTCGGCAGCCTTGAAGACATCGAAAGAAGTAATGTTATTCACATCCACATCGCGCAGCGCCGTTTGTTGCGTTGTAGCAGAGAGTATCTCCTTCGCCGTACGAGCTACACCCGTCGCCGAGCAGTAAGCCTCTAAGCAACCTTTCTTACCACAATTACATAGACGCGCGTTCGCGCTACGGTCTGCGCACGTGTGACCTAACTCACCCGCAAAACCGTCATGACCATAGACCACCTTGCCATCTATGACAATACCCGAACCAACACCCGTTCCAAGAGTGATCATGATGAAGTTCTTCATACCACGTGCTACACCATAAGTCATCTCGCCTTGCGCAGCAGCATTGGCGTCATTGGTGATGCGGCAAGGAATACCAAAACGCTCGCTCATCAGCTTAGCGAAAGGCACATTCTGCCACGGCAGGTTCATCGCGCCCTCAATATTGCCAGAATAGTAATTACCATTCGGCACACCAGCGCCAATCGCGCGAATCTGCTCAAAGCCTCCAACGGGGGCAACAATCTTCTCTGCCTCTACATAGAGAGCATTCACATAATTGTTAATATCACTATACTGCTGCGTCTTGATCGACGTACGCGCAATGACATGACCGCGGGCATCTACGATACCCAACACACTATTGGTGCCTCCCATATCGAGGCCTAATACATAAGGTTTATCCATATTGGTTGATTTAAACGATGCAAAGGTACTGTTTTTTTGCGAAATATGCAAATCCAAAGTGCAAAAAAGAGAAAAATTGCAAAAAATAGGGCAAATATTTGCAGGAATGGAAAAAAAATAGTACTTTTGCACGCTTTTTTGTGGAATGGGCTCGATAAGTGCCAAAGCAGCGTATGAGTCATAGACAGCAGCGCATAGTCTTAGGACGCCTCACCACCTCAATATTTAATTATTATACAATGTACGCAATTGTAGACATGCAAGGTCAGCAGTTCAAAGTAGAAGCTGGCAAAAAACTGTTCATCAACCGTATGGACGCTGAGAAAGGCGCTGTGGTTGAGTTCGACAAGGTGCTGCTCGTAGACAACGAGGGCAAAGTGAAAATTGGTACCCCTACCATTAAGGGCGCTAAAGTGGTATGCGAAGTGTTAGACAACGAATGCCGTGGTGAGAAGATCTTAGTCTTCCACAAGAAACGCCGCAAAGGTTACAAGAAGTTAAACGGTCATCGCCAAGATTTGACCAATGTTGTTGTTAAAGAGATTGTTCTCGCTTAAAAAAGAAAGGATTAGATTATGGCACATAAGAAAGGTGTCGGTAGTTCAAAGAACGGCCGTGAATCAGAAAGCAAACGTTTAGGCGTGAAAATTTGGGGCGGACAAACTTGCAAAGCAGGTAACATCATCGTTCGTCAACGTGGTACTGTACATAATCCTGGTGCAAACATGGGTATGGGCTCTGACCATACACTCTATGCACTCGTGGACGGTGTAGTAACCTTTACTCGTAAACGTAACAATAAATCGTATGTAAGTGTTGAACCAATAGCACAAGCTTAATAAAACAACATGTTAACGCTTAAACAAATCTACGACGATAAGGAGTCTATTATCGCGGGATTAGAAAAAAAGCATTTCAATAACGCTCGCGAGGTCATCGAGAGCGTTATTGCTATAGACCAGGAGCGTAAGAGCGCTCAACAAAAGAAAGATGCCGCTAGCGCCGAAATGAACACCATCTCCAAACAGATTGGTATGCTCATGGCTAAAGGCGAGAAACAACAAGCCGAAGAAGCTAAGGCTAAAACCGCCGAACTCAAGGAGAACATCAAGAACCTCGAGACCGAAATGGCCACTGCCGAAGATAAACAGACGCAGTTGCTGCTCACCATCCCCAATGTTCCCTACCCCATCGTGCCTCAAGGCACTAGCGCCGAGGATAACCTCGCCGTCAAAGTCGGCGGTTGGAACATCAGCGAAAAGGCACAAGGCGATAAGGCTATCTTAGATCTCGAAAGTAACGCCAAGTCCTTTGATGCTGATGGCGCAGCCGTAGCACTCAAAGACTGGAAAGAGGAGTGGAATCCACAACCTGCTTTCGCTAAACTGCCCCACTGGGACTTAGCGAAGAAATATAACCTCATCGACTTTGACCTTGGTGTCAAGATCTCAGGCGCTGGTTTCCCCGTCTATATCGGTCAAGGTGCACGTCTGCAACGCGCCCTCATCAATTTCTTCCTCGCTGAAGCGAACAAAGCCGGCTATACGGAAATTATGCCACCTACAGTCGTCAACCAAGCATCTGGTTACGGCACAGGCCAACTGCCCGATAAGGAGGGACAGATGTACCACTGCGAAGTGGATGACCTCTATCTCATTCCTACAGCCGAAGTACCTGTGACCAATATCTATCGCGACGTCATCATCGACGAAGATAAACTGCCTATCAAGAACTGCGCTTACACCGAGTGTTTCCGCCGTGAAGCAGGTAGTTATGGTAAGGATGTACGCGGTCTGAATCGTCTGCATGAGTTCTCAAAGATTGAGATCGTGCGTATCGATAAACCCGAACACTCCGAGATCAGCCATCGCGAGATGTTAGCGCACGTCGAAGGGTTATTACAGAAGTTGGAGTTACCCTATCGTATCCTACGCCTAAGCGGAGGAGATATGAGTTTCACGGCTGCTATCTGCTATGACTTTGAGGTTTATTCCGAAGCACAACACCGCTGGCTCGAAGTATCGTCCACCAGTAACTTCGATACCTATCAGGCTAACCGCCTCAAATGCCGTTATCGCCGTAATGACGATAAGAAAGTGCAACTGGCACACACCTTAAATGGTTCGGCATTGGCATTACCTCGCATCGTAGCTGCGCTATTAGAGAACAACCAAAGCGAAGAAGGTATCCGTCTGCCTAAGGCACTTGTTCCTTTCTTTGGCGACGAGATGATTCGCTAATAATCCACAAAGAAAACCATGCATCGGTCTATTCATCTGTTTTCACTGGCGTTCATCGCCTTTATGGCTATGGCATGTAACCACACAACGAACACGGAGCAAGCTCCCATCACCAAACCCGAGATCACCATTGAAGGTGATCGTTTCACCGCTGAAGCCCTATGGGCAATGGGACGTATCGGTTCGGTGCAATTGGATGTGGAGACAGGCCGCATTGCCTATTCCGTGTCATACTATAGCGTTGCCGAGAACCGCTCGACAACTTGGATACGTATCTGCGAGGAACACTTAGCAGCTACAGACACAACGAAACGATTAGAAGTGATTGACGAATTCGTAGGAAGTGACCCTGCATGGTTCGGCAATAGTGGTGTATTGGCTTACATTCGTAACGGACAACTCTATCTGCGTCAAAACAATCAAGATATCCTAGTCGAAGGTGCTGCTGATATTGAAAGTTTCCTTCTCTCCCCGATGCGCGACCAACTTATCTTAGTACGCACCGTGAAGACCAATCCAACTACAGCAGATATCTATCCTGACCTACCTTTGGCTTCGGGACGGATAGTCAATGACCTCATGTATAAGCACTGGGACGAGTGGGTGGCAAATGCCCCCCACCCGTTCGTAGCGCAAATCCATACCACCTATGCAAACGAGATGGATATACGTACAGCCAAAGTCGATTCGCTCGTCGATATCTTAGAAGGTACGGCTTTCGAGAGTCCTATGCGACCATTCGGCGGTGTTGAACAGTTGGCTTGGAACCCAAACAACGAGGAAATAGCCTACACTTGCCGTAAGAAAATAGGTCTTGAATACGCTATCAGTACCAATTCAGACATATTCCTTTATAATATACGCACGCGCGCGCATAGGAACATCTCAGAAGCCAATAAAGGCTACGATACCAACCCCGCTTACTCGCCCGACGGCAGTAAGATAGCTTGGTTATCCATGGAGCATGATGGCTACGAGAGCGATGAGAATAGGCTAATGGTGCTTGATCTCGCAACGGGAAAACAAACCTTTGTTTCGCGTCGCTTGAACACGAATGTAGATGGGTTCTATTGGAATGGTAATGAACAAATCATTTTCAACGCCGTATGGCATGGTTGCGTAAGTGTTTATGCCACCGACTTGCAAGGTACAATTACACTTCTCTTTGGCGGTCAATACGACTATGAACCGGTGGCAACAATGGGTGATAAGACCTATTACCTGCGCCACTCCATGTGTGCAGCAAATGAATTGTTCGTGAATGGCGTACAACTAACTTTCGAAAATAAGAACATCTATGATCAAATCACGATGGGTACAGTGGTACCTCGTTGGCAAAAGACAACCGACGGACAACAGATGCTGACCTGGATGATCTATCCGCCCCATTTTGACCCGAACAAGAAATATCCGACCCTACTCTACTGTGAGGGTGGTCCCCAATCGCCCGTGAGTCAGTTCTGGTCATTCCGTTGGAACTTTATGATGATGGCCGCCAACGACTATATCATTGTAGCACCTAATCGTCGTGGCTTACCGGGATTCGGTAAGGCATGGAACGAGCAGATTAGTGGCGACTATGGAGGACAATGTATGCGCGACTTACTGACGGCTATTGACGAGGTGTGTGCCCATGAACCATATATTGACCAAGAGCACCTCGGTTGTGTGGGCGCATCATTCGGTGGATACTCCGTCTATTGGTTAGCGGGGCATCATCAGAAACGTTTCAAAGCATTCATTGCCCACGATGGTATCTTTAATATGGAAGCCCAATACTTAGAGACCGAGGAAAAATGGTTTGCTAACTGGGATATGGGTGGCGCATACTGGGATAAGACCAATACAATCGCCCAACGCACCTTTGCTAATTCCCCGCACAAGTTCGTCGATCAATGGGATACTCCTATTCTATGCATCCATGGCGAAAAAGATTATCGCATTCTTGCCAGCCAAGGTATGTCGGCTTTTGATGCCGCTAAGATGCGCGGTATACCCGCACAATTGCTCATCTTCCCAGACGAAAACCACTGGGTGCTAAAGCCACAAAATGGCGTGCTCTGGCAACGGACATTTTTTGGATGGTTGGATAAATGGCTGAAGTAGGTCGCAGGTTACAGGTTACAGGTTACTGGTTTGAAACTACGTTACGAATATATTATCCCTTATCAAGAAGTAGATGCCAATAGGCGGCTACGGCTATATACGCTAGAAAACTACTTACTCGTAGTAGCCGGTCGAGCAGCCGATGATCAAGGTTTTGGTATTCAGTACCTCTACCCACAAGGGCTAACATGGGTGATTATTCGTCTCAACCTCGAAATGACCTACATGCCGACGCATGGCGATCGTATCGTATTCGAAACCTGGGTAGAACAAAACAACCACATGCTCTCCACCCGTAATTTTAATATCTATAAGGATAATCAGTTAATCGGTTGTGCTTCGTCCGTATGGGCGGTGCTCGATCTCAATAAGCGCGAGATTGTTAATGTCTTTGACCAAGCACCCTTCCAAAACTGTATCGATAACGATCGTATTAACCTACCTCGTCCTCAACGGCTAACACCTATTACGGAACCTACTTGCACTCACCAACATACGATCCAATACTCGGATGTCGATTATAATAATCACTGCAACTCTTGCAAGTACTTGGAAATCATGCTCGATACCTATACGCCTACGTTCTTAACTAAGCCCCTATCACTGAGCATTAACTATTCCAAAGAAGCCTACCTCAGCGATACCATTACCACTGCCGTTCTAGATACGCAAGATAGTGTTCAATATCAGCAAAAAGATGTCAAAGGACTCACTTGCTGTTCTGCACGAATAGCAAAACTGAAAAATATCGATTGTTGAAAACTTTTCTAATTCGGGAAACTTTTTAACCACACATAAATTATAAGCACCTAATATACAGGTGTTTATTTTTTATTTTGGAAAACAATTACAAAAATGTTGATAACTTTTTTTGTCAAAACACTTGCACATGTCAAATAAAAGCTATACCTTTGCATCGTTTTTCGCGACATTACACCCCACAAATCGTAAATCGTAAATCCGTAAATCGTAAATCGTAAATCATATGAAACCTATCTACACCCAGAAAGAAGCCGAAGAGGCATCCGTAGAGTACTTTAATGGCGATGAGTTAGCTGCACGCGTGTGGTCAACCAAGTATGCGTTAAAGGACAGTTTCGGTAACCTCTATGAGCGTACACCGGACGATATGCACCATCGTATCGCGTCCGAGATAGCCCGTATCGAGGCTAAGTACAAGAACCCTATGACCGAACCCGAGTTATTCGAGTTGATGCGTCATTTCCGCTACATCGTTCCACAAGGTAGCCCAATGACGGGTATTGGCAACGATTTTCAAGTAGCGAGTTTGAGTAACTGCTTTGTGATTGGTCAGGATGGTAACGCCGACAGTTATGGTGCTATCATTCAAATAGACGAAGAGCAGGTACAATTGATGAAACGCCGTGGAGGCGTCGGACATGATCTCAGTCATATCCGTCCTTATGGTAGTCCTGTTAAGAACTCGGCATTAACCTCTACCGGTTTGGTACCATTCATGGAGCGTTATTCCAACTCGACCCGTGAGGTAGCACAAGATGGTCGCCGTGGCGCCTTGATGTTATCCGTATCCATCAAACACCCCGATTCAGAGGCATTCATTGATGCCAAGATGGAGCAAGGCAAAGTAACGGGCGCTAACGTAAGTGTAAAAATAGATGATGGTTTCATGCAAGCCGCTATTGCAGGTGTACCATATCAACAGCAATACCCTATCGATAGTAACGATCCTCTCTACAAGAAAGAGATTGATGCTAAAGCATTGTGGAAGAAGATTATCCATAATGCGTGGAAATCCGCAGAACCCGGTGTGCTCTTCTGGGACACTATCTTGCGCGAATCTGTACCCGACTGCTATGCCGACCTCGGCTATCGTACAGTCAGCACGAACCCTTGCGGAGAGATACCTCTCTGCCCTTACGACAGTTGCCGTCTGATTGCCATCAACCTCTACTCGTATGTAAAGAATCCATTTACACCACAAGCAGAATTCGATTTCGAACTCTTCAGTCGCCACATCGGTGTAGCACAGCGTATCATGGATGATATCATCGACCTAGAAATGGAGAAGATTGATAAGATCTTAGCCAAGATCGATTCTGACCCCGAAGCAGATGCTATCAAGCGCACAGAGCGCGAGTTATGGGTAAAGATTAAGACCAAGACCATACAAGGTCGCCGTACCGGTGTAGGTACCACAGCAGAAGGCGATATGCTCGCTGCCATGGGCTTACGTTATGGTACAGACGAAGCAACAGCCTTCTCCGTATCCGTACATAAAGCCCTCGCATTAGCCGCTTATCGTAGCAGTGTTAACATGGCCAAAGAGCGTGGTGCATTTGCCGTATATGATGCGAAACGTGAGGAAAAGAACCCATATATCGCTCGTATCAAAGAGGCCGATCCTGAACTCTATAAAGAGATGGTCAAGTATGGTCGTCGTAACATCGCCTGCTTAACCGTTGCACCTACGGGAACAACCTCTATTATGACACAGACCACATCGGGTATTGAACCAGTTTTCCAACCCGTATATAAACGTCGCCGTAAAGTTAATCCGAACGATAAGAACGTCCATGTCGATCTCGTGGACGAAGTGGGTGATAGCTTTGAGGAGTTTATCGTGTTCCACCACAAGTTCATCACTTGGATGAACGCTAACGGGCACACCTATGATCCTAACCACCGCTATACGCAGGAAGAAGTGGATGCACTCGTAGCCGAGTCCCCCTATTTCCACGCCACAGCCAACGATGTCGATTGGCTCGCTAAAGTACAAATGCAAGGTGCTATCCAGAAATGGGTTGACCACTCCATCTCTGTGACCATCAACCTTCCAAACGATGTATCGGAAGAGTTAGTGGGACAACTCTACGAAGAAGCATGGAAATGTGGTTGTAAGGGTTGCACCGTTTATCGCGATGGTAGCCGTACCGGCGTGCTCGAAGGACTCAAGAAGAAAGAAGATAAAAAGGAAGAGAAGAAGGAAGATCACAACTGTGTTTGCTTCGAGAACAAAGTGCGTGTACGTCCTACTGAGTTGGAGTGCGATGTCGTTCGCTTCCAAAACAATAAAGATAAATGGATTGCCTTCGTAGGCTTGAAAGACGGTATGCCCTACGAGATCTTCACCGGTCTAGCCGATGACGAGGAAGGATTGATGATTCCTAAGTCAGTAACAAAAGGTAAGATCATTCGTGTGGTACAAGAAGATGGCACGAAGCGTTATGACTTCCAGTTCCTCAACAGCCGTGGCTTTAAGACCACCATGGAGGGTCTCTCCTATAAGTTCGACAAGGAGTTCTGGAACTACGCAAAACTCATCTCGGGCGTGCTGCGTTACCAAATGCCTATTGACCAAGTGATCAAGATGATCTCTGGTCTGCAGATGGACTCCGAATCTATTAACTCATGGAAAGTGGGTGTAGAACGTGCCCTCAAGAAATACATCCAAGATGGTACCGTGGTACAAGGACAAGTATGCCCCAATTGCGGTGAACCCCTCATCTACGAAGAAGGATGTATGCATTGCCGCAGCTGCGGTTATTCCAAGTGTGGAGGATAACAGGTTGCAGGTCGCAGGTGGTAGGTTGCAGGCGATTAGGCCAATGCGCCATCCACCTGAATGACCTGACCACTCACATACGATGCCAAATCGGACGCTAAGAACAGCGCCACATTAGCCACTTCTTCCGTTGTGCCTCCTCGGCGCAACGGAATTTGTTTCATATACTCATTGCGGATATCTTCAGGGATCTGATTAGTCATGTCAGATACAATGAAACCAGGTGCAATCGCATTCACACGGATGCCACGAGCACCTAACTCCTTAGCAGCCGACTTAGTAAGAGCAATGATGCCTGCTTTCGATGCGGCATAGTTGGATTGACCCGCATTCCCTTGCAGTCCAACAATACTAGACATAGAAATAATCGAACCAGCATGCTGACGCATAAAAATAGGCGTCACGGCATGGATAAAATTGAAGACAGACTTGAGATTAACTGCTATCACATCATCCCACTGCTGTTCAGTCATTCGGAGCAATAAGGTATCGCGCGTAATACCCGCATTATTGACTAAGATATCAAGGTGCCCAAAGTCTTTTATCACCTGTTCAACCACTTGATGGGCTTGCTCAAAATCCGCCGCATTGGACACATACGCCTTACACACCACTCCTAATGTCTCCACCTCTTGACGCGTCTTTTCCACCTCATCCGTTAATGCTACATCCGTAAAAGCAATAGCACACCCCTCTGATGCTAACTTGAGCGCAATAGATTTGCCTATACCACGCCCAGCGCCTGTAATAATGGCAACTTTATTTTCTAATAACATATCGCTAATCTTTAATGGGGAATACTCCCGTTGGATTTAAAATCGTATATTTAGTCATCGTTTGATTAGACTCAAAGCCTATTCCTTCAATAATAGAAGTCGCTTTGGTGATACGAATGGCCGAATCAGAACGAATCACTTGATCCCGCTGTTTCCACTCTAAATGGGTTGTCTCAAAGAACTCACTATCCACATTCATAGATTCAACATTCCCCGTTAGTATCCACGTTTCCTCATCTTGGTTATACCATGCATAGGTAGATTTGAGCCAAGTATCTACATGCAAGTTCTCGTCAAACTTCTCTAAATACAATCCCTCAGGAAACTCCCAATAGACAGGAATTGCCTTGTCATATATTTGCCACGAATTGGTGGAGATACGATAACGGGTAATGCCAGAATCGGACACTACGGTACTCACCATAGAAGCATTCAAACCAGGAACAGTAGTCCGGTCTGTGATCGTCTCCGATATAGCCTTACTATCCTTGTGGCACGCAATGAGACTTAAACTACTTAGCAGGACGACAAACAGTTTTCTCATTAATCCAACCACCTACGATGAAGGAACCTGTGCTGAACATTTGTGGCAGGTCAAACAACTCCTCCTTGGTAGGGAAATATTTGCTATAGGAAGCAATCAGCTTATCTGCATCTGCCGTGCAAGAAGGATCAATCTGTTTCGCTTTAACAAACTGATCGACCGCTGCCCAGAAAACGGTTTTATTCAAGATAGCAGCTTTAGCGGCAGGTATCTCTTCGGCACTATAGGGTTTAGCTGCCGCATAGCAGCAACCTATCAAGATATAGCAACGACCTTGATTGGGGTTGAGTTCGAGTGATTGGCGAGCCCATGTGCGCGCCTCAGCATAACGATGCAATTTATCCATCATGATGACCGCTGCCGTATAGAGATAGTCGGCACGTGCTTCCACGTCCGATTCATCCGACAACGAGATAGCCTCAGCGTAATATTTAACAGCACCTGACCAATCCTCTTTCTTGATACACATCTTGGCGCAACCTACCGCTGATTCCATAGTAGGTTGAAGTTGATGTGCCTTCTGCGCTGCAGAAAAATAAACCTCAGACTCAGTACATCCTACGTTCTCATATAGTTTCATATACTTGAGCAAGTCTTCGAGCCACTCTTGGCTATGCACTACATCGCGATATAAGTCGTCCAACTTATTGCAGTCGGCAGCACCCGAGGTTGCAAATAGGTTATCCACGTAATCCTTCTGTTGACCAGCTGCGGTGCCATTCTTGCTGGCAGGATTATCGAAAATCTTTTGCAGTAATCCACTCACCTGTGTATAGTCGGCTAAGAACTGATCCGCATACTTCTCAGGATCGGACTTGTAGATACCATAACTTACCTCAAAGAAACGTACCAATACAGATATCTGCGAGTTAGCACCCATCTTGTCAATCGACTCTTTGAACCAACCATAGGCAGACAACTTCAATTCATCACCCACAATATGATCGCAGTACTCCATGGCTTTTTGGCCTAAGATATAGGCTGCAGGATACTTAGGATCATCACCAAAGTATTTGATACGCTTATCGCACATCTGCAAGGCTAACTCTGCCAAACGTTGTTTCTCGGCAGGATCAGACGCATTCGCATAAAGGTAATCTATAATCTTTGCACCATTGGTATAAATGGACTTGTTGGCATTAGGGCACTCGTTGAACACTGTCCACCAAGGCTCATACGCCTCCGTAAACTGTTTATTCTTCACCGCCTCATGCACCAAACTCACGTTCACAACACACTCTTCCGTGATAGTCGGCTCTTGTTCTTCTTCTACTACAGCAGGAGCAGGAGCAACAGCTTCCGCTTCAACTACTTTCTTTTTCGCACATGCTAGTGTAGGACAAGCTACACATAAAGCTAAAATAATAATCGATTGATATCTCATAATGTTAACAATTAAAGTTTTCTTTTCATAAACCAGTTCTCACATACCGCTGCATTGAACGTGACACGGATATAATCCTCACTAAGCGAAGCAATCTGTCCGCGGTGACCATATTCAACAGTCAAGTTGAGCGTTGTACCCGAGTTACGTAACGGGAAACCAAAACCCATGCTCACCATATAATCCGGCGCCGACATAGCGGCTAAATAGGAATCAGAAACGTTAGCCCCTACACGCCAACACATTCGATCCACATATCTGCGTCCCATAGGATCATTGCAATATTCCACACCAAATGCATATTTATTTCGATCTTTTAACGGATCAATGATCTCATATGTCCCCCCTTCAACATCGGAACCACATCTATTGATCTGCGACCAATAGGAGCGAGAATAATCAAAAGCCAAAGTCAGTCTCTTTCTCCAGCAATAGGAGGCTCCTACTCCAAACATCATAGGTGTTTGTCCCACATCATACACCTTATATACCGTATCCAACTGGGACGACTCAGCCGCTATGGAAGTACCATTCAGGGGACGTGAAGTCTCAAAAATAGCACCTAACGTCACATCATGGTCACCAAAAGTATGGAATACCTGCAAGCCTTCACGGAAACGTACCGTACTCACGGTAGTAGAAGAGGCTTGAATAATAGCAGATGGCCCAGTTTCAGCAAACACTACACTCTTCGAGTTCGTCACCTCGCCGAACATGTAATAGAAATTAAAACCTAACGACACCCAGTCAAAGAGGTTCACACCCACACCCGCATAAATTTGACTCACACCACCATTACCAATATAGTTCATCGTGTAGTGATAACTCGGGTCGTTACTGGGCACCGAATCCGTCAAGTGCAAATCATATCCCACACTCGTATACGGCATTACACCCGCCGAAAAGGATACATAACGTTTATATAAGGGGAACTGAATAGCAAGATACTCCAAATTACCATTCACTTTATTGCGCATACCAGCATCATCACGATACTGCGTCCACAATACAGAAGCCGCGATGTCAAACATGAATGTCAAACTATCCATCGCTGTATATGCTGCCGGCTGAGAAGGACAAAGTACCTTGTGATTACGCATACCCACACCTACGCCACCCATCGCCCGGAAAGTGTTAGGCACGTTATCATTCACGTCACCCAATCCTAAACAGGAGAAGGGAGAAGAAGTATTGTTCTGCGCCTGCGCGCATAGCGCGAAGACAAGCATCACTCCGACCCCTATGAAACGGTATAATTTATTCATACACAATAATACGCCGCAAAATTACTATTTTTTTATGATATATGCAAATTTTATGCCAATTTTATCTGAAATATTTGCATATATGCGCAAAAAAGACTACCTTTGCACCCTAATTATGGAATTGATTGCACAATCTGGTAGTAACAGACAGTATTTTCGTGATCACTTAGCCGATGGTCGCACTGTCATTCGAGTCGTAGGAACATCCCGCGAAGAAAACCATGCGTTTATCACCATGGCACGGCATTTTCATGCATTAGGTTTGCCTGTTCCAGAGGTCTATGAAGTGAGTTCAGACGAGATGGAATATACACAGGAGGATTTGGGGTCTTTATCGCTATTCGATTACCTCCAACCCGCTCGCCAGTCTGGTGTCTTCTCGGAGTCAGATAAACAGCTGCTCCGCCGCACCTTACAGGCATTAGCGCGCATCCAAGTCGAGGGTGCCAAAGGTATGGATTGGTCGGTATGTTATCCCGTTCAATCCATGAATGAGCGTTCCATCTTCTGGGATCTCAACTACTTCAAATACTGCTACCTCAAACTGACGCAAATAGACTTCTCCGAAGACTTATTAGAGAACGATTTTGAAGCACTCAGCAGCCGAATCTTACAAGAACCACAAGACTATTTTCTCTACCGCGATTGTCAAAGTCGCAATGTCATGCTACGCGAACAAGATGGCCAACTACAACCCTACTTCATCGATTTCCAAGGCGGTCGTCAAGGCTCTCGTTATTATGACTACGCTTCCTTCCTGTGGCAGGCTAAGGCGAATATACCACAAGCGTTGCGTAATGAACTGTTCGCAGACACAAAACTCGACCGGAATACCCTAGACCACTTCGTACTCTTCCGTTTATTGCAAGTCTTGGGTGCCTATGGTTACCGCGGACTCTTCGAACGCAAACCCCATTTTGTAGAATCATTACCCATAGCCATTAACAACTTACGCGAATTATTCACCTCATGCGCAGACCTGCGCGCGCAATATCCTTATATCTATGCTCTCAGTAACCGTCTATAGTTTTTCGTTCCGTCATGGTATGCCCGAAGATAAGAGTGGCAATGGAGGTGGCTACGTATTCGACTGTCGTGGCACCCACAACCCCGGCAAGTACGATCAATACAAAGGTCTAACCGGTCTCGATCAACCCGTCATCGATTACTTAGAGCAGGATGGTGAAATCATACCTTTCTTAGAGCATGCATGGGCACTGGTTGACCATCATGTAGCTCGTTATAACGAGCGTAATTTCACTCACTTGCAAATCGCTTTTGGTTGCACAGGCGGACAACATCGCAGCGTCTATTGTGCACAAAAAACAGCCCAGCATATCGCTGAACTGTTTAAGGATGTACAAGTAGAAGTTATCCACCGCGAACAAAACCTTACCTATAATCTATAACCTGCAACCTAATGTTGGTATTTCCCCACGAACTTCATAGCGAGGAACACTAGCCAATCTGGAGTATGCTTAAGCAGCGGCGTGCAGAGCCAGTTGATCACACCCGGTGTATCGGCTTTCTTGCCACGGAACAGATCTTTCAATGCTCGTTTCACTAATTTCTCAGGTGGGATACTCACCGTCAATGCTACAGCCAACTTACGCAGGTTAGGAGCGAGACCAAAGAGTGCCGTATCCACCGCTCCCGGTGCCATGACTGTGACATGCACACCTTTGGGTTTAAGTTCATACCACAATGACTTGGAGAAATTATAGATAAACGCCTTCGTCGCGTTATAAGTCTGAATACCTGGCATCGCCATCCAAGCGGACATGGAAGACATATTAAGGATATAACCATTGCCGCGCTTAGCCATATCTTCACCAAACAGACGGCATAGTTTAGCTACCGTAATGACGTGCAAGTTAAGCATGAGTTCGATCCGTTTCATGCTCGTCTCTATGTACGGATTGAAGAAGAATACCCCCGCATCATTGATCAATATATCAACCTGTAGGTTATTCTCCTCACAATATGCATACAGCACTTCCGCTGCATCGGTCTTACTTAGATCGGCATAGTGCGCAATAGTCTGTACACCATATTGTGCCGCCAAATCGTCAGCAACTTGCTGCAGTTCCTTCTCTTGATTGCTAACTAGCAGTAAATCTGTCTGATAATCCCGTGCCAACTGGGTGGCATATTGCAGTCCTATTCCCGAACTAGCCCCTGTTACTAATGCGCGCATCTTCTTCTAATTTAGCAATTTCCTTCTGTATATGAGCAGGTATCTTCTCACCATCGCGCAAAACGCATTCGTGGCATTTCATCTCCTTGGTGTACATACG
>DCID01000051.1:0-13932 GCA_002315745.1 Bacteroidales bacterium UBA1735 | reverse complement strand
TCCTTGATGAGCACATGCGCAATCTGGAATAGTTCAAATCCTTCGTCCATGATGCGCGAGCAATTGTCACCCGACTGTACGCCACCTACATAGATAAGTGTCGGAGCATTCGGTATATCCTTGAATGCCTCTTGGAACTTTTTAGCCTGCTCCATAAAATAGAGTTCATGGAATGGTTCAGTATGAATCATCATCTTACCGCCACCACAGAGCAAAGCCGCTTTGAGCCACCACATGGTCTTCATCGGCATATAGTGCGCCAAGGTCTTAATAGGCATCGCTCCACTGAGGATAGTCATCGGCGAAGCCGACACTGTACCACCCGATAGCACGATACCATGCACATGGTGCTTAGCTATTTCTTTAGCCACTTTCAGTCCTTCTTCCATATCCGTACCACGCCAGCAGTCATCCCACATATTCGTTTTTACCACTACCGCCATCGCGCGTTTGCCGGCTTTCTTATCCTCCGCTGCATGAATCATCACCTCGTCGAGGATCTCATTCATAAAACGTACGCGGTTCTCAAAACTACCACCATATTGGTCATGACGATGATTGGTACGTTTGCTGATAAACTGCGAGATAAGATACGCGTGACCTGCATGTATCTCCACGCAGTCAAAACCTGCTTCTCGGCAGAAATCAACTGCCTCGCCAAACTTACGTACCAAGTCATGTATCTCACTCACACGGAGACGACGATGTATCGTCGGAGAATAGAGGTTAATGCCATTGGATGCGCTAACTGGCATACAGTGGCAAGTCGCAAAGTGAGTCATGTTACCGCAGTGTCCTAACTGAATACTCGCCTTCGCACCTTCCTTGTGAATAGCATCCGTCAACTTACGCAAACCCGGTAATGCTTCAGGGCGAACATAGAGTTGTCCATCAAAGCTCACACCACTCAGATCGACCGCGCAATAAGCCACAGTGGTCATGCCTACTCCACCGCGAGCCACGCTCACATGGTAGTCCTCCAACATCTGTGACGGGGTGTTACCCGTACACATATTCTCAAACGCAGCGGAACGAATAATTCGATTCCGCAGCGTTAATGGTCCGAGTTGATACTCGGTAAATAGTTTCTTATTCATTAGTAAATAAATGGAATGATACGTTTTAATTTCTTCCGATCAAACTCATTGGGGAACTCCTTTTCGTACTTAAGATAGATGGAGTTAGCACGCGGAATGAGGTTGCAGCAACTAAACCACCAGAACAACAGTCCAGCAAACGACCAAGTCAGTATCGCAAAACCTAACCACTCCGTGATCTCGCCAAAATAGTTAGCACTCGTCACATACTTATACATACCTTTTTGCGGCAGATAATGCTTCGTGTCCCCAGGTTTGCGCAAGTGACGAATCACATGGTCGGAATGCATATTGATGCCCCATCCTACAAAGAAAATAACCACACCTAAAATGAACCGCCAATCGGTTAACCATGCTGTCGAATAAAGTTCCGGCATATATTTAGGGGCTAAATGGAAGAGCCACCAACCTTGTGCATAACCATTAATCATGTTCCACATCACGGACATCAGCATGATCGCAATGGGCATTTTACCATTTCCCTTCAACAAGAATGGGAAGACAAATGATCGCTGAAAATAGTGGAATTCAAAGAGTAATAGGAATATCCAATAAGGTGCTTGACGCGTTACTATATAAGGAGAAGTCAGCCACAGATAGAGTACTACTATAAACACGGGTGCCTCCATCAACATCCATCCTATCTTATTGTTAATCGCCGGCCCCCACTTCTCTGTACGCATCTTACCATACCCTGCATCTACGAAATACAATGATACGAAAACAACCAAGCCAATCAAGGCCATGATAAATAGGAAATTATAAAAGGAGCCCAACTCCGAGGCAAACACTTGTGCTTGTTCCATAGAATACTTTTTTTCAAAATGAGCCGCAAAGATACGGCTTTTTTATGATATACGCAAATTTATCTTAAAAAATGTTACCTTTTTTCGCGTTTTTGGCAAATAAATAGACCTAAAACAATAATAATGATACCTATCCACTTCCAAATAGGCAGTTGTTCGCTAAACAAAATAAGCATCAGCAATGCCGTAAAAACAGGACGTATATTATTGAACACATTCGCCTTCGTCACCCCTAAATAGCGCACGCTATAGCAGAACAGAATAAACGCCGTCATAGTACTCATTACGACGAGATAGCCAATGCCGCACCAAGCCTGTAGCATCGTTGGTATGGTAGTATCCACTGCGACGTGGAAAATATCCAATCCTGTGCAACAAGCCAAGAGGAACATGATTAGTCCTATCAATTGCATCCAAAACACAATCGTCAACGAGCTATAATGCGCCGGTATACGGCGCAGCATGATGGATTCCGCCACCGCCGTACTAACTGTCACTAATGCCAATGGTATCGCCCACGATGCACCTATCTCAAAGGACTGACTACCTGCCAACACGAGAATCACCATGCCGGCTGTCGATATCACTATACCTGCTATATTCCACCCTGTCACCCTTTCACGCAGGAATAGCCACGCAAAGATAGGTGCCATCAGCGGGTTGGTGCTCAAAAACGCCTCCGCGATGGTTGGAGTAGCAAAGGACTTATAACTATAGGTCTCTAAAATAAAATAAAGGAAGGGTTGAAAGAATCCTGCTAGAATGAATAGCCACCAATCTTGTCTCTCCACACGCTGCAAGGCGAGCATCGACTGGGAAGACACTTGACGGGCTATTAGTCCGACGATGAGCATCAGCGTCACCGCCCCGACAAATCGCATAATGATCAGTAGCATCGGCGAGAAGGCGAACAAGGCAGCCTTAACGGCAATCCCGGATCCCGCCCATATCATCATCGCCACGATCACAGCTATGTATGGAACATATTTTCGCATATCGGTGAAAAACGCGGCAAAATTACAAAAAAATTTGCACATATCAAAAAAAAAGCGTACTTTTGCACCAAATTTATACAAAAAACAACTATCATGCGTGACCAAGAGATTTTTGACATCATCCGCCAAGAGCGGGACCGTCAAACCAAAGGCATCGAACTGATTGCCTCCGAGAACTTCGTTTCTGACCAAGTACTAGAAGCCATGGGCAGTGTGCTTACCAATAAGTACGCCGAGGGCTATCCTGGTCATCGTTACTACGGCGGTTGCGAGGTCGTAGACTTAAGCGAGAACATAGCCCGCGAGCGTCTCAAGAAACTCTATAACGCCGAATGGGTCAATGTGCAGCCTCACTCGGGCGCACAGGCTAATATGGCGGTTTTTATGGCATGCCTACAGCCCGGCGATACGTTCCTCGGTCTCAACCTCAGTCATGGTGGTCACCTCAGCCACGGCTCGGCCGTTAACTTCTCGGGTTTGGTTTTCAACGCATTATCCTATAGCGTTCGCGAGGACACCGGTCGTGTGGACTACGATGAGTTAGAGTCTATCGCCCGTACGCAGCACCCTAAATTGATTATTGCAGGCGCGAGCGCATACTCGCGCGAGTGGGATTATGCCCGCATCCGTAAGGTAGCGGACGAGATTGGCGCGATCTTTATGGTGGACATGGCGCATCCTGCAGGTCTCATTGCCGCAGGATTACTCGATAACCCTGTCCAATACGCGCATATCGTTACAACCACCACCCACAAGACCTTGCGTGGTCCCCGTGGCGGTGTCATCCTATTGGGAAAAGATTTTCCCAATCCATGGGGCAAGACCACTCCTAAGGGCGAGGTCAAGATGATGTCTGCCCTACTCGACTCTGCCGTTTTCCCAGGCACGCAAGGGGGACCTTTGGAGCATGTCATTGCGGCCAAAGCTGTTGCTTTTGGCGAAGCCTTGCAGCCGGAGTTCAAGACCTATCAACGCCAAGTCAAAACCAATGCATCCGTCATGGCGCAGGCGTTTGTGGATAAGGGCTATAAGATCATCTCTGGCGGTACGGATAACCACTCTATGCTCGTCGATCTACGCACCAAATATCCCGATCTCACCGGTAAAGTTGCTGAACAAGCGCTCGTTTCCGCAGATATCACGACCAATAAGAATATGGTACCCTTCGATACCCGTTCAGCCTTCCAGACCAGCGGTCTGCGTTTTGGTACACCTGCCATCACGACCCGTGGCTTGAAAGAGGATAAGATGCCGTGGATTGTCGATCTCATTGATACAGTGCTGCAACACCCCGAATCGGAAGCCAACATCGCCGCCGTCCGTGCTGAAGTCAATCGCGAAATGAACCAGCATCCGCTCTTTGCGTGGTAAAGTGACGTAAAAATAAGGTTTTTATCGCCCTAGATTTGCGTATCTCAAAAAAAAGTTGTATCTTTGCACGCTAATTTGGAAAAATAGGCACGTTATGCACTTTATCGGTATCATACCAGCCCGCTATGCCAGCACCCGTTTCCCGGGTAAACCACTCGCCTTATTAGGCGAAAAGCCCGTGATTGAATGGGTCTATCGGCAAGCTAAGAAAGCGTTAGATCAGGTAATCGTCGCTACCGATGATGAGCGTATCGCTTCGGCAGTACGCGCCTTCGGAGGAGAAGTGGTGATGACTTCCACAGACTGCCGATGTGGAACAGAGAGATGCTGGGAATGCCTACGGCAGGTGGCAGGTGGCAAGTGGCAGGTGGCAGATTCCGTAGTGATTAATATTCAGGGGGATGAACCGTTTATACAGCCCGAGCAGATTGAGACATTGAAACAGTGCTTTATTGCGCATAAGGATACACAGATTGCGACGCTGGTGAAGCCCTTCACCCAAAAGAATAGTTGGGAAGAATTATCCAATCCGAACACGCCAAAAGTGGCAGTTGCCAATGGCCAAGCCCTACTCTTCTCGCGGTCGGTGATTCCATACCTACGAGGTGTAGAACCTAATCAATGGTTACAACAAGGACACTTCTACAAACACATAGGCATATACGCCTATCGGGCGAATGTACTGGAGCAGATTGTACAATTAGCGCCAACACCCCTGGAGCAAGCCGAGAGTTTAGAGCAATTACGGTGGTTAGAGAATGGATTTTCTATCCGCGTAGGCGTGACCGAAATAGAGACCATTGGCATTGACACTCCTGCCGATTTAGCGAAAGCAGAAGCACAAATAATAAATAACAAATTTTGAAATCAATTACATATTAACCCTAAAAAATTGAAAAAAATGAAAGAAAACACTCCAACACCCCATAATGGGGCGAAGTATGGCGAGATTGCCAAAACCGTTATCATGGCGGGAGATCCATTACGTGCTAAACTGATGGCTGAACGTTTCTTAGAGAATGCCAAACAAGTTAATAATGTACGCGGAATGTTGTGCTTTACTGGCACCTATAAAGGTAAAGAAGTTTCTGTAATGGGACACGGAATGGGTATTCCTTCTATCGCCATCTATACGTATGAGTTATTCAATTTCTACGATGTAGAAACCATCATTCGCGTTGGTTCATGCGGTAGCCGTCAGATGTACGTTAACCTCGGTGACCTCGTGATTGCACAAGGTAGTTGCACAGACAGCAACTATGCTGCACAGTTCAACCTGCCTGGTACCTATGCACCTATTGCGGACTTTGATCTTTGCCGCCGCGCGGTCGATGCTTGTGAGAAATTTGGCTATAAGTATCATGTAGGTAACGTCTTCTCAGCCGATAGTTTCTACTGTGAAGATGAACGCAAGAAGAACTGGACAGGAATGGGCGTATTAGCCGACGAGATGGAAGCACCTGCCCTCTATATGAATGCTGCTCGCGCTCGCAAGAAAGCATTGGTTATCTGCACCGTTAGCGACCATATCCTTACCGGTGAATCCACAACAGCCGAAGAGCGTCAGAACACGTTCACCAAGATGATGGATGTTGCATTTAGTTTGATTTAATGAACGCCAAGACATTACTTATACTTGCTTGTTTGCCCTTGTGCCTCACCGCACAGGGGCAAACTGAGCAATCTAACTCCGAACCACAATATAGTTCGACTAAGAGTGGTTCACAGCCGAAGCAACACAAGAAAGTGGTGACGGGTTTCTCGGGCGGAATGATGATACATATTGGTTATGCCTTTTCATCCAATCCAGAGCAACTGTTTGGCAATAAAAGTATTAGCGAGATTGTCACCGAAATGAGTGATCTGCCTTCTGATGGTGTGACCCTCGGTTTAGGCGGTATGATACGTCTGCACTTACTCGACCACATTCACCTAGGCGGTGAGGGTCATGTCTCTACCATGCCACTTATGAAGACGGGTAGCAACATCCGTACTGGTTGGGGTGGTGCATTATGCGATTACTATTTCCATGCGGGTAATACCCGTCCGTTGTTAGGTTTATTAGTGGGTGGTGGTAAAATGAGGAGACTATATGTGCCGGAAGATCCTGAGGAGGTCATTGGAGATGAAGTTGTACTCAATTCTTCTTACACCACCACATCCTTCTTTCTATTAGATCCCTACGTCGGGATCGAGATTGGTTTGGGTAAGATCTCACTACTGATTAAAGCAGATTATGCCCTACCCTTTAGCTCCGCAACAGAAGTTAATTGGAGCAACTTTGTATCACCTAGTGGCCCACGACTTTATGTGGGTGTTTTGTTTGGACATTAGAATATATAATATAGAATATAGATAAATAGAATATAGATATATGGATAAGAACACTTGGATTGGATTTTTATTGATTGCTGGCATTATCGTCGGCTTTAGTATGCTCAGTCGTCCTTCTAAAGAGGAGATAGCAGAGCGTCAACGTATCAACGACAGTATTGCTGCCGTGCAGATTATGGAAGCACAGGCGCAGCAAATACAGGAGGCTTTGGATAACCCAACGGCTACACCGACGGCAGAACCCAAAGTCACTCCCAATGATTTAGCAGCCCTCTATGGACCTTTTGCTCCCGCGGCTGAAGGACAAGCGACCATCATTGAACTCGAAAATGAGGTGCTTCGTTTATATGTCAGCACCTATGGTGGCCGTATCGTACGTGCCGAACTCAAGGAGTATAAGACCTACGGCGATAGCATCAATCCCTTATGTCTCTTCGGCGAAGAAGAATCCCAATTAGGCTTCACCTTGACCACTAATAACCAACGCGTTATTACCACCGATAGACTCTATTTCGAACCACTTCGAACTGCGGACAGTGTCTTAACGATGCGCTTGCACACCTCCACCGAAGATAGTTATATTGACTTTGTGTACACTCTTCGCGCAGACTATGAGGTTGATTTTACCATTGCGCCGCACAACGCAGCTTCTGTATTAGCGCGGAATGTCAATGCGCTTGACCTCCATTGGTATCAAATCATTCCGCAACAGGAACGTGGCCGTAAGTTCGAGGAGCGCTATGCTCAACTGCAGTATATGCTCGTCGGTGGCGAGATGGAGAAACTATCCGAGACCAAGCATGATTATCAGTCGGAGAATAGTCGTATCCGTTGGATTGGCTACAAGGATCAGTTCTTCTCTACCGTACTTGTCGCCAACGAAGCCTTCTCCACCACGAAGATGGAGTCTATGCCACAACCTGCTGCGTCTGGCTACATCAAAGCCTATGACACCAAGACCTCTGTACCCTTCAATGTGCAGCAAGATAGCCCAGTGCCCTTCCGCTTCTTCTTTGTTCCCAATAACTACAACATTCTCAAGGCTTACGATAATGACCTCGATGCCGATCAGAAACTGAACCTCAAAGAGTTAGTTCCATTAGGATGGAAGATTGTGAGTTGGATCAATAAGATCCTTGTCATCCCTATGTTCGATATCTTCATGTCATGGGGCTTGCATATCGGTTTAGTCATCCTACTGATGACTTTGGTGATCAAGATCATCATCCTACCATTCGTCTTTGCTTCGTATAAGTCCAGTGCAAAAATGCGGGTACTCAAACCACAAATTGATGAGATCAATGCCAAGTATCCTCCCGAAAAGATGCAGGAGCGTCAGAAGGAAACTATGGCACTCTATAGTCGTGCTGGCGTGAGTCCTATGTCGGGCTGTCTGCCTATGCTCTTCCAATTCCCTGTACTGATGGCGATGTTCTGGTTCTTCCCAACCGCCATCGAACTGCGCGGTCAATCGTTCTTGTGGGCAGAAGACCTATCCACATACGATGCTATTCTCACATGGTCGAACCCTATTCCACTCTTTGGCACACACCTCAGCCTATTCTGCTTACTGATGACGGCGGTGAACATCATCTACACCTATATCACCATGCAGCAGCAAGCCACCGATCCAAATATGAAGTTCATGAAGTACATGATGTATGCTATGCCGCTCATGTTCCTCTTCATATTCAATGACTATGCCGCAGGTTTGAGTTACTACTATTTCCTGAGTTTGCTGCTCACCATCATCCAAACCATGATCTTCCGTTGGTCGATCGACGATAAGAAACTGCTGGCAGAGATGGAAGCCAATGCAAAGAAACGTGCCGCTAATCCCCAGAAATCGGGCTTTATGGCAAGACTGGAGAAGATGCAGCAAGAGCAACAACGCATGGCACGTGAACAAGCCAAGGCGCAATCTAAGAAAATACGCTAATGAAACTCATTATCATCGGTCGCGGGAACGTGGCAACCAATCTATTGGAAGCCTATCAACGGCAGCGTGTGCCCGTTGAAATGGTCTCGTCGCGGGAAGGATTAGACGCTCTTCCTACCGATGCCGATGCTTATATATACGCGGTACGCGATAACGCGCTACAAGATGTAATAAATAAGGTACATGTGCCCGCGCGTGCGTTGCACGTGCATACGAGCGGCACTATGCCTATTACTGTCTTTGGCGCAGATAAACCACATTGCGGTATTTTCTATCCTTTCCAAACCTTCTCCAAGGAGCATATCATAGAGGATTTTACCACGATACCCATATTCTTCGAAGCCAAAGCCATTGATGACGTTACAGCTATCTATTCGTTGGCATTAGCCATCACACCACATATCTACGAGACCACACAAGCCGATCGTGAACGACTCCATGTGGCAGGCGTCATGGCTAATAACTTCACAAACTGTCTCTACGGTATCGCTAAAGATATACTCGCCGATACACATATACCATTCTCTGCCCTACTCCCCCTTATGGACGAGACGGTACAGAAAATACACACCCTCTCGCCTAAGGATGCCCAGACGGGTCCCGCACGCCGCGGAGACGAAACGGTGATGCAGCATCATCTTGAACTATTGAAGAGGGAAGACTATCGCGAAGTGTATCAATTAATGAGTCGTATTATCCAAACTCAACAATCATGAAACATAGTTGGTTTTTCTTATTCCTTCTCTGCGTCCTAACCGCTTGTCATGGTACAGGTACGACTAAAGTATCCGCCACAGGTTCTATCTACGAGTGCCTCGTGGTTATGCCCGACTATCCATACGAAATGGTTCAAGCCGTCATGGAAGCGGATATGCCTTGCTTGCCTCAGATGGAGCCCTATTTTACCTTAACGCATGTGACCAACAAGGCATTCGACGATTTTCTCAAATCGACTCGTAACATCTTGATCGTCGATATTGATAGTATTCGCTACTCTTCTACCAAAGTGAAGTATAGTACAGACTACTGGTCGCACCCGCAAGCGGTATATCGTATCCAAGCACCCGACGCTATCTCTTTCATCGCCTATTGGCAAGCGCATGGACAGCAAGTGCGAGAATGGTTCATCGAAGAGGAACTGCGTCGTCAAACCACTTTTTACCGCGGTTCAACCAACAAGCAAGCACGCCAAGCCCTCCGTCAAACTATCGGTATGGATCTGCTCGTTCCCGAAGATTATATGCTCATCAAGGATACCACTGATTTCGTGTGGTGCTGCAATAACAAAGGTTCGATGCGACGCGACTTAGTTGTCTATTCCTACCCTTATACGGACAAGAACACCTTCACACCTGCTTTTCTCAACCGCAAACGCGACGAGGTGTTAGGTCATATCATCTCAGCATCAGTTCCTGGATCCTATATGGGAACCGAGTATAAGATTTTTCCACCTACGTTCCGTTTTGTCCAACCACTGATCAAAGACACGGCAGACAGTACGTGGATGGGTGCAGCCGAGGTGCGTGGTCTATGGAAGATCTATCATGGAGAAGCGATGGGTGGCCCTTACGTCAGCCTCACACGCCTAGACGAACGCCATCAGCGTATCATCACCGCCGAAGTATATGTTCTCGCCCCAGGCCAAAAAAAGCGCAATGCGCTTCGCCAAGCAGAAGCTATTCTTTATACCGCCCAATGGGCAAAATAATATGATGAAAAAGTATTTTATTGCTACACGACCTTGGTCGTTTCCCGTCAGTTCGATGTCCGTCTTAGTCACCGCTTCGGGACTGTTCTTTTTAGGTTATCCCGTTAATTGGTATCTTACTCTATGGGCGGTGATAGGTATCATCCTTTTTCACGCTGCTTCCAATGTGCTCAGCGACTATTACGACTTCCGCAAAGGTGTGGATCAAGCCGACACGTTTGGTAGTCGAACGCTGACCGATCATATCCTTACCCCGCAACAGGTTTTCCGTTTGGGATGGATACTGACCGCTGTGGCTTGTCTCAACGGACTCGCTATGGCTTATGTGAGTGGGGCACAATTACTGATCTATGGCGCTATCGGTCTTGTATTGTCTCTTATCTATCCATGGCTCAAGTACCATGCGCTTGGAGACTTAGATATTTTCTTGGAATATGGTATTATCCCAGCTCTGGGTACATCGTTCTTCGTAACAGGCACATTGCAGGTAGATGCCTTGTGGTTCGTGCTCGCTTATGTCACGATCACTATGGGTGTCTTACATGCCAATAACACCCGCGATATCCAACCCGACCGCCGTGCTAAGATTGCTACCCTACCCATGCTTATCGGCAAGAAAGGTAGTATCATCCTCTATGGCATCATGGTCTATCTGCCCGTTGTATGGATCAGTCTATGCTGCGTGTGGGGTAAGATGCCTTGGTGGTGTATGCTATCCTGGTTAACCATAGCCATGATAACCCCACTCTTTCTACAGATGCGCCGTTTTCTCACCGATGACCAAGCCATCAATGACCTCGACGAGAAAACAGCCAAACTGCAACTTATCCATTGCCTTCTGCTGGTGATAACTTTGATTGTTGGAACGGTCATTTAAATGAGGGATTGGCGCCACATAGTTCCTTGCGTCCTAGTAGCCTTCGTGCTATGGACGATTATGTTCAGCCCATGGACATGCACATGGCTACCCTTCTGGTGGGCTATGTCGGGTGCTGCCTTTATTCTCATCACCCTCAGTCTCGTCTTAGGTGGACGTCCACCTTTCCCCACGTCCTATCGTTGGAGAGATGCCCTACTCGACGTAGCCTTAGGCATTGCCATCGCAGCCGTCTTATGGGGTTGTTTCTGGATAGGAGATAAAGTGAGTCAATGGATCTTCCCCTTTGCCCGACCGCAAGTCAATCTTATCTATGGTATGAAAGAGGGTTGGAATCTTTATTTGCTATCCACCTTACTTCTCTTGCTAATCGGGCCGGCAGAGGAACTGTTTTGGAGGGGATTCATCCAACGCCGCTTAGGCAACAACTGGCAAGCCGCACTCATCACATTAGCCGTCTATACTGGCGTTCACCTCTTCTCATTTAATCTCATGCTGATCCTTGCCGCCATGGTTTGCGGGGTCGTCTGGGGTGGACTCTATTACCTCATGCCCAAACGTTTTGGAGCGTTACTGATTAGTCACGCCCTATGGGATGCCGCCGTCTTTATCTGGTGGCCAATCTAAAAAAATAATCAGAAATTATACGCAACCGCGAGACCGGGGAGACCTGTCTGTTGAGAGACGGCTGTGATAGTCCAAAACGTAGGAGCACGGTTGAACACATCCGTATTATAGACATCCACTGCCTTTTCCATGTTATTATATCCAACACCTAGAACGGTAGCACCACTCACACCAATCACCACGCCGCATATCGTTAGCGCCAATGCCGAACGTAAGTATATCAGCGACTGCACATACGTAGGTGCGGGAACACCAAATGCCAAACTGATGGCAGGATTATAATAGGACGCGCCTAACAATCCTAAAGGAACGGCACTCACTAACATACCTCCACCAACACCTGTCAAGACCCAACCTGCTGTGGTCATACGACGCCCTTTATAGAAACGCGCAAACGCCGAAGGAGATGTATTTTTCAAATATCCCTCAAAGGCTTTATTATTCATCATTTCGCCACCTACATAGTTCTTGTTGATACCTACACGCAAGGCACGTGGCATAACGATCGCCGAATCATTAGTCAGCGATATCTTAGGTGTCTGAACGTATTGAGCAGACAGCGTCATCGTAAAGACGATCCCAAAGAAGAGTGTAGCGATACGTTTCATAAGTCTAAGTAATTACGAAGGTCTTGTACCAAATATTCCCAATCGATGCGTTCTTGATTCGAACTCCATTTAGGTTGATCCCAATAGATGAGTTCAAAGATAGAATCAGGCACTTCTTCAGATATAGTTATAGCCGCGTTATTATGGAATAACGGCGTGAATGTACCTCCATAATAGTTCATCTTGGTCGCCTCTTGCTCAAACATCCTCACGCGGTAATAAGAAGCCACACGATGATGATCGGTTGTGTTATAACAAGACAACATGTCGCAGTTTACTCCTGCTATCGTTTCCGGTGTACATTTATACGACCCTGTCAGCAAGTATTGCGAAATAGGTACTGCAAATTCCCCGAAGGTACGGCAATAACCTAAGTCCGTAAAATCACGACGACCTTTATGCAACAAATAACAATTGCGGTCACGGAAAAGGATGGCAATACTATCTAATCGCAACGTGTCCATAAAAGAAAAGTCTAAGCGTTGGATCAAACCATATTCACGGAAACGCAAACGGATGCCATTATTATATTGTACATCTCCTTGCTCAATAGAGAACACCTTTCCCTCGTCCATCTCTTTTTCCTCATCAATCGCTGCACGATAGCCACAGGACATCATCAGCGAGAGTACTCCCGCCAATATACACACCAAAGTGAGGTTCTTCTGCATAAAATCTGTTTATTTCTTTGTAATAGGAGCAGCAACCAAGCTGCTCCTACTTATATCTTCGCATGGTTTCCCTTTGAGGGGAACCCACGGAAGGGTCTACTCTTCGTCCTCGACGGCAGCCTGAGCTGCAGCCAGACGTGCAATTGGCACACGGAATGGCGAGCAAGAAGCGTAGTTCATACCTACGCGAGCGCAGAACTTAACCGATGAAGGTTCACCTCCGTGCTCACCGCAGATACCCGTACGCAATGCCGGACGGATAGCGCGACCTTTCTCCACAGCCATCTTGATGAGTTGACCTACACCCTTCTGGTCAAGTACCTGGAATGGGTCAGCCTTCAGAATCTTCTTCTCAAGATATACAGGCAAGAACGAAGCGATATCGTCACGGCTGTAACCGAAGGTCATCTGTGTCAAGTCGTTGGTACCGAAGCTGAAGTATTGAGCCTCCGTAGCGATACGGTCAGCGGTCAAAGCAGCACGTGGGATCTCAATCATCGTACCTACTTCGTACTCTACTTCTACACCATACTCAGCGAACACTTCCTTAGCGACGCGGTTGATGATCTCTTTCTGTTGTTTCAACTCGTACAGAATACCAATCAGAGGTACCATGATCTCTGGCATTGGGTTCTTACCTTCTTTCTTCAACTCGCAAGCAGCGCTCATGATAGCACGAGTCTGCATAGCAGTGATCTCAGGGAACGTGATACCCAGACGGCAGCCACGGTGACCCAACATTGGGTTGTTCTCAGCCAGACTGTTGACACGTTGTTGGATCTCTTGAACGGAGATACCCATCTCTTTTGCCATCGTCTCCTGACCAGCCAGATCATGAGGTACGAACTCATGCAAAGGAGGATCCAGCAGACGAATGTTCACTGGGCAACCATCCATAG
>DCID01000021.1:51538-69868 GCA_002315745.1 Bacteroidales bacterium UBA1735 | reverse complement strand
GAGAAACCGTATAGTCCGATGCCGAGGCGGCACATGTCGAACTGGTATTCGCTGAAGCGCTCGATGCCGGCGGAGTTGCATATATGTCGGAGGATAGGATAACCTAGTCCCGCCTGCAGGGCTTGGGCGCAGTCGTCGAAGTAATGGATCTGCGATAGGGTGAAGTCGTCCCATTGGGCTTCGTCGCTACCGGCTAAGTGGCTGAAGATAGAGTGTACTCGGAGGGTGTTCTGTGCCTTGAGTTGTGCGGCGAGGTCATCTATCTGTTCGCGGTAGAAGCCGAGGCGATGCATGCCGGAATCGATTTTGACATGGATAGGATAATGCTCTAATCCTTTGGCTTGTGCAGCGGTGAGAACGGTCTGCAAGGACGAGAAGGAATAGACGTTTGGTTGCAAGTTATTCTCGAGTAGCACATCCATGGCTGCCACTTCCGGATCCATGACGATGATAGGAAGGGTGATGCCAGCCTTGCGCAACTCTACCCCTTCGTCCGCTACGGCGACGGCGAGGTAATCGACTAAACCGGATGCCTGCAGCGCTTTGCTCACTTCGACACTACCTGCCCCATAGGCAAAAGCCTTGACCATGCAGGTCAGTTTAGTGGTTGGGCGCAGTTGAGCGCGGAAATAGCGCACATTATCGATGAGTGCGGTGAGGTTGATCGACATCACCGTCTCGTGGGTCTGTTGCAGGATACGAGCGGCTATGGTCTCCTCGTCATAACCGAGGGCACGAAGCACGGCAGCGCAAGTACGGGCGTTCTGATGGGTAGGATCCTCGATGATGGTGGAACAGTGCGCAAAGAGTTTCATTTTTTCCTCCCGCTTCTGTGCCATTGATTGGAAATTCTCCCCATGCTCCGCACCGATGTAGGTGATGACGCCAATGGTGGGCTGTATCATCTTCTCTAAGCGCTCCATCTCGCCTGGCTGAGATATACCGGCTTCAAAGATTGCTAACTCTTTGCCGCTAACCTGTGGTGAAGCGTCCTCTAACCGCTCACCTCTACTCTCCCCCAGTTGCCAGACAGAGAGCGCGACGCCTATCTGTGAGTTATAGGACTTAGGGGAGCGGATGACGGTGTAGTCGTCGCGTAGGAGTTGGTAGAGCCACTCCTTGACGACGGTCTTGCCGTTCGAGCCGGTTATACCGATGACGGTGCCGTGGAACTGACTACGCTTGTAGGCAGCGAGGGCTTGGAGTGCCTCTATGCTATGCTCACGCACGAAGACGCGGACGCCTTGGGCGTAGAGTTCGTCGATGTACCGTGCTCCATCGTTCTTATCCGTTTTGATAGCAAAGAAGATGGTCTGCTCCGGATGGGCACCTAGCTGGCGGGAGTCCGTCAAAAGGTAATGGATATCCACGTCTGTCTCTGCGCGATTATCGACCGTGCAGATAGGTTGTAGGATGTTTATGATCTCAGATATTTTCATCGTTCTCAATTTTGCCCGCAAAGTTACTACTTTTTTTTTGTTTCTCCAAATTTTCTTTCATTTTTTTTGTTATCCCAAAGAAAAAGTGATAGCAGAGATGGTTCACTAAGCCTTCGCTCATCCTATGTTCACCCTTCGTTCACCCTTCGTTCAGATAAAAGACCCCCACCGACTCCCCCTCATAGGGGGAGGAAGACCCCTCCTAGCCTCCCCTCATAGGGGAGGAAGACCCCTCCTAGCCTCCCCTCATAGGGGAGGGATAGATGTTCTAGATGTTCTAGATATCCTAGGGATAGACCCCTCCTAACCTCCCCGTAGGGGAGGGATAGATGTTCTAGATGTTCTAGATATCCTAGGGAGGCACACCGCGGTGCGGTAGTGCTATGCGGGCGGGGGAGGAAGGTAGATAAAAAAAAGAGCCCCAAGTGTAGGAAAACTCGGGACTCAAAATGCTCACGGTGTATTGAGCGCTAAGGAAAACGCAACGGGGCAAACGAAGATTAGAAACGCGTAATAACCTCTCAACGTCTGCTCCGTGGCGTGGGGGGGGGTTATTGAGCTTCTTTAGCCCAGACGGCTTTATAGGTTACTGTTTTAGAAATATTAATTGAAGTTGTACCAGCCGCAATCACATTAGAAGGACTCTGTGTTGGTGTAACTCCACTCTCAACCCAACCTACAAAGTGGTAGTGGTCTGCAAGACAATCTCCAGATGGAGTATGTTTATCTTTATCAGTCAGAGAAGGGAAGACAATCTGCACACCCGCATACTGATTACTCATCGTATAAGTAGAGCAATCCGTGCTATGCATGGCATCCGTGAAGGTAACAGTATATTTAGGATCTTCCTCAAATGTCACATTAATCATCGTGCTGGCAGAGATATTAGTCACTTTCTTTTGGTCATTATCTACTGAACCACTGGCAGAGGTAGTTATTTCTTTAAAATGATAGTGAGTGGCTGGCGAGATATTGGAAATGGTGGCTGTAGCATTGCCGCCATCAATACAAACGGAACCTGTAGGGCTCAAAGTGAACGTACCATGAGATTCTGTGCCTTTCGTAATGGTAATAGATGACGAGCAAGCGGCTGTGGCTGTAATAGTAATAGAAACAGCACCCGTAATATTAGTAATAGAAAGTGCACCCGTAGATTGATTCCATGATTTAGTACCACCTGTGACCGTAATATCTGCTGGCAATTGATAACCACTATTAGCCGTAATGGTAGCATTGATAGAACCTCCGTACTCAGCAGTAGTAGGTATAGAACCCGATGTGACGGAACAGTTATTCAATGTTTTGGATACATCATAAGTACGTTTTGAACGCGTAAAGGTAGCTGTAGCCGTTGTAGCAGCAGTCACCGTTGAACCCGACGGACTCCAAGACCAATCTGAAAAAGCGTAAGTCCATTCTGCGGTTTGATCAGCAGCTGTTGCGGTAACAGTATTAGTACCAATGGTTAAAGTAGCGCCATTCTTGGAAATACTGGTACCACTTGCCACATTGGACACACTTGTTGGATCAACTGATCCATAGCCTGATGGCGTTGCCTCACATGTAACTGTGTAGCCAGAGGCAGTAGTAACAGTTACTGAACCAACATACATACGACCACTAGTTGCAGTGACAGTTGCAATTTTTATCTTGCTAATTGTTTTTGTACTATTAACTGTCACAGCATAAGATGCCATACTATTAGATGTTGGAGTAACAGTTGTTTCACTTGTAGTAGCATCAGTATATGTAACGGTTACCTTTAAAGATTTTCCACTATCATAATATGCAGCAGTCATGGACATAGAACTAGCCTTAACCTGACCTATAGTAGAACCCGAACTAGCCATGGTCATTTCAACATTACCAGTCTTTTTTGAAGCACCTAATTTAATACCATAACCTTTTTTAGCATTGTAAGCATTAGTAGCAGAAATGCTAGATACATAACCACTCCCATCACTAATTAGATTTGCAATCGTAGTTTGTGCAGTAGATCCATCAGTAGAAGTTGTTCCGCTCTTAAAGGTAATTGTGTATGTTCCCCACACATTACCAACTGTCATCACCGCCAATCCCAGCAGCAATAGGCGATTAAAATTAAAAAATAAGTGTTTCATAATTATAAATATTTAAAAGTTAGTATTTCAAAATCTTACTAAAAATCTCTGGGTTACACGCACAAAAAAGCGTGAACTTTTCGTTCGCTTCATTTGATTACTAGAGGTCTTCGACTACCTTACTTATTCAAATAAATGCACGGAAAAACTCACGCGACTACGTGAGCGTGCAAAAACCGTACTTGAATAAGTAAGTAATTACTGAAAAGTGTCGAAGTTTTCTAGTAATCAAGTTTGGCTTACAACGCTATATTGCTATGTCCCGCTGTTTAACGTCTGTCGGCGACGCTCGCTTTCACGAAATTTGCCGCAAAAGTACAACAAATTTTTAACATATGCAAGTTTTTTTGGAAAAAAAAACATTTTTATTGATTTTTTTCGCGGTTGCAGAGGAGGTGGAAGGGGCAGTAGCTGTCCTGGCATACGGATTCGTCTGCCATGGGGAAAGAGGTGGCGGTCATGATCTCGCGGATCTTAGCCGTCAGCGCTTCCTCAAAAGGCTGCGCACAGAGGTGATAATCGGTTACCGGAGCATTGGCATACTGGACATGCGGGTCGGCAGAGAGGGCACGGAGGAAGAGGAGTTGAGGTTGCACGCCCTGCGGGCTGTTGCAGGTGGCAGAGGGCATGTCATGCAGCAAGAGGGCGCAGTAGATAAGCGTCTGCAAAGCGTAACTCTTATCATGGTTAGAGAAGAGTTCGTCCCATGTGTCAAACTTCAGTTTGGCGGCATGATATCCACCGGTCTTATAATCCAGCACACGGAGGTAATGTACCCCATCCTCTTCGACGATATCGAGGCGGTCAATCTTACCCTCTAAGGACACGGTACCTACCCCATAATCGACATCCCAATGACGATCTAACTCGTACGCAATCGATTGTACCACAGGATACTGCTGGTCGCGCTGAATGACCTGATCCACCATCTTGAGGATAACGAAGTTCTCCGCCTCATGCTGCTCGATAGGAAGGTGGTACTTACGATACGCCTGTTCCAACGCCTGTCGCGGATCGGCATGGTGCTGATAGACGGCAGATAAGGTCTCGTGCACGAGCGTACCAAAAGTGGACACAGAGAGCATGGTCGTGTCCTGATCGGGTTCGTGTAGGTGTTGGATATGCTTGAGGTAGAACTCCCGCGGGCACTCGATATAGTCATTGATAGCCGAAGGCGAGAGGTGGTCAGGACGCTGATCGGAGGGTTGCCACTGGGTATCGGGTAAAGCATAAGGTACACAGGTCGCTAGCTCGGTTAAGCGGTAGCGCTCGACGGCATAGGCAGGCGAAGCGAGTAACTGCATGAGGAAGCGCGAGAGGGTCTTCTTGCCCATCTCAGTCGTCGCTTCGGAGAAAGTGAAGGTAACATCCTGCGGTCGGCGAATAAGGCGGAAGAAGTTATAGGCATATATCTTAGCCTCCTCGTCGCGTGTCTGCATGCCATACGCCTTGCGCAGGTCATAGGGCAAGAAAGAGTGATCGACACGCGTATTGGGCACTACTCCCTCTTCGACATTGAGGATAAGCACATGGTTAAAGTCGAGCAAACGGGTCTCGAGTACACCGATGATCTGAATATCGGTCACGGGTTCGCCATGGAAAGGAATAGAGACCATCTCTAACTGACGACGCAAGAGACTACGCAGCAGCTTATAGGACGAGAGGGTGCGACGGATAAAGTCGTTCCGATCTAAGAGCACCCGCAGTTGGCGAATGACGAGTTGGGTACGATAATAGGCTTCGTCGGCAAGGATAGACTGCCAAGACTGACGCTCCTCGGTAGCGGTGGCTTTATATTCCGCCTCTAACTGCTTAGCGAGACTATCTAACGAAGCATCCATGGGAGCCGTCTCGTCGAGGTGTTCCAATAGTTGTATCGCCCGGGCGTAGATATAGGTTTGTCGTAAGGGAAAACCTTTGGTGATATTGACGCGGTAGTCATCGGGGATGGCATAGATCACCGACTGTAACATCGACTCGTCGGCGAGGACGATAGCGGTCTTGTCACCGGGACGATGGTGGGCAAGCAGCCAGTCGTGGACATAGCGGGATTGGGCGGTGGAGGATTGGCAGGCGAGGGCTTGCATAGACCGCTGCGCTGAAGGAGTATAGACCGATGGGGCATCGGGTAAGCAGTTGCCAAAGTGGGTGATGTCGTCTCGGAGGAAGTGATAGACCGAAGCGTCTAGGGTGAAAGAAGGGTCATAGTCCCAGTAGAAGAGCGTAGGTGTATGGGCTTGGATGAGTTCCATGAGACGGCGTTCTGCGCCTAAGAGGTAATTGAAGCCGATGAAGACGAAGGTGCGGTGATTGAGCCTATCCTGTACTTCGTCAAAATGCTCTATCACCCACCGTGCTTTCGCCCCTTTGCTCCCTACTCCGTCCGCCAGTTGGCTGCGATGGAAAGTGTCGTAGATAGCGGGCAGTTTGTCCCAGAGGGATTGGAAATAGTGCCGTATGGATTTATTAGCACCCTGTTCGCCTAAGAGCGTCAAGAGCCGTTGGCGCACCTCCTCATCGAGAGAGTCACTGTCCATGAGGGAGGCAGTAGCGGCATTGTCTAAGACCTGCTGCATGGGCACGAGTGCCATATCGACTGCCGAGAAATCGTTGAGCAGTTGCAGTCCCCATCCGTAGAAGACATCGACGGGCATGGGGTCGGTGTCGATATGCTGACAATACGCCTCGTAGAGGCGGCAGACGGAGACGAGTTCTTCTTCGTCACGCAAGGTGCACAGCGAGTCGGCGAGGGCGTCGATCGTCGTGAAGTGCGGGAGGATGATAGGGCTAGAAGCTCTAGACTCTCTAGAAGCTCTAGGGTCTCTAGGGTCACTAGGGTCTCTAGAATCTATAGAAGCCGAGAGGTAGGAGGCTATCTCCTGTTTGGCGAAGAGGCCGGCACGCTGCATGGGGAAGACGAGTGTCGTATGGGAGAGACCCTCTAAGCCTACACGCTGGATGAGATCTGATAGGACGGTATGTAGAAAAGTGTTCATAAGTCCATGTTTTTATGGATTAACAGGAAGGAGTTGCTGATCCTGGGCAATCCATAGATAACCCTGCACGTGATGATAACCCATCTGATGGCAGATAGCGATATAGCGTTTGACTTGCAGGTCGTACTTGGGATCGTCCTTACCAAATTTATAATCAATAACGATGGCATGCGCCTTATCGGCTGTGCGCACTACCCTATCCATACGGCGTTCTTCGACTTCGTGATGTTCATTGATGTATAGCACCGCCTCCTCGCACAGCACTTCCCAGTCGCCGATAAAGAAGGACGCCATATCGGGGTGAGAGACGGTAGAGGTGAGTAAGGTTGTTATTTCGGCTTGCAGTTCGGGCGTAGGTATCATACCCCGGTTGTATGCCTCCTTGACGGTATCTTCGACAGCCTGCTTCGCTTCGTCGGTGGAGGCATAGAGCCGGATCTTCGCCAGCAGTTCGTGGCAGAGTGTACCTAAAGCCCGTCTATCCATCTCCTGTGCCGTCTCGTTTAAAGGCATGGAGACGATGTCCCAGCCATAGTTGCGGGAGTCCTGCGATTGTTCGAACTGGATATGTCGTTCGGAGGAATAGAAAGAAGCGGGTATCTCTTGGGCATGGGCGAAGGAGAAAGGTTCTGATTTGCGCTGCTCCTGCTTCTCGGCGGGTGTCGTCCAGAACTCCGTGCCATACTCGTCCTGATCGCAATAGGACGCTACGAGATGCGTCGAATCGACACCGATGTACAATCGCTCAGCGGCACGCGTGAACGCGACGTAGAGGATATTGAGGTTATCGATACGCTGCAGATAATGCTCCTGTTCATACTCCTGCTCGAAACCCACCTCGGTCATCACCTCGGTCAGCGGGATAGGTAAGATAGCCGTTTCGCCTTCGGAGGTGTGTAGTTGTGGCACCTGACACCAGAGTTTGTTACCCTGACGATCCTCCTCCATTTTGCCATTGCAGAAGGGGATGAACACATTCTTCGCCTCTAAGCCTTTCGAGGCATGGATGGTCATAAGTTGTATGCCGTTCTCGTCCGAAGCGGGGATCGATTGTTCGTTCATCACATCGTCCCAGTAGCGTAGGAAAGCCGTACCATCCGAGCCGTCGGTAGCGACATAGGCTTTGATCTTGTCCACCAAAGCCGTCAAGTAAGCCAAGTCCTGTCCAACGAACTGCCCGTCTTGGCAGAGGTAGAGGCGGATGATGCCTTCGACCACATCGGGTAAGGAGATAGGCTGTGCTATCAAGGCAGTCAAGTCTTCGATGGGTATAGTAGGATAGACATAGTGTAGGTAAGCCTGCGACACGGGGTCGTGCAGGTAGAGTACCCTCAAGGCGGCGATGATGACGCGAACAGAAGGGCTATATGTCAATTTGAAACAGTCATTGGATATGATGCGCACACGCTGGAGGGCAGCATATTCGGGTTGCTGCCGCAGGGTGTCTAAGATATGCATGATGAAGAGTGCCTCTTTGTTTTGACGAATGAGGATCATCATATCGCGTGCTTCGACACCGTGTTCGAGGAGTCGAACGATATCGTCGAACATATCGGTGATGCGCTGTACGCGAAGTGCTTGATTGGCTTCGGCGCTATTGCCGGTCTTGGTATAACGATGCAGCCGCACATAGCCGTGGTCATGGCCGGCACGATAGAAAGAGGCATCGGGCTTGGTACCATATCCTTCGTTATAGAGGGCAGGTATATCGCCTTGCTCCGCTTGGGAGAGGGCGTGGAAGAGCCGTATGTTAAAGAGCACTATCTCTTTCTCGGAGCGGAAATTGCATGTCAGTGGTTCGACCTCGGTGTTGTAGTGAGCCGTCCATTCGGTAGGCAGGTTAGCCATGATCTTCCAGTCACCATTGCGCCAGCGGTAGATAGACTGCTTGATATCACCCACGATCAGGGTGCTACCGGCTTGGGAGAGGATCTCCTGCAGCAGGAGCTTGAAGTTATCCCACTGCAAGGCACTGGTGTCCTGGAACTCATCGAGCATGATATGGCGGTAACGAATACCTGCTTTCTCCAAGATGAAGTCGGCATCACCGGGTGCAAGGGCTTTGGCGAGGGTGTTAGCGGTCAGCGAGAGCAGACGGTTGTTATTGGTTTTAAGGGCATCCTCGATGATGGTCTTGAGGTGCTGCATGAGCACGAGGTCATTGAGGTGTTTGGTCAATAATTTGTCTTGTATATACGCTTTGCGGCACTGAGCAGCCACGATGCTAAGACGGCATAAGGCGGCACGGACAACTTCGGGGGAACCATTACCCCGATAGACTGTAGCAAATTCGTCGGCACTATCGATCGCCTTAAGTACCGTTTTACTGAAGGGTGCAAATGCATCCTTGAGTTGGATGGATTTACCCTCTAAGGTCTCCTGATAGGCACGGATACGTCCGGTGTACCATTTGCCATTTTTGAAGTCGGCATCGGTGAAGGTACTGCATGCGTTCAGCGCCTGCTGTAATGCGGTGATGAGAGCCGGTTGTCGCCACGATTGTTGCTGGCGGAATTTAGAGAGTGCGATATCGTCTAAGACCAGATGCGTATCGTTCTTGAGCACCGCCTCCGAATAGAGTTCTTTCGCCACCTCCATCAATCCGTTGCGAATGTCCCAGTTCTTCTCCGCATCCATCTGTTCGCCCATATATCGCACGATAGATGCTCGAATAGGCGCAGATTGTGCACCGACAGTGAGGAGTTGGTCAGTGGCATCAGCGATCACCCTCTTGGTGTCCAGTTCGATGCCGTAACCGATAGCGCCACCGATGGCTTGCACCATACCTGCTAAGAGGGATTGGAGGAAAGCGTCGATGGTGCTGACGCGCATGTTATCGTAGTCGGAGAGGATAGTGAGGAAGAGCCGTTCGGCTTCTTGGGCACAATAGGCATCGGTGAGTGGCGCGGTGTCATACCCTAACTCGGCACTGATCTGGCGTACACGGCGGATGAACCCTTGTGTCTCGGGGAGCGAAGTCTCTCGCGCCATGGCGTGGAGGTAAGTGACGATACGCTCCTTCATCTCGGCGGTAGCTTTGTTGGTAAAAGTGACAGCAAGAATGGACTGATAGCGCTCTCCATGAAGGAGGAGGGCGATATAGTGTGCTGCCAGCGTGTAGGTCTTACCTGACCCCGCCGATGCACTGCGTACATATAGATGTTGATCCGATGCCATGATGTTTTAGTTCAAAGTTGTCCAACGACGATAAGACTGTTCGGGGGTATGAAGTGTGGGGAAAAGAAGCCAATAGGTGTCGGTCTCTCTCCACAGAGATTGTCGGTGTTGGATAGTGGTCTCCGTTTCGGTTCCTTCGATACCAATGGTATAGGCGTAGGCGCCATGTTGAGGATCCTGTTGCATATCGTGGTAGAGGTAGATACTACCTTCTGCGGCACGCTTCCATGCCCATGGTGTTGGGGACGTGGTGGTCTTATCACCGGCATAGCCTAACCACTCGGTCGATTGGGCACCTAAGACTTGGATGGTGACACTATCTTGATCGAAGTCTAAGTTATACCGATTGGCCTTCGCCACAGAGTCCGCTGTCCATAGATAGGTCTGTTCTGCCTTCATGAGGGTGATGGTATCGTGTGCGATCTTATTCTTTTTCCAGCCCCCTTGCGCCATCATGCCATTGGTGCGCACGAGCGCATACTCGCCCGATTGATAGGTCGTGTCGGAATAGAGTCTATGGGTCGAGGAGTATTGGTACAGTGCCCATAAGTGCTTATGTTGCGCCGCGTGATAGGTCATGCCGCACGGGAGATAGGTAGGTGGCAGCAGGGTATCCATCGAGGCTTGTGTGACCCAGCCCACATGTACCCAGTCGCTGTCGGAACGGTAGATAGTGGGGCAAGTAGGTAAGTCGATGCCGGTACCGGAGACCATTTCCCAGAGGGTGTCTAAGACGGGTATGTTCGCATCCCAATAGGACAGATAGATGGTGTCGCATGGGGGAGCGGAGGTAGAGAAAGTGATTGCTACTTGGGTGAGGTAGAGCGAGTTCGTCGTACCGGTGAGGGTCACGAGGATCGGTTCCTGGCAGTACGAGATAGCCGCGCACGAGGTAGAGAGAGGCACATCGGTCTCTGTATAGTGGCCTATCCAGTCCTCCATGGTGCCGGTATAGTGCAGGTAAGTGGAGTCGCCAACGGATAGGGTGAGTTCGCCGGCGCCGCTCGTTTTGTTCGAGTGGGCATAGACGGTCATGGAGGTGATCCATCCTTGTGGCAGACCGGTGATGAGCATCTGTGCCGTTTGTCCGACGCCTACCCTGCTGCCGCTGTGGCTGCTGTTGTCAAAGTTCACTTTGGTGCCAAGGGGGACGGTGCCCGTCAGTTGGGCACTGTTGTACGACGTCACGATCGCCGTCAGAGTGCCATGGATGGGTTCCGTCGGGGTGTTGCCTCCCGATGAACAGCCGACTAGTATAGCGACAAGGGATAAGAATATTCCTATTCGTTTCAACATATTTCGTAATCTTTGATTTGGTCTCCGAAGATAGCTTCCTCAGTCGCGACGGCGACGTCCCCTCGTCGCCCCTTCCCGTTCCATGACCCCCTTGTCATGGAATTGTGCAGGTCGCTTTGAGGAACTATCTTCTCCGCGAGAGAGTTATTACATCAATTTCGCTAAGCTAATGCGAATGCGGTGCATAGCCTCACGGATATTATCTTCGCTTGTGGCGTAGGAGAGGCGGATACAATTATCTTCGCCGAAGGCACTACCGGAAACGACGGCTACATGCGCGTCGTTGAGTAGGTATTCTGCCATGTCGTTAGAGTTATGGATATGACCTTTGCCGTAGTACTCACTGACATCGGGGAAGAGGTAGAAGGCTCCTTCGGGTACCTCGAAATGGATACCGGGTATCTCGCGAGCGAGGGTGACCATGAGGTCACGGCGTTGCTCAAAGATACGGCGCATCTGCTCCACACAATCCTGCGAACCGCGTACAGCGGCTTCGGCAGCTTTCTGGGCGACCATGGTGGCACAGGTGATCTCCTGACTCTGCAGTTTCTTGCAGGCAGCAACGACCTCTTTATCTTTGCAAATCATCCACCCTACTCGATAACCGGTCATGGCGTAGGCTTTGCTCACGCCGTCGATGAGGATGAGGCGGTCAGATAGTTCGCTGAACTGCGCGAGGCTCTCGTGATGGCCTGTGTAGATGATGCGGTTATATATCTCGTCGGAGATGACATAGACCTGCGGATGGCGTACGAGCACGGCGACGAGATCGACTAACTCCTGATGGCTATAGACGCTACCGGTGGGGTTATTCGGACTGCAGAGAATGAGCAGCTTCGTTTTCGGCGTGATAGCAGCCTCTAACTGCTTAGCGGTCAGTTTATAGTCCGTATCGTAGGTAGTGGGTACAAAGACGGATGTACCTTCGGCGAGTTTGACCATCTCGCTGTAACTGACCCAACAGGGTGTCGGGATGACGACCTCGTCACCGGGGTTGATCAGCGCCATGACGGCATGGCAGATAGCCTGCTTAGCACCGACAGAGACGATGACATCGTTCGCAGTATAACGATCACCAGCGATAGCTTCGCGCAGGGAGAGCAGTCCAGGCACTTGACCATAGTGGGAGAAGTCGGCATCGACAGCATCTTTGACAGCCTGCTTGATATGCGCAGGTGTAGGGAAATCGGGTTCACCTAATGACATAGAAACGACATCTACGCCCTGCTGGCGCAGTTCCTGGCAGCGGGCTGCCATCTGGAGGCTTTGCGACTCGGCTAAAGCCTTGATTCGATTGCTAATTTTCATATTTAATAGGTTATATCTAAATGGTTATACGATTGATCATGCGTGTAGGTCAGTGCCGAAGTCATCTGCTGGACGAGGTTGAGACCTTGACCGCCCACGATGAGTTGCTCTTCGTCTCCCTCCTGAGGGGAGGTGGGGGTATGCTGCGTGGGGTCAAAGGCGGTGCCATCGTCCATGAGTACCGCGTGTACACTACCCTCGTGCTCGTAGATCGACACGGTTACCCAATGGGCTTGACCATGCGTCAAGGCATTGACGGCTAACTCCTCTATCGGCAGTTGGATATCCAGGGAGACGAAGTCTCGAAGGTGTGCAATATCATCTATACAGCGCAATGTAAAGGGCGTGTAGGTGAGCGAGAGCATAGTGATATCGTCCGACTGAGAACGGCCGTTAGCGAAAGTATCGACCGATTGTAGGATAGTATGTATATCCGTAGGCAGGCTCAGGAGCTGCTGCTCACCAAAGAGTTGATTGTCGCTATTCATCGCTTCGGTCACGCCATCGGTGTAGCACAGCAGCGTCTCGTTAGGCTGTAGGTAGTGCACTTCGTCCTCATATATATAGTCGGGCATGATACCTAAGACGAGGTTAGCCTGTAGCGACAAGAGTTGACCGCGTAGGACAGGCAGGTTATGACCCGCATTACAGAGATAGAGTTCGCCGGTGCGTCGGTCTAAGCGGCCGATGAGCATGGTGCAGAAGAGCATGTTCGGATTGCGTTCTGCCAACGAGCGATTGAGTTCGGTCATGATCTCGGATGGCAGCACGTTACGACTTACTTCGTGACGGTATAGTCCGTTGATCATCGACATCATGATACTGGCTTGCATACCCTTGCCGCTGACGTCGCCTATCATGAAATAGAGGTAGTGATCAATGAGTTGCACCTCATAGAGATCGCCTGCGACCTCCTTGGCGGGACGTAGTAAGGCATCGATATGCGCTTCGGGGCATTGCGGTAAATCGGTGGGCAAGAGGGCACGCTGGATGGCACTAGCCATGTGCAGTTCGTTCTCGATAGCATGCTGCTGGCGTTGCGAGCGCTTGATGGATCGTATCGCGAAGAAGAGGCATACGCCAATGAGTAGCAAGCCGATGAGACCATAGAAGAGGAACTGATGCAAGAAACGCAGTAAGGTCTCTTGTACCACCACCTTAGGGGTGTACATGCGAAGCCGCCATGGTAAGAGGGGAAACTTCACTTCGGCGTTACCAAAGATCTTAGGATTCCATTCGGGCATATCCTGCAACGCACATCCGAAATAGGTCGAGTCGGTGGAAGCGATGATATGATCATCGATGTTGATGATGAACAGTTCCGCCTCGTCGTAGGGTTTGCTATCGCGGATATATTTATTGAGCGAAGTGAGCGAATAGTCCATCACGAATGCTCCGAGGAACTGGGTAGTGTCCTCCAAGTAGATGGGCGTGCAGCAGGACAGGACAGGTTCGCCAAAGACTGTCAGATGATGCGACACGTACCACCAGTTATGATGTCTGGTGTACACCTGGTCGTAGAGATCGCTTTCGTAGAAGTGGAAGAGTTCGTCCGTGTTTCTCAGCGTACTATCTCCGCGGTGGTAGAAGGGCTGATAAGTATCGTATCCGAACACTTTGGGCTCGAAGCAGAAGAACGCACTAGTCAGGTAGTAGGACGAGTTAACGAGGTGCTCCAGCGATGTGGCAAACCTCTTCGAACACAGTCGCTCATAGTCCTGTTGGGTCAGTATGATCCGGGATAGTCCGGTTTCCCATTCGCGTTCTACTTGTCCGATGGACGAGAGGTACGAGTAGCCGTTATCGTTCATGGTGTACAGCGTCTCCTCCACGTTCCATGCCAAGGTATTCATGAGGTCGTTGGTACGATGCTGCTCCAATTTGCGCCCATTATGCACGGATAACCCGTACATAAAACATATCACGCCCACGTAGATGGCTAACGCGGCGAGGATAGCGACGATGGCTGGACTATTAAATCGTCTCATGACTCAATCTGGAAGATGGACACAAATCCCGTCATCTTAAACACCTCCATTACGGCAGGAGTAAGGTGCTGGAGGGTCAGCGTCGTGTTGTGGGCTTTGGCACTCTTGAGCAGGAGGATGAAGGTTCTCAGTCCGCTGCTGGAGATGTACTCTAACTGGGCACAATCAACCACGATGTGCGTGTCTTTTACTTCCATCACAGGCTGCAAGTCGTCGGCAAACGCTTTCGACGCAGCGGTGTCTAAACAGCCCTGTAAGGTAACGAGGGTCTGAGTGGGTAATGTTTCAATGACTGTATTCATATATGTACGATTTACGATTTACGATTTACGATTTATGTACGATTTACAATTTATGTACGATTTACAGATGTACGATTTACAATTTATGTACGATTTGGTTTATTTACGATTTAATCAAAGAACGCCAATCCATCCAACGCAGTGAGGAGCGAGCGGATGTACTGATTGGTGGTCATAGGCCATCTAAATCCGAGCCACAGCAGTGTCTGCGTGGTGTAGTCATTGGTGGCGGATAGTGCGCTCAAACCGTCCTGTTGGTTAGTAGTATAGTGAATGATACCTTGCATATCGTCACTGCGGTTCTCGTCCTGCATAGCGGCTTGTAGCAGTTCGCGGAAGGCCGTGGGTGTGACTAGTCGTATAGGATAACCCATAGCCGCCAGTTCGTCCACTAAGACAGACCGGCATATACTGAATCGGTTATAGGGATGGAAGAGCACCATCTCTGGTGGCGTAGTGGCTAATCGTGCTATTGCCTGCGCGACATAGTCAATAGGTGACATCTCGAAGGTGGCGGACATGATATCAGCCGTGATGACGCCGAGTGCCTTGAACGAGCGGATGTTATTGAGGAAGGCGTTGGCATGCATGTTGATCTGGAACTCACCATCTTCCATACGTGCCATGAGGTTACCTACCCGCATCACTTTACCCGCGATGCGTCCGTCGGCTATGGCTTGCAGAACGAGTCGTTCGGAGAGGAACTTGGTACGTATATACTCGTTGTCGGTGCATTGACCGATATAGAGTTGCTGCTCCGAATAAGGCAAGGTGTAGGCGGATGGCACAACGCCTGCGGTGCTATAGGTCGATACATGGATGAGGCAGGCGTGCAACTGTTCAGCAACGGAGATGAGGTGATCCACACCCGCGACGTTCACTTCGTCCATCTCTTTACCTACGGCAAAGTGCTTGACTAACGCTGCTGCATTGAAGATCGTGTCGATGGATAAGTGGCTGAGCGTGGAGGCGAGGTCAGGGTTGGTGATATCGTCCTCGATGACATGGATACGCGTGCCAATGGCGTCACTGTGCGTGTCGGTGAGGTAATAAACCATCATCGTCTTCAACCTACTCTCTCCGCTATAGTCACCCCGCGGGCGAATGAGGCAATAGATGTCGCTGTCCGTGTGGCGCATGAGGTAATCGAGGATATGAATGCCCAAGAAGCCGGTTGCGCCCGTGAGCAGGACGGTACCCAAGGGACGCGGTTGCATCTCGTCGTCCGGTAGGTGGTTCGCTTGCAGCAGTTGGTCGATAGCGGTGTAGTCGTAGTCCGCGAAGCGGTAATACGCATCCGCCTCCTGTTCGGTAGATAAGGACGGATCAAGGTGTGCGGCTATGGCGGCTGGGGTCTTGAGACGGAAGAGGTCACCATAGACGATCTTTCGTCCGAGGTTAGTGATGTCGATGACTGCCTTGATAGCGAGTAACGAAGTACCGCCTATCTCGAAGAAGTCGTCGTGGATACCCACTTGGGACGTGCCGGTTATCTGTGTAAAGATGTTACATAGTTGTTGTTCTAGTTCGTTGCGTGGGGCTACATATTCGGTGCTTCGCTCGATGGACGGTAGCGGCAAGCGCTTGCGGTCGATCTTACCATTGGGCGTCAAGGGGAAAGCGGGCAACTGCATGAGCGCATCGGGCACCATGTAGGACGTTAACGACTGCTGCAAGTGCGCTTTGAGCGCAGCGGTGTCGATGGTCTGAGTGGCGGTGAAGTAACCCACTAAGTGCTGGGTTCCACCTATCTCTTGCACCATGGCGATGGCGCCTGTTACGGACGGGAAAGATGCCATCTGGTTCTCTATCTCGCCCATCTCGATACGGAAACCGCGCAGTTTGACTTGGAAATCGATACGGCCGAGGTAGCATAGTTCGCCCTGTTCGTTGTATCGTGCTAAGTCGCCGGTGTGGTACATCCGCTGTCCGGGTAAGAAAGGACACGGGGTGAAGACCTGTTCGGTCTTTTCGGGCAGGTGCCAATAGCCTCGTGCTATCTGGTTACCGATGAGGCATAACTCACCGGCTACGCCGGGAGGTAGTATCTGCCCTTCGGGATCGACGATGACTGACCACGTGTTCGGTGCGGGACGACCAATAGGTATATCCGTCTCATCGTCTTGAACCAAGTGATAGGACGAGCATACGGTGAATTCGGTAGGCCCATAGCCGTTGATTTTCTGCACCTTAGAAGGTTTAGTGGGCACCAGTTTCTCGCCACCCATCTCCAAGAAACGCATAGGTAGGTCAGCGCTATTGAGTAACGCCATACCCAGTTGCGTAGGCATGGATGCCATGACGATATGCTGCTGTGCGATGTATTGCGCGATGCCGTCCAGGTCTTTGCGTAAGTTATCGTGCAGGATATGCACGGTCGAGCCGGCAAACAAGGGCACGAGTAAGTCGCAGATAGAGGCGTCGAAGCAGAAACTGGGGTGACAGAGGAAGTGATCGTCGGGTTGGTAGGTGAAGTACGTCCGTGTTCGCCAGCCGGCAAACGCCATGAGGTTACGATGCTCTAACATCGTCCCTTTGGGTCGTCCTGTCGAGCCCGAGGTGTATATCATGTATGCCAATCCGTCGGTCTGGGCTTCGTTGATAGGTGCAACGGTCTGTGTCCAGTCGATGTCGTCGATATAGAGTACTTGGGGTACCACGAAGTCACCTTCTGCCTGTTTAGTGGCATAGAGTTCGTGGGTGGTGATGAGCACCGGTGCCTCGGAGTTCTCCAGCATATAAGCGAGTCGCTCATTGGGGTACTCGCTATCTAAGGGCACGTATGCCCCACCCGCTTTATGAATACCGATGACGGATACGAGGAACTCCTTGATACGGGGCAGCATGATGCCCACCATCGTATCTTTGCGCACGCCTTGGGCGCGTAGGATATGGGCGATGATGGAAGCACGATGAGCCAGTTCGCTATAACTCAACGAGCCGTATGCATCCACGACCGCCTCATGTGCGGGCATCTCGGCGGCGTAGGTATCTACCCAGTGCGGCAAGGTGCGCGTCGTGTCATAGGTTAGGTCTCCGCCATACGATTGGGTGAGGATAGTGGCTTGCTGTTCGGGTAAGACACACGATACAGACGTGATGAGCGTCTTCGGGTTGGCGGCTACGAGGTTCATCACCATGGCTTGCACCGCGTGTGCCCACTGCTCCATGAGTGGCGCAGCGTAGTGATGCCCGTCATATTCGAAGAACAGCGACACCTCGTCTTCGGTCGGTGTGACGGCAATAGCGATAGGCACTTTGGCGGTGTTGAGCGATAAGGTCGTTAGTTCGACATCCTGCCCATTGACCTGCAAACCGGACTGCATGATGTCTCCTTCGTACGCCATGAGGATAGTGGCTTGTATGTCGTGATCCGCACTGAGGCGTGTGAAGGGGTACTTATCGTGCGTGAGGGTGTCTATCATCTGCCGATGCATCGATTGCAGGGTCGCCTCGATGGACTGCTGCGTGTCGTGACTAACCACGGGTAAGGTCTGTACGAACATACCCGTCGTGTTGGCGAGCGATGCCAGCGACCGACCGTTGGATACGGTGGTGATAGCAAGGTCTTTTTCGCGGGTGAAACGGTGCAGAGTCTGCGTGATAGCGGTGAGGAAGAATGCGTTCTCCGTCACGCCACAACGACGACAGTAGGCACGTATGGGCTCGCGAGGAAGGGTAAGTGCGAAGGATTGTGAAGCGGA
>DCID01000021.1:50553-51479 GCA_002315745.1 Bacteroidales bacterium UBA1735 | reverse complement strand
AATTGGTCGAAATAGCGCTTAGCAGCCTCTTTTTCCGGCGACTGCATCCACTGCTCGTAGTAGAGGGCATAGTCGTAGGCAGACAGTTGTTCGGCAGGTAAGGACTGACCTTGCAGAGCGGTGACTATTTGGCTCACTAATAGTCCTTCACTACCGCCGTCGAAGAGGATATGATGGATGTCGCTGAGCAACCAGCACTCGTTTTGGTACGTATATATCTCCATCCGGCAAAGCGATTCGGATAGGAGATCGAACGGACGGATACGGGACTGGAAGAACGCCTCGTCGGGACGGTTTTTAAGGGTAGTAATAGGTATATCGACGGGGTCGGTTGAACGCATTTGTCTTACCTCGCCTTGGATGAGTTGTAGGCGGGTCTGCAAGTACGGATGGGCTTGCAGGAAAGTGTGTACGGCTTGGGATAGTTGGGTGGCGTCGCAGTGGAAATGGAGCGCCATGGGCACGTTATATTGGATCGTATCCCGATGCTGTTCCCAGTCGATATAGATGCCCACCTGATTATCGGTCAGCGGATAGTCCCTTAGTAGCCCGTCAGGGCGATTAGTAGGAGCTTCAGCTCCGATTAGTAGCGCATCAGCGCGATTCGTCCAATCCCTAATAGTCGGCTGCTGCAGCAGCAAGGTGGATGGTAGGTGCAGCCCCAGTTGTTTCTCCATCACGACGGAGAGGGAGATAGCGCCTAAGGAGGTCAGTCCCATGGTGATCAGGTTAGTGGTCACGCCGAAGGCGTCATTGCCTAACTGTTGCGCCACGATATCCCATAGTTGTTGCTCCTGTTCGTTAGCAGGTGCCACGATCTCCTCGGCTTGTATGTCTGGCAAGGGTAAGGCTCGAACGTCTATCTTGCCGTTCGGAGTCATAGGCATGCTATCCATGTGCACCAGTGCGGTAGGCACCATATAGTC
>DCID01000021.1:0-50497 GCA_002315745.1 Bacteroidales bacterium UBA1735 | reverse complement strand
GCGGCGGTATAGTAACCGCATAGGTGTTGCATGCCACCTATCTCTTTGACGGCTACAACGGCTTGCTGCAAGCCTTCGTAGCGTAACATGGTGCTCTCCACTTCGCCTAGTTCGATACGGAAACCGCGTAACTTGACTTGCGTGTCGATACGCCCCATATAGATCAGTTCGCCCGACGCGTCCCAGCGTACGAGGTCACCCGTGTGGTACATGCGTTCCTGGGCTACAAATCGGCAGGGGGCAAAGCGCTGTGCGGTTATATCTTCGCGATGCCAATAGCCACGAGCCATCTGGGCGCCTATCAGCACCAGTTCGCCGGCTATACCGACTGGTAGGATGCGTCCTAATGCGTCCACAATAGCGGACAGCGAGTTGGGCACGGCCTTGCCGATAGGTATGTTCTCCGGTGTATGTTCCGTATCCACGACTTGATAGGACGAGCATACGGTGAATTCTGTAGGCCCGTAGCCATTGATGAGACGCACTTTCGTATTGAATGTACCCGACAGTTTCTCGCCACCTAAGATGATGTATCGTAGTGGCAGGTCGTATGCGCGCACGAGCATGGCGCCTAACTGGGTCGTCGCGGTCATACCTTCGATACGGTTATCGGCGAGGTAGTGGTAGAGGGCTTCGGGCTCTTTGCGTAACTCTTCGGAGAGGATATGCAGTTCGCCACCGGCGGCTAAGGTAGGCATGAGGTCGCACACGGATGCATCGAAACTGAAACTAGCATGTTCCGCTACGCGTGTGCCGGTGGTGATACTCATATCGTGCTGCATCCAAGCCATGAAATGATTCAATGCCCGGTGCTCGATCATCACGCCCTTGGGTTTGCCCGTCGTACCGGAGGTGTAGATCATGTAGGCCAACCTCTCCGGGCGCAGCCTCTGGTCTAGCGTTTCTAGAGAGTCTAGCGTTTCTAGAGTCTCTAGAACTTCGTCGAGGAATAGCACCGCTGTTGATCCCATCTCTCCTTGCGACTGTTTATCCTCGTAGATAGCGCGGGTGGTGATGAGCACTTTCGATTGCGAGTCTTCGAGCATGTATTGCAGGCGATCCACGGGGTACTCATTATCCATGGGCACATAGGCACCACCGGCTTTGAACACCGCCATGAACGCCAATGGGAAGAGTCGTTGACGCGGTAGCATCAGTCCCACAAAATCCTCTTCGCCTACGCCCATCTCGATGAGTCGTTGTGCCAGTGCATCGGACAGGCGGTCTAATTCGCCGTAGGTATAGTGTCCTTCGCTATCGACGACAGCCACCGCGTCAGGCGTCTGTTGGGCATGGCGTCGAACAGCCTCCACGATGGTCTCGTTGGTAGGAACAGGCAACGACCTACCCCACCCGTTCTGGATGATGGTCTGTTCGGTGGCTGCATCGACGAGACGGAGGTCTGCCGTGAGGTGCTGTTTATCGAGGTGTGAGAAGGAAGTTAATATCGTATAGAAGCAGCCTATGAGGGTGCGTAGATAGGTCTCCGTGTACATGTTCGTGCGGTACTCGACACGGGCGATCATCTTTCCATGCTGTTTATAGAGTTGCACGGTCAGCGGTTCGGAGGTCGCATGATCCTGCAAGTCGATGCGTTCGCACTCTTCGCCACAGAGGGTGTTATGCGCGAGCATCTCGTCCTGGTAACTGAAGATGATACGGCTATCGTAGGCAGTCTTAGCACACACTTCGGCGAACGAATAGAGGTCATGTGCCATAGCGCCAGTCATCTGCTCTTTGACGGCTTGTAGGTAATCACCGATGGTGGTCTGGGCTTGCCATTGGCAATAGACGGGTAAGGTCTTCACCATCATCGCGACTGTTCGTGCGGTATCGAGGCTCTTGCGGCCGTTATAGATAGTAGCAAAAGCGGACGACTGTCCGTGGTTGCAGGCGCCTAACATGTATCCAAAGGCGGCGAGAGATAGGATGTTCCCCGTCACGCCTAAGCGGGCGGCGGTCTTATCAAAATCGACTTCGGTCAAGCCCTCATCGATCTCCAGTCGTCTGTATTGTATCTCGTCCTCGAATCGGTCGGGCGCGGGTAAGGTCGTTTCGTCGGGTTCGGAGAAGTGGCTAAGGTACCACTCACGACATTCGTCTAAGGTCGCAGTAGCACGGAGGTGTTGCTCGCGCTGTGCCCAATCGAAGGCAGTGACTGCCTCGGGGGCTATGTCTTGTCCCTGATAGGCTTGCTCTAAGTCTTGGAGCAGGACGACGTTCGAACTGCCGTCAAACACGATATGATGGAGGTCAACGAAGAGCCATGCGTCTGTCTCTGTCTGGATGAGTCGGACGCGGAAGAGCCGATCGGTCATTAGGTCAAAGGGTTGTACCAATCGGGTACGTTCTTGCTCCCACTGTGCCGCGGTTATTTTTTCTATGGTTAGAACTCTTTCTACTGCTATATCGAGGCGCTGATATGGCATTCCGTTCTCGTCCACCTCTATCTTCGCCCATAGTCCTGGGTGCGCTTGTAGGGTCTGTTCGACGGCTGCCGCTACGCGCTGTAGATCCAGCGAAGCAGCCAATCGAAAGAGGAAGGGGTTATTATATAGCGCCTCGCCCCGATGGGTCATGCACTCTATGTAGATACCCATCTGTGCCTGGCTCAAAGGATAATGTCCGTTGGACACCTGATTTTCTAGAGAGTCTAGATTTTCTAGACGCTCTAGATTTTCTAGGTTTTCTAGGTTCTCTAGGATGCTCGCTGCGATCTTCCGCGGCGTTCGACACCGATAAATCGTATCGGTAGTCAGTCCCCACTCGGGGCATAGGGTCTGCAACTGCATCACCCGAATACTATCTCCACCTAAGGCAAAGAAATCGTCGTCTATGCTGATAGGACTAATGCCTAATGTAGTTGCGAAGGCAGAGCACAGCCGCTCCTGCGTCTCATTCTCAGGTAAAACAATCTCCCGTGCAGTATTTATCTCCATAGGCGACTGTAAGGCGTTCATATCCACTTTGCCCGTGATGACGCGGGGGAAATTATCCAGTTGAACGAAGAAAGTGGGCATCATGTAGGGAGCCAGATGTTCGCTCAGATGTCGTCGTATCGTCTCCTCCGTCACACCCTCTTTGGCGACATAGTAGCCTACGATATACGCGTGTCCGTCAGCTGAAGTGAAGCCTTTGGCTACGGCTTGCACCACCCCTTCGACCTGCTGCATGACGCTGCTGATCTCACCGGTCTCTACGCGTTGGCCATTGATCTTGATCATCCAGTCCTTGCGGTTGACATACTCGAGGTTACCGTCCGGCAATATCCGTCCTAAGTCACCGGTATGGAACCAGCCGTCTTGCCACAGTTGCGCCGTACGTTCCTCGTCCTTGTAGTAACCGGGCGATAAGGGACCCTGTAGGCATATCTCTCCGTCCTCTGCCACCCGTAAGGTAAGGTCTGACAGGGGCTGACCGATGGGGGTGTTCTCATACGCACGATCAATGGGGAAAGTAGATATCATGCCGGCGCTCTCGGTCATGCCGTAGAGGCAAACTAGTTTATAGTGGGCTTGTGACTGCAAGCGTGAGACACGCTCCGAGCCTGTGATCACATATTGTAGCGTCGTGTTATGACGGAGGTCTAATTGCTTGAGCGCAGATGGGTTCAGGAAGATGCCGGTAATGCCATCGTGGTCTAAACTATGCTGCAGTTTGGCGGCGTCGGTCATCGTCTCGCGGGATAGTAAGCGTATGCTACCGCCGCATCGCAGGTAAGGAACGGTGAACATGCACGCGATGAAGGACATGGGCGAACCTAGTCCAAAGCAGTCATCGGGGGTCACCTGGCTGATGGTATCGAACTGATCGATGTGGCTCAGCGTCTCGAAGGTATGGATCACGCCCTTCGGGGTACCTGTCGATCCCGAGGTATAGAACAGCGCCGCAATCTGACTGCTATCAGCGAAGCGGTCCATACTCCTTACTCCTTCAGCGAAGCGGTCTGTCAGCGAAGCGGTCTGTCCCAGTATCTGCTGCAACACCGCCTCATCTACGACGAGGGCTGCTTCGCAATGGTTAGCGATATAGTCAATACGTGCCTTCGGGTACAGCGGACTAACGGGGGCTATGGCGCAACCGCTCAGCCACACGCCGTATTCGATAGCCAGGTACTCCATGCTGTTGGGGAGCGAGATGACCACGAATGACCCAGGCGCCACCTGATGTTGCGCCATGTAAGTGGCTGTCTGCTCTACTACGCGCCAGAAATCTCCATACGTCGAGCGCCGTATCTGTCCCTGCACCTCATCCACCACGCATATGCGCTCGGGATGCTCCTGACATTGCCGTATAACTTCGTTGATAAACATAATAATTATCTTTCTGCCCGCATAGGGTTCTCGAGAAAATCTTGATAAGCGAGACGGATACCATCTTCCAGTTCCGTCTTATATGTCCAGCCTAACTTCGTCGCTTTCGACACATCGAGCAACTTGCGCGGTGTGCCATTGGGACGTGTTGTATCCCACTCGATGCGGCCTTGGTAACCCACCACTTTGGCTACCAGTTCGGTGAGTGCCTTGATGGTCAGTTCCTTGCCTGTACCGGCATTGACGGTCTCGTTGCCGGAGTAGTTGTTCATCAGGAAGACGCAGAGGTTAGCCAGGTCATCCACATAGAGGAACTCGCGCAGCGGTGATCCATCGCCCCAGCAGGTAACGGACTCTGCACCGGCTACCTTCGCTTCGTGGAAGCGGCGGATGAGTGCCGGCAGCACGTGACTATGCTCCGGGTGGTAGTTATCGTTGGCGCCATAGAGGTTAGTGGGCATGACGGATATATAGTCGGTACCATACTGGCGGTTGAGGAACTCGCAGTACTTGAGACCACTGATCTTAGCCAGGGCGTATGCCTCGTTCGTTTTCTCCAGTTCGGAGGTCAGCAGGCACGATTCGGGCATCGGTTGGGGTGCCATACGGGGGTAGATGCAGGACGAACCGAGGAACTCGAGCTTGCGGCAGCCGTTCTTCCACGCGGCGTGGATGACGTTCATCTCCAGGATCATGTTGTCGTACATGAAGTCCGCCAAGGCGTTCTGGTTAGCAATGATTCCGCCCACTTTGGCGGCAGCGAGGAAGACGTATTCGGGTTTCTCCGCAGCGAAGAACGCCTCTACTTGGTCTTGTCGGCAGAGGTCGAGTTCCTTATGCGTACGGGTGATGATGTTCGTGTAGCCCTGCTTTTGCAGTTCTCTTACAATGGCTGAGCCTACCATTCCACGGTGTCCTGCGACATAGATTTTTGCATTCAGACCCATCCCTTGCCCTTCCCTCGAAGGGAAGGAATTGTTAGTTGTTGTATTCATAGGTTATCTAATGTTATTTTAATCTGATTAACTACCTCTTCAGTGTTAAATAGAACTTCTTCATTGGTAAAACGTATAACTTGAAATCCAATATGTTCTAAGTCATGTTGGCGTACTTGATCATCTTCCGCTTGGTCACGCTCTAAATGGTACGCTCCGTCTACCTCAATGATGAGTGCTTTGTCCCTGCATATAAAATCCACAATATAGTCGAATATAGGACACTGCCGCAAGAATGTGTATCCTAATTGGTGCCCACGTACACGCTCCCACAAGACTTGCTCAGCCAATGTCATATTAGCTCTATTTTGACGAGCAAAATTCTTCAACAATGCATACCTATCAGGAGATGATAAATGCTTATTGAGCATATCATATATTCATTTTCCCCTTACTCCTCCCCTTCCCTTTTAGGGAAGGGGTCAGGGGGATGGGTCTTTTTATTTCACAATTCCCTTCTCAAGATACTCGGCGAGGTTGGTGCGGCGGACATCGGCGGCAGCCTCATCGGCAGCGACCTTGCGCATATCGTGCTCGACCATGAGTTGTACGAGTTGTTCAAAGGTAGTCGTCTGCGGGTTCCAGCCCAACTCGCGTTTAGCCTTGCTGGGGTCACCCCAGAGGTTAACCACATCCGTAGGACGATAGAAATCGGGGGATACGCGTACCACCACAGACCCTTCCTTAAGGTTTCCCTCGATAGGGCAACCATTGACGCTCCCTTGCCCTTTGAGGGAAAGGGCTGGGGATAGGGTCTGTATTATACCAACCTCGTTAATTCCTTGCCCTTCCCAACGCAGTTCGATGCCGGCGTGGTGGAAAGCGAGGGTAGCGAACTCACGAACGGTATGTTGTACACCGGTAGCGATGACGAAGTCCTCGGGCTGCTTATGCTGCAGGATGAGCCACATGCACTCTACATAATCCTTCGCATAACCCCAGTCGCGCAGCGAATCCATGTTACCGAGGTACAGACAATCCTGCTTGCCTTGCGCGATACGGGCAGCAGCGAGGGTGATCTTACGCGTCACGAAAGTCTCGCCACGGCGCTCGGACTCGTGGTTAAAGAGGATACCTGAGCAGCAGAACATGTTATACGCCTCGCGGTACTCCTTGATGATCCAGTAGCCATATAACTTAGCTACCGCATACGGGCTATAGGGGTGGAAGGGTGTAGTCTCGGACTGCGGCACTTCCTCGACCTTACCGTAGAGTTCGGAGGTCGAAGCCTGATAGATGCGGCAGGTTTTCTCTAAGTGGTTCGTACGCACCGCTTCGAGGATACGGAGCACGCCTACAGCGTCCACGTCGGCGGTGAACTCCGGGGCATCGAAACTGACCTGTACGTGCGACTGCGCCGCGAGGTTATATATCTCATCGGGCTGAACGAGGCCTACCAACTTAACGAGGGACATCGAGTCCGACATGTCGGCGTAGTGTAGGTGGAAACGGGGCGTACCTTCCAGGTGCGCGATGCGTTCGCGGTAGTCCACCGACGAGCGGCGAATGATACCATGTACTTCGTAGCCTTTCTCGAGTAAGAACTCGCTGAGGTAACTACCATCTTGACCGGTGATACCGGTGATTAATGCTTTTTTAGCCATAACGTATATTGTTTTTAAATATTTCTAATAATCTATCATCTTGGCGCCAGTGAGGGTGCGACGGAGGCCTTTGAGGATCTCCTCGACTAGGATATGCCTTGCATACCGTGGCGCGAACTGACGCAGGAAGTAATAGGATGATAATCTTTGTCTTAGTGTCAACATCTTCCGTGCGAATATATTCATTTGCTTCGCTTTGTCGCGTGCTTCGTAGCGGTTATTGACGCCATTCTCATACGCTTTGGCGCGAGCTTGTCCTTCCACCATCACCCGTTCGTATAACCGCTTACCATACTGCTCTATCTCACCGTCCACTGTGCATTGTCCACCGTCCACCAATAAAGGCCACTGCGTGGGTGCTACCCCCATCACTTGGCATGCCATGTACCCGTAGTACTGCCACACTTCCAACATCTTCAGCCGTTTGAGTTTGGGCAATAGGTACGCCTCTAACTCCGCCTTACGATCTTCGTAGCCCGTAGGGCGATTGGTAGCGTCAGCGATGGGTAGGGCGCAGCCCGATTGGTAATAGTGCTGCAATAGTAGCACTATATCGCACACTTGCTTGAGGGGTATGCCCGAGCCGGTAAAATGTTCCCATGAGTGCAGGAAGCAGAATAGTATATCGTATCTCGGTTCGAACACCGCTACCTCTATAGTAGGGTGCTGCCCGATTAGTAGCCCTTGAGGGCGATTAGTAGCACCCTCGGTGTGATGATCATCCAAACTATTCCAATACGCTTGGTCGCGGCGAGAGAGAAAATCCATGGAGACGCGGTGAAGTTCGATCGCTTTGCCGTCGGGGAAGACGAAGCAGTAGTGCTTGAGTTCGTCCCATTCCTCGTCGTGGTGGATAGCTTCGGGGAAAGCGTGGCGCAGGATACCGCAGGCGGTGTGGTACTGCTCGGTACCCACGTATATGTCGAGGTCGCCCCAGGAGCGGAGGTACGGTTTGGGATAGAGTCGTGCGTAACTGAAGCCTTTCATCAAGGTCGCATGCACACCACCCTGCTCAAGGGCGGCAAAGGCTTGGGCGATGACGGGTTCCCACTGCTGTTGCTGGAGCATGGTTTGCAGGCAAGCAGACTTGATAGAGGTATAGAACGCTTCGCTAATAGACGGAGCGAGGGATAGGATCTGGTCGTAGATAAGCGATCCAACGCCCTGTATCTGTGCCCATCGCACGAGGTCGTGCATATCGATGTTCTCCATCGACACCTCGTCCTGCGTATTCCATACGGCTTTGCGCAGCAGTGCTAAATATGTCTCTTGTGTTCTATTCATCTATTACAGCAGTTTTAGGAGTTTGACGCTTTAAAATTTTATCCAAGCGATCAGTAGCCCTTTAGTCCGTTCTAGTTAACTCTGTAGAGGGAGATAGTCCATAAAGTGGAGAATGATATCACTCTTTGTAGGATCGAAGAGAAGATGCTCAAAATCCCGTTTCTTTAAACGAAGATCCGTCTTATTGACGACCTGCTGAAGAGCAGATAACAACTGCTCCTTAGAATCAATATCACATCGTTCCTTTAAGAAACCATAATCGGGTTGTACACGTTGAGAGAGGAATAGTGTGTCGTAGAAATCTCGTCCTTTTTGACGGGAGAGTAAGGCGGCTAACTTCATGGATAACAACACCGATAAGGGCGGAACAGCCACGGGGAAGAAGAATCCAAGACGCTGTACTGTTGCCATTTCACGAGCATAGGGAACACCTTGATCTTGCGCCTCAATCTTGAGCAAGAAGCGCTCCTCTTTGTGACCAATTAGTTGCAAGTTAAAAAGTAGTTCTGGGAAATAGACATTGCGTCTATAAGCCACCAGTTGGCTATTCTCCTTATCCTTAGCGACGGCTTGCAGACCTTGCATCTGTAGGTAATGAATCAGTCCGTCGGTCATATCCATAAAGTCGGCTACAGTTAATCCCTGGCAGTCAAAATCCAGATCTTCGGAGAACCGGTCGATACCCTGTATCAAGCGTAAGTTAGTGCCACCTATGAACACCAACCGATCCGCATATGGCGAACGCGATAGCCACTCTAATGCCATGAGTTCCACATACTCCTTCACGATATGCTTCTGATAAAGGGCATTATCTGCTATGACGGGTGGGAAGAACCCACGTATATAATTCAAGTCAATCATAAGCCATACACTTTTAATAATATCCGCACGCGACGCGTGAGGGCGGGACTATTAATACGTGCTACGTAGTCCTGCAGGCGATTTCGGTCGAGAGAGTCTATCATCCAGTCTTCGTCGAAGCGCAATTCACGCATTTGTTCTTCGGTTTCATATTGCGGATAGAGGTACAAGAGATCCACAATAGCTTTCTCGGGTGTCGCCATCCAATATTGTTTACCATCGGCCATCACCTTAGCTTCGTAACCAAAAAAGAGTCTAGGACGCACCGTCTGGTAACTATAGGTGCCAAACGCATTCGTATAGCGTGCTGTCTTCTGCGTACTGACGCTAGTAATCTCAACTACCGCTTCTGGAATGATACCATAGAAAGATAATGCGGTATGTAAACTGATATAAGACGGCGCATAGATCTGCCCTGCAAAATAGTAAGCATAATCAGGCTGCTGCCGATAATCGGCGAAAGCATACCATCCCTGACGTAGGGAAATGATCTGTCCACTGCGCTGCCACAGTAGGTAGTTGTTACGGTTAAAATCCGGCACAATAGCCTTCACTTGCCGTGTACTGAAGCAGGCAAATGGGTGCCACTTAGTGTAGAATTGCAGATAGGTCATTTGATGATTTATTTCTAAAACGCTGCAAAGATACTGCTTTTTTGGAATATATGCAAATATTTTTCGCAAAAAATGTCATTTTATTTTCAGCCAATAATCACAAAATTCCAGCAATTTGGCTGCAAAATTACACAAAATTCCAAATATATGCAAATATTTCTCCGAAAAAGTGCAAAAAAAGATAGCGAAGCGGATGCCGGTTGCGATCAGTAGCCCTTTAGTCCGTTCCGGAGGAACTCGCGTAAAGATAAATGCGTTATACCATTACTATCGTTACTAGTCACTAATGGCGTCATAGAGATCACATACTTGGGGTAGTTATCTCGGATGGTCTCCAGTCTGCCAAACTCGCGTTGACGTGTCTCGTCAGAGGCAACGAGGTAAGAGACCTGCACATATATTCTATTGTCAGCACCTTTCGTACATACAAAATCTACCTCGCCCACTTGCAGTTGCCCTACGGTAACCTCATAGCCCAAGTGGATGAGTTGCTGATAGACGATATTCTCAATCACCTTCTCGATATCGGTATCGTGTAGACCGCCTACTAACATGTTACGTATGCCATGATCCTCGTAGTAGAACTTATCGTTTGTCTCTAATATCCGTTTGCCCCGTATATCATAGCGTTTGACCTGAGATAGGACGTATGCCTCGGTTAAATGGAGCAGGTACTTGAGCACCAGATCGGTGGTGACTGCGGATTGATTGACACGCATGTATTTGCTAATACTCGTGGCGGAAAGGAGTTTGCCTGTATTGTCTGCTACAAACTGACATAGGTTCCTCAAGAATGGCACATTGCGTACATGATGGCGGAGTATTACATCCTTGAGGAGGACGGTATTATACACATCGTTAATGTATGTCATTACCTGCTGCTCATCATGGATATCATAATGAATCAGACCTGGCAGACCTCCAGTGCGGATATAGCGGTTGAGTGACTCATCGTTATCAGGCAAAGAGTGGAAAAGGAGATACTCCTCGTAGGTCAGTGATTGGATATAGACCTCGTGATATCTACCGCCTATTAACGTTGCAAGTGAACTGGATAGCATATCCGAATTACTCCCCGTCACAATGATTTCACAACTGCCTTCACTACGGAAAGCACGGAGTGATTTCTCAAACTGAGCTATCTCTTGCACCTCGTCTATAAGAATATAGTTGACACCATCTTGGATGAGATGCGCATCTAGATAGGTATTGAGTTCTTGATAATTCGTGATGGCATCAAATTCGCGTTTCTCTTTATCTATGTAGATGACATGAGCATTGGACTGAGCTTGTTTACGTACCGCTATTTCCCTCAGCACACAACTTTTCCCCACTCGGCGCTGCCCAGTTAGTACAATAATCATTTCTTTGTTTAGATAGTCTTCTACCTGTTGCAAGTAGTAAGGACGAGAGACAAATTCCTGCATAATATTATCGAGTATAAACGATAAAAATCATACATTCACAATTTTTATCGACTAAATTCGCTGCAAAGATACTACAAATTTTTGGAATATGCAAATATTTCTCCGAAAAAGTGCAAAAAAAGATAGATTTATCTATCTGTGTTATTTCTTATTTTTTTATCGACACTATTCTCTAAGCGTTGGCACACGTCTTGGGCGAAGCGGATGCCGGTTGCGATCAGTGAGCGCCAGTCGGCCTCTGTCCAACATGCTGGTTTCCCCAACCCACGCTGCGCCCACTCATACAGGAACCCGGCATTGAAGTTATCCCCGGCACCGATGGTACTGACGGTGGGGATAGTGGGCACTGCCACATCGAGCGAGAGGGTCGGTGTACGCAGGCTGATAGCCTTTGCCCCAGCGGTACAGATGAAGTACGGACAATGGGGGGCTATGTGCGTGTAGATAGTGTCCACATCCTCTGTGCCGTAGAGGTAGCGGAAGTCATCTGCCGAACCGCGGACGAGGGATGCGAGGTGCATGTTCTGCTCGATGGCGGGCAAGATCTGGGGTATCTCGTCGATATGTGAGGCGCGGAAGTTAATGTCGTAGTAGAGCAGTGCCCCGAGGTCATGTGCGCGTTGCAAGAAAGGCTGCACCACATCGCGTATGACGGGGTTGACGGCGAAGAAGGATCCGAAGAGGCACGCCTGCACGTCGTCGAGGGCGTGCGGATGGATGGATAAGCGAGCGTGCGCATGATCTTTGTAGAAAGTGTATTGGGCATCGTTGGCGTCGTCGAGGAAAGCGAGGGAGAGATGACTCTTCGTGTGCGGGTGGCGATTGACGTATGTGTCCGCCACGCCGTTCTCGCGCAGGTAGGCGCAAGTGAGGTCGCCTACGTGGTCGTCTCCCACTTCGGTCACCATGACGCAAGGAACACCTACCCTCCCGAGGGAGATGATCGCATTGAACGTCGATCCGCCGGGTATCGCCGCTACAGGCTGGTCGTTCTTAAAGACAATGTCCAGCACCGTTTCTCCTATGCCTAGTATCTTAGTCATTGATTACAGCAGTTTTAGGATTTTGACGCCTAGTTCTCCGAACTTGTATAGGAGGCGGTTATGGATGAACTTAAATCGGCCATGTTCAACGAGTTGCCCCCCGAACTCTGCCTTAAACTCACGTACACCATAGGGCTCTTGTGGGGTACCAGCGCCCATAAAATCAAATCGTGGTAGGTTATGCTGCGCCCCATACAGCATAGCGGCATATGTGGCTAAGACAGAGGGGTACTGATCTTTGTATTGTTCATCTTGTCCACACACATACCACTCGTATATAACCTCATCATGCAATATGGGACACACGATGCCGCCAATGACTTTTCCCTCATATTTGACCAATAAGATCTTACCTATTTGATCTCTATAAAACTGCAGAAAAAACGCTTCAGGGAATAATGGTGTCTTCACCCGTGTTTGATAGAGATGTCGAAGTATCTTATAAAAATCTTTTACATCCTGTTCGCTTTGGGCTTCCTCGATCACGGAACCACATTTGAGTCCTTTCTTGACATGTCGTCTGAGGCTATCATGCATATTCTTGAGGAGTTGCTCCTCGTTCGAACAATCCAAATGGAAATTCAGATGCTCCTCGTACACGAATCCGGCGCGCTCGAAGGCTGTTCGCCAGGGGCTATAGTCGTTGAAGTTACGGGTCTCGATGTAAATAGGAGCCTCTCTCCAACCTCTCCCCTTAAGGGAAGAGACTAATAAAGTCATCAGTTCTGTTACCTCTTCTGGGGTACAACCCTCACGAATCTCCGGTCCCCCCACGATGATGGCGCGGCGGGTGAAAAACGTGTATATGGGGTTCTTCTCGACGGTGACATACCCCACGCAGCGGGCGTGAGGTGTCTCGACCTTGATGGGTATAAAGAGTTCCGGCAGCGACTGATAGAACTCATACGCTGCATCGGTCTGGAACCAGTTAGTGATCATATATTTTGCGTCTGCCATATGTACTACCTTTATTTTAATTTTATCCAAATTAACACACGGGGACTTAACACACGGGGACTGTCCCTCTGTGTTACCTCTGTTGTGGATTATCAATATCTTCTAGTTTAAGCACTGTTTGTAGGAAATCCTGTTCTATCTCGCTCAATGTACGTGCCTGATATTTCTTAAATTCACAAGTTGCTTTATCAATAGCCTGCTGATGCGTAATACTACCGCTCCCTACAAGTAATTGCTCCCCAGTGGCCGTTAAAATTGTGTCTAAATGTCGAGCCCAATCCGCCATCGTCATTATCTCGTGACGATCCGCTTGACGTTCAGCAAAATCCAAATATCCAGAAACTATTTGCCCCATAGATTTTAGTTCTTCTTCGCTCAAGTAGTTTTTTGCCACCAAAGCATCTTCCAAATATGGTCGTTTTCCACTGAATGATGTCATCCCCATAAACTCCTTCTCGGCATCGGCTCTATTATAAATGACCTCTGAAGCAGTCTGGCCATGTACAGCAAAGTGCATCTTGTTTTGTACCTTTTTGAAAAACTCCTTTGTTATCTCTGCCTTAGGATTATAGTCAACACTAGTCGCATAGATTTCCAATACTTGTCGATAAAAAACTTTCTCAGAGATACGTATATTTCGAATTCGTTTGATCAATTCTGTCCAGTAAGCACCGCCACCCAAGTTCATCAGCCGTTCATCATCCATCGTGAACCCCTTGCGGATATACTCATTTAGACGCTTCGTTGCCCATTGGCGGAACTGTGTACCACGCAATGAGTGTACTCGGTAACCAACTGATATAATAACATCCAAATTGTAGTAATCTGGCTCTTTTCTCATAAATTCGGAATTTCCGAATTTGTGTATGGTCCCTTCTTTTTGCAGTTCATTTTCTTTATAAATATTGCTGATATGCTCATTGATAGTCGATTTAGCTTTCCCAAACAATTGTGCCATCTGTTCCTGCGTCAGCCACACACTCTCGTTGTAAAAGATTACATCTACAGTCACTTGCTCATCGTCTGTACGAAAGAGCACCTTATCTTGCCTAACATTAGCAACATCCACACCCTGATTCTCGGATTGAGCCACAGCAGTATTCTTGTTATTTTGTTCCATTTTTTATTTTTGTTTGACGCGGCAAAATTACAAAAAAAAAATGACACTACCAAATTTGGAAAGTCATTTTTAATATAAATTAAATAGATGCTATCCATTTTAGGTGCTAAATACCCCTAACACAGAGGGACTGTCCCTGTGTGTTAGATTTACGGATAAAACCTCTTATTACACCTAAAGTGAGACCGGTAATGCGGGAAAGGGAACGGAGCGTGGCACCTTCGGCGATTAATTTGACTATAGTTGTTTGTTGTTCGCCTTTGGTCAACTGCTGAAACTCGCTAATGGTTGTACAATTTGAATATTCTAGGATTAGGTTGACTATCGAGTGTTCGTTAAGTATATTATGTGTATCATCCGTTAGTGCGACTTCCGTTATGACATTAGGATCATAGATGACCTGTGGTTCATATCCAAATACTTCACGAGGAGAAGTGCATAGAGGAAAAGGCACAGTAATACCTGATAGTTCTCTAAAGCTAGACCACAGATAGTCGATAGGGTATTCGACGTACCCAGCTTTGACAGGGTTAGCATGGATGTAAAGATAGAGATTTTGCAGATAGTCTATTGTCTCACAAGGTTCGCTTTTGAAACGGTCTTGGAATAGGCTTTTATTTTAGTTTTTTATGCTAACACACGGGGACTGTCCCTCTGTGTTCATAGGCTTTTATTTTAGTTTTTTATGCTAACACACGGGGACTGTCCCTCTGTGTTAGGGCAGCAGCCCACATAGGATATCGACGATGCGGGAGGCGGTGTGGCCGTCCCAGAGGGCGGGGATGGCACCTTTCTTCCATTGGCCGGCATAGAGCAGGTCGAGGGCGGGTTTGACGGCGGCGGGGTTGGTGCCAATCAGTTCATTGGTGCCGACGGTGCAGGTCTCGGGTCGCTCGGTGTTATCGCGTAGGGTGATACAAGGGATGCCCATGACGGTTGTTTCTTCGGTGATGCCTCCGGAGTCGGTAACGACGGCGCGGCTATGCTGCACCATATAGTTGAATTCGAGGTAGCCCATCGGATCGACGATATGGAGATTGGGGAAGACCTGATGTAGTGCTACCCTATTCTCTTCTACCGAGTCAGACGCGGAGCCCCATAGTCCGTAGAATATCTTCGCGGTGCGAGGATGGATGGGGAAGATGATCGGTTCGCCGTGCACGTTCGTGATGATTTGTTCCATGAGGGCACGGAGATGCGTCTCTTCGTCCACGTTAGCGGGTCGGTGCATGGTCATCATGATGTAGTGTCCTTCTTCCAATCCCAGTTCGTGATAGACGGCAGGTTGGACGAAGCGAGGCATATTAGCTAGGAGGGTATCGATCATGACGTTACCGACACGATAGATGCGCTGTGGGCAGCGCTCGAAGGCATATTTATCTTCGGGTAACTGTACACCGTCCGCTGTACACGGTACACCCTCTTTGATCGCTCCTGCCCGTAGGAGGTTGCGGTCTGCTACGTCGGATGTGGTGAACATATAGTCCGCGAGGGAGTCGGTGACCATGCGGTTGATCTCTTCGGGCATCGTGAGGTCCCAGGAGCGTATGCCGGCTTCGACGTGCGCGACGCGTGTATTGAGTTTCTTCGCGACGATGGAGCACGCCATGGTGGAAGTGACGTCACCGACGACGAGGACGATGTCGGTAGGGTGTGCGATGAGGTCGCGTTCGAATTCGACCATGATGTGGGCAGTCTGTTCGGCTTGTGTACCGCCTCCGCAGCCAAGGTTGATGTCGGGTGCGGGGATACGTAGTTCGTCGAAGAACGTGTCGGACATGTTCTTGTCATAGTGTTGTCCGGTGTGTACGAGTCGGTAGTGGATGTTCTTGCCTGCTGCTTGTGCGTTTTGGATAGCATGAATGAGCGGGGCAATCTTCATGAAGTTCGGCCGAGCTCCGGCGATGAGGGTGATGTTCATATCTTATTTGAATTGGTTCCAGTTAAAATCAGGTTTCTTGGCTTCGGTGGCGCTAGCGGGATAGTTTTTGATGAACCATGTGAGGAACTTGGCGTAGTCTATCTTATCGGCGAGCATAGCGGCACGGCGGGCGCCATATATACGTTGCCGTTCCTCGGCGGGCATAGAGGCGAGGTGTTCGACGGTGTCGCACAGGCGATCAACACTACCCTCTTCCGAAGCCTTGATACCGACACCGAGGTCGTAGTGATGATCCAAATTAAGATAATCAACATAATGCTTAGCTTGCTTCTCTTCGAGTTCGTCGAGGTAACCGATACGACCGACGAAGTCGTTGAATCGAACATATGGAACGCCGAGGACGCCTGCTTCGGCAGCCATCGTCTGCGAGTCGCCTATGTAGAGGGACGCAAATGCCATGACGTGATGCATATCAAGTGGGTTGATATGTATGCGATAGGGTTCAAATTCGGGTTCAAGTGGCCGTTCGCTAGTAATATATATGCGTCCATGTGGTTTAAGTATCTCAATGAGTCGTGCTGCAATCTCACGGTTGATGCCCTTGATGCCCTTGTCGTGATGGGCATTAAGCGAGGCAAAGCGGAAAATAAAATAGGGTTTATCCACATCTATGCCATACGAAGTGACCACTTTTTTCATGGGTGTGAAGTTCCCTGGATGCAGATAAGCCAACTCGTGGTAAGACGGGAACTTGCACGAATGGTTATTCCATTTGCCATTATCGCACACGACGGGTGTCAGTATCTCGGTTGCCCATGGATATACCATTTTAGCATATTTAGGTACTACCTCAGCATCATCTTCACCCATTACGAGCACAGGTACACGCATGATTACACGAGCAGCGAAGGATAAAGTAGAGCCAATCAGCACATCGATTTTGTTATCACGTAAGAACTGGCACATGTGCCATTCCATTCCTAACACCGATTTGATTAATCCCCAGATCGATCCGCCACGACCTTCACGAATAAGCGTATATTCATACCCTGCATCCTGTAATAGTTTTTCTAGAATATCTTTCTGTTTGATAACAAAATACACACGATGTCCATCCGCCACCAGTTGTTTGGCGGTATTCTTCAGCATGTGGAAATGGGCAGGATGCCCGAGGAATAAACCAATATGCATTGTTAGTTTAGAGTTTAGAGTTTAGAGTTTAGAGTTTAGAGGCATGGAGCATTACTCCACCCCATGAAAGACCTACGCCAAAGCCTGCCAAGAGGATATTTCCGTGTAATCGATCGTCCTTACGTGCCTCGCATAAAGCAATAGGCACAGTTGAAGAAACGGTGTTACCCACGTGCTCCATATAGAGATAGAACTTATCCTTGTCTATATCGAGCAGTTTGCGCAGATAATTGATCATATATTTATTTGCCTGATGGAAGACCCACAGATCCACGTCGTCTTGTTGGATTCCCGACTTAGCGAGTATCTCCTCCACCATCGGTGGTACCACATCGGCGGTAAAGTTAAACACGTTTCCGCCGTTCATATAGAGGTGATCACTGCTGTGTACATTACCATCCTCATCTACCGCCGTATCGTTAGCTAGCGTCTTATGCCGAGCACCTAACGTGCGTACAATCAGGTTCTCCCCACCCTCGCCATCTGTACCTAGTACTATTTCGCCTATCTCGGCAAAACCTTCGGTAGAGATCAGCGAAGCCGATGCTCCGTCGCCGAAGATGGTGCGATTACCCTTGTCCAACGGATGTAAGTACTTGGTATAGGTCTCTGCGGTTAATAGGAGGATGTTCTTAGCTATACCTGCCATGATTAATCCCTTGGCAACAGCCAGACCATACTCGTATCCCGAGCAGCCCAGGTTGAAGTCAAAGGCACCGCAATTTTTAGATAATCCCAATCGTGCCTGCAGTAGGCATGCAGAAGAGGGTAAGAAGTAATCCGGACTCTGTGTACAGAGGAGAATGAAGTCAATGGCAGACTTGTCCACATCTTGAGCAAAGAGCCGTTGTGCTGCTTCGTAAGCCATATCGGTAGCTGTCTCCCCTTCCGCCGATATATGGCGCTCGGTGATACCTACTTTATTCGCTACTTTCTCAGCAGACCATTCGGGAAAGAGCTCGGTTATCTGATCGTTCGTCAGTACCTGTTTCGGCAAATAATACGCAATGTCTTTTATGTATGCTTTCATATTTTTAAAAGTTTAGAGGACGCTTCGCTACAGGTTAGAGTTTAGAGGACGCTTCGCTATAGTTTAGAGTTTAGAGGAGAGCCGTGAAGTTAGCGACAATCTTCATAGGGTTACCTTTTGCCATGGAGCAATCGGGCACATCTTTATCCACCACGGTACCTGCAGCGATGATGGCATTACGACCAATAGTCACGCCCCGTAGGATGATGACTCCGTCAGCCACCCATGCGCCTTCTTTAATAACCACAGGCGATACACCGGACTCCGTCACGGCACGCAGATGAGGATACGGGTTACTATGTGCCAGGATAGTTACGTTCCCCGCTAAGGAGACATTGTCTTCGATATAGACATATTCCGGATACGCATTGTCGATGGTGCAATGCTGTCCGATATACACATGCTCACCTATCGTTACACCCCGGCGTCTATTCCATCGCACCCGTGGACCATTGAGTGGACAGTTGTATGACCACTGGTTAAGGATGATATTCCGTATCTTACGTAGTGCAAAATGGATGGGGTTCATACCACGACGAGAGCTAGAGTTCTTAATGGTGTTCTTGAGGCTCTTATCATCGTGATCGAAATACGGGATTTCGATGGCTTCTCTAACGGTATATGGTTTCATATTGTTCAAAGTTTAGAGGACGCTTTCGCTACAGTTTAGAGTTTAGAGTTTAGAATAACGCTTCGTATTCACATACTTTCTTGGCGGGGTTCCCTTGTACCATGGTGTAGTCTGGCACACTCTTTTCCACCACACTACCACCGCTCACGATGGCGAACTTACCGATCTCAACACCCGGCATGATCGTTGAGCGCACGGCTAAGATAGCACCATGATGCATAACTACAGGTGCTACACGTGCTTGTAGCACGTTGCGATACTGCTCCATGGGGTTGAAGTGGGTTAAGATCATCGATTGGGCATTGATGCTGACATTATCCTCGATATAGATATACTCGGGTGCGAGGTTATCAAAGAAACAGAACATACCGATGTACACATGCTCCCCTATGTGCACACCACGACGGCGGTGCATACGGATGCGGAGGCTATTATTGGGGCAACTATATGCCAATAGTTGCAGTATAGTGTTCCGCACTTTGATATACTTCTGCTTCAACGTACGCTTTTGCGTCTCTTCGTAGTAAGGAACAGGTTGCTCCTGCTTCACTTCCCATAGTTCTGATGTGATCATATTTTTAAAGTTTAGAGGACGGCTTCGCCTACCGTTTAGAGTTTCGAGGCGAGAGGCGAGCGTCTTTTACACATATAAATTTTCCTTCGCGGTGAGTCCAATACTGGAGTTCGGATTCTAAAAGATCTAGTGCCGTAAGATTTAGATGTTTTTGCTTGATCTTAGCGCGGATAATATCCGAAAACAGATGCCCTAAGACCGAGTTAGAGCGATGTAGTGCCACGGATTCTTCAGGCAACTCATGCACCGCCTCCGACGGATGGAAGAGGAAAGTGATTGGTTTATCCGTATTTTTGGTCTCCCAGTAGAGCATCTGCCGCGTCACGGCATTCATTACATGCGGACTGAGACGCATTACCGTACCGATATATGGCACACCATAGGATGAGACGGGCACTTCGATGATAGTGCTTTGACCACGTCGAGCTAAGTTATCGTTCGCCGTCTCATATACGGCACGCGGCGCGCCTAACCACTGCTTCTTATTCTTTCCGCCTAATGACATGAACGCATCTAATCGCTGTGGTGCAATCGAGCTATCGAAACGGTATCCCGCTTCCTTGAGCGCGAGTGGCGTATCATGATTAACGCGTAGTGCCGGCGCACGGAAGGATACTACTTCTTGTCCGGCTATCTGCTCTAATCGGTCTTTCGATTCACGCAGTTCTTGTATCTGTTCATCCAACGACAGCACATCGAATGCCCGACGATAGTCGTGGCAGTATCCGTGCGACGCCACTTCTTGGTTATGCTCAGCAATCATTCGCACAATATTCGGACGGATCTCAGCCAATTGTCCAAGGATAAAGAAGGTCGAATGTACGCCATACTGGTCATATAGATCCAGCAGGCGAGGCAAGGCTACTTGCTCCACCTGGTCCGCTATACGCTCGAACGTGTTACCGTTCACACTCGTATGTTCTACATCGTTGGTAAAAAAGAGGTTCATATTTTTTAGTTTAGAGGACGCTTCGCTATAACACAAGCGCACCACCCGTTATCTCCAAGTTAGATCCTGTCATCCATTGGCTTGCATCACTCAGGAGATAAACGGCTAAGTTAGCGATATCTTCTGGACGACCATATCGGCCCAATGGATAAGCCTTTTCTGCTTCATCCAATTGTTCCTGCGTAGCGCCTACGAGAGCTAGATCCGTCATCACCATTGTCGGGCTAATGCAATTAACACGTATCTGACGAGGAGCGAGTTCTAGTGCGAGACATTTCGCATACGCAATCATCGCAGCTTTAGAGGCACTATAGACTGCATTACCCACTGCGGGCATAGTAGCAGCCGCAGAAGTGATATAAACGATTGATGCCTCTTTCTTGATTTTCTTAGCCATCAGCAAATCGCTCTGCAATAGCATAGGCGCCTCCATGTTCGGTTGCATAACAGAAGTGATATCCTCACGTTCTAACCCTTTACAAGGCACACGACTACCTACCCCAGCGCACTGTACCACGCCATTAAGGATAGGTAATTGCTCCACTAAAGCTAAGCGTTCAGCGGGTTCGGTCAAATCTGCAGGGATAATCACATGCCCTTTACCTTCCATCATGGATAGAGTCTCTTGCAATCGCTCTCGATTACGTGCTGTCAGTACTACTTGTGCGCCCATACCGGCACACGCAATCGCGATGCCGCGTCCAATACCAGACGAAGCACCAGTAACGAGAATCGTCTTCCCTGATAAACTAAAAGGATTCTTCATACCTCTAAACTCTAAACTGTAGGCGCAACGCGCCGTCCTCTAAACTACTTCTTGCCTTGCACAAGGTTATACACATCTTCCACAGTCACACAGGCCTTAAGTTCTAATGGAGCGACCTTGACGCCATATTTCTTAGCAATCATGTTGAGGATAGCGAGGCCTACGAGGCTACTCCACTCTTCGAGTTCATGAAACTCACATGCGGGGGTGAATACTTCGGGCTCTGTCTCGTCCCATTGATCAGCGAAATTTTTAATAAATTCTTTCATAGTCGTATTGTTTATACTTATTTTCAATTTTGCGCGCAAAATTACAAAAAAAAAATGACACTACCAAATCGGAATGTCATTTTTTATTATTTTCTATTAAAAAGTTTACTTTTTAAGTACTTTTTGGTAGATTTGAATCAATTTCTCCGCCACCAATTCGTTCGTATAGCCTAGTTCGATGATGCGGTCGCGTCCATGGGTGCGGAAGCCGGAGGGCAAGGATAACGCCGACTTCAACAAGGCAGTCATCTCATCTACCGAGCGTTCATCGGCATCCCAGCGTTCTTTGGTTGGGCGGGGATTGCGGAGGAGATAATGCCCCTCCAAGTCGCCTAATAGATGGGCGATGTCGGCACAGTCGGTTGCGACGATGGGGCAATTGCATGCCATCGCTTCCTTGAGCGCTTGTGGCGAGCCCTCGCTATGCGTCGGCAGTGCAAACAGGTCGCAGGCGGACATATATAGGGCCACGGTTCGGCGATCCATGCCCTTCATCTCGATGATTTCGATAGGCGAAAGGCGATTGGGCGATGGGGCGATAAGGCGAGAGATGGCTTCGCGCAGTAACGCTACATTCTTGCGAGTATTCGCGAAGGCACCGCCGAAGAGAATGTATTTCGTGTTTGCATCAAAACTGAGCTGTTGGCGAGCGGTGAGGTAATCGGTAGGTTTACTCTCCTCCATATTGACTCCGCAAGGAAGGATAGTGTAATGTTTGTGCTTAAAATAGCACAAATCGTAGATATGCTGCGCCACGTAGATGACATGCTTTGCCTGCAGCGAGAATAGAGATGTCGTCAGATTAGTCTTCCAATTGAGTGTCTCACCGTTGTGGAAGGTTGTGATTAGGGGACAAGATTTGCAAGCGAGGGATGCCGTAACGCCGGAGAGGCCATAGTGGGCATGGACGATGTCGGGTTGGTGCTCACGGATCTTCTGCTTCAGGGCACGAACAGCGGTGATGTAGTTACCTCGAACGAGGAAATAATCGACCTCGCATCCCGCAGCGCGGAGTGATTCGCCCTGCTCAGTGACGAACGGCAACTGATGAGTGGCAAAATTGTCTTTGTAGCGACTGACTTCGAGTATTTTCATGATCGTACTATTAATCGTTTAATTTGTATCAAGGCATTAACTATTTCTCGCACTACGACGGAATTCCGTATTCGGTTGCCTCTAGAGCCTTCTGTCCAGGAACCATAGCAATGGTGAATCGAATAGGTGTTCTTATTTCTCCTCATCACACGGGTGCTCGTAATAGGTGAGAAATAGTGATAGTCATACACATGTAACCCTTCTACCATCTGCTCCACCCCATTGCGCACAAGTCCCTTTGACTCCATGAATCGTGCTATCAGTTCCGAGTTAGCGGTCATATCTAGTGAGCCATCTTCTTTGATAAAGGATGTATGCCGATAGTGGTCGAGCATCTCCTGTACCCATAGGCAATGCGGTTCAGCGCCGATGACATTAGTGCCGAGTGTTTTAGCACGTGATTCTTCAAAACCAATAAAAGATTGGTCGTTCAACAATGCTTCATACGATCTTAGCACCTCCACATCGGTATCCAAGTAGACACCACCATATTGTTCTAAGGCCCAGAGGCGTACGTAGTCTGAAACAAAAGCATATTTCTTCGCCTTGTACGCTTGCCTTACATAGAGCGGCGCAGCGGCAATATCGAAGTTGTCCTCATTCCACTCCATATATGTCCAATCATGCATATAGAGATGCCACGAAGCCATGCACCGCTGCACTAACTCAGGCTTCTCGCCCTTGCCAAACCAGCAACTATGTATAATTTTCGGGATCATAATAGACGTTTAAATAACTTATCACAAAATTTAATGATGCGTGAGGATTTTATTTGCTGCGTCATAGATAAATAATTATGCGCTATTTTTTGAATCAAGTTACGTGGATCCGACAAGTTTTCCTCCTTAATGAATGCTGCATCCCATATCAATAATGCCGCAAGTTCTTTCGTAGAATGACGTGCCATATGCTCTACAACATAAGCATCCATCCAACAATGTTTCTCAGATAAGTCAATTAGTTTCCACATATCAAAATCAAACTTATCTTTTGCATACACCATATCCGCTTTCATAGGCAAGATAGGAGTACTATCAGGAGTAGCTGTGTAAGAACGTGCTAATTGAATAGCCGAACGGTGATTCATCTCCCAATCAATAAAAGTATAAAATCGGCGTTTTGCTGCCACACGGTATGGATTAACCCAAGCTAAGTGATGCACATAGAAATCCTTCACATATGTCATGTCGTGCTCATCTGCAGGATATGGGATGCGCATGGAGTGCATATTGCGTACATAATTACCATGCGGTTCTTTACCATCGTCATGGAAGCACCATGGATAGGAATAGGAAGAAACTTGGTAATGTTTCAAATCGGGCGAAGTAATCGCCCAATTAAACCAAAATACCGCTCCTGGTTTAGAGTTAAATATACGCTGCCAGTCTTTTGTCTCAAACGCATTCGCTGCAATAATCTCATCTGCATCTAAGCCCCACAATAACGTATCCCGTCCCGCAGCCACTTCGCGGGCTTTGGCGACTAACATCGCCTGACGCTCTGCTTCATTAAATTCAGGGTTCTTATTGTCAATAACAATTACCTTGGTGAACTCTTTATAGATCTCGCGCGAACCATCGGTGGACATCTGATCTGCCACAATGATATAATCCGCCCACAAAGAAGTGGTAGTTAAGAACGCACGCAACACCCATGCCTCATTTCGCACAGGAGTCATTACAATTTGAATAGGGGAATTACACATCTTTCATCCAAGTATTTACATAACTCGATATTTTTCCGTACTTAGTATCAAACCATGTCACTTGTAGCCCAAGCATTTTAGCTATTATCACACCATGTAGTCTAGTGCTAACTATTTCATTATACTTTGTTAGCTGAAAGATAATACGCTTATAGATATACGGATAAATGACATATACTAAGAAATTATCATTTAACACACGCAACTTTGCATGATTCTGAAATCCTACTTTAATTATTTTCTTGAGTAAACGACTAATAAATAAAAGCATCCTCCATTCCCAACAATTCAAAAGATCATCCCAATCAACGATATTTTTATCACAAAAACATTCATTATTTACACCTATCTCAAAATCCTTTCTTACGAGATAAAGTGTATGCCTCTCCAAATATCGTTGATTTTTATTCGTGAGTAAAGGAAATAGTCCAACAGCTGTATCTGGCAACAAATAAATATGATTTCGGAATTTACGCTGTAAAAAATCATAAGATTGTTGATCTCGTGCACAGATATGCAAATTTTTGTGATTAGCAAAAATCTGAGCATCATTATCAGCTTGTTGTTCATCCCTATAAGTAATAGTTTGAGGGAAAATAATAATTTTATTATTAGGGAACGTGCATACTATATTGTTTCTAAACTCATTCGCTCCCGGGTACAAATCGCCAAAGTTCCCGCCCCCATGAAGTATGATTATATGATGATTATGGATTCGTTTAGGATTAAAATTTGCCAACGTACAAAAATAATCACACTGATAAGGAATGTCTTTTAGCAATGTCAACGCCCCCATAGCTATAAAATTATCTCCAACATTAAAGTGACCAGGAACATCTAAATACACATAATCTGAATCTATTATTCTATGCGTAAACTGTAATAATAATAATAATTGTTTATCCATTGATTTTCTTATATATAGCAAGCACTAAAAAAGTTAATATATTGTGAGCAAAAATGACCATTTTTTTTTGTTTACTACTGGATAATTGAATAAGTTTTACTATTTTTTTTGCCTGCCTATAATTAAATTGCTCGTAATAAATCCGAAGAAGTTTGAGATAATATTTATCATCTACAGATTGTTTAAAGTATGCAGGGAGTTTATCTCTGTATAGATCTTGTAAATAGTACGCAACACAATGAGCACTTTTTGCCATTCTCATTCTACGATTCCAATCTTTTGTATGACTCATAGAATTTTGATTTATCCGATAAACAATACTCTTATCTGGAATAAAGCCCATTTTAGTATGAAAACTCCATATTGAGAATGTTAAATAATCTTCTGATAATATACCTCTGTTGAGAATTTCCTCAAAATCAATATACTTTAATAATGTTTTTTCAAATAACACAGATGATGCTAACGCTATTGGACCATAAATTGCTATATGCGAGATATCTCCTTCTGCAGTAGTATGATAACTCGTGGCATCCTCTAGCTTTCCTTCTACTAACGCATAACCACTAGTGCGGACAAAACTATATCCAGAATTATTTTTAATAAAATCAACCTCTTTTTGTAATTTGTATTGGTCACACCAATAATCATCGCCTGCGCAAGGGGCTATATATTTTCCTCTAGATGCAGAAAGTGTGGAGAAATAATTCCTTAAAAAGCCTTGGTTAACTATAGAATGAAGTATTCTAATATGTTGTGGATATTTGTGCAGATATTCTTGACATACCAACAATGTATCATCGGTACTGCAATCCTCACCTATAATTATTTCAAAAGAATATTGAGTAACTTGATCAATGATGGAGTCTAAACATTCTCGAATATACATCTCTTGATTGTACGTAATGACAACAACACTAATGTCAGGGAATTGACTTTGTGCCTCTTTTGTTTCATATGTTATGATATTATTCATACTCGATGAGAATTTTAATATAAATCTTATTATAGATACCAAAATAAAAGTGAATAAACAAAGATTTAGACTAAGCCCCTGCCTGCCAATTTAAACCAGCTCCAAACTAAAGCTGCGAAAAACGTAAAGACACACCAATAGGTGAACCATCGCTTATAAGTGGCGCGATTACCTATTCCTATTTTAAGTGGTATACCTTGAAGCACTATAGACAATCCATAGGCCGCAAACATGAACTCGAATGGCATCGCCGGTTGGTGGAAGCGCTCGGATTGGGCAAAAACGGACATCACTAACACCACTACATATCCGAGCATAAAAGACAATGGCAATAGATGATCACGCCACTGTCCGGAGAAAAGCATGGCAAAAAGAGCCAAAATAGTAAATCCCGACAATATATTCTTTATAAAATTCCCCCCATGCAACAATTTCTGTACATATTGTCCATCATACGGGCTTACCATCGTGGGAAATGGTATCGAAAATATCAAAGGAGCAAACACCGCCGCACCTGCATATTTCGCAAATTTGTTTTGGTGACCTGCTGCATCCACACGTACTGCCCGCCACTCCATATTTTTTTGCTGTTCACCCGAAGATACTTTTGCCATCAAACCATTAGCTTCTTCCTGAATACGATTTCCCATCGTTACACCAATTAAGCCCACTGCCAATACGCCTATTGCAATACGTTTACCCCATGAGACAATCCTAGTGGATGACATAAAGATGGAAAATAATAAGCATAATATGGATACTATCGCTAATGGTGTTCGAATAGTAAATAAAGCACCTGATATAAGCAGAATAGGTACGACCTTCCAAGCCGAGAAGTTACGTGTCCGGAGCATTTGATCCGCTTGCTCCACAAAAAGTACGGATAGAAATACCATTTCCGTTTCCTTCAAGAGGGTGCCACAATAGTAGCAAAAGTTCGGCCATAAGGCACAAAATATAGCAGCAACGCGCCCCACGTCTTCTCCAAAATTTCGAACCGCTAATCGATATACCAACACGCAAGTAAAAGCAGATATCGCACATTTAAGCAACCGTACCACAAATATGCTACTGCCAGACAAATAGTATACAAAACCCACATAGATTGCATACCCCACATCCGAGATATCTATCTTAGGGTCATTTTTAATTATTTCATCATACACATGTATATTTCCTTCACGTAAGGAGTCTGCTACTATCTCTGCTAGCCAGTTATAGGCAGCTGAATCCAGATTATCAAATCCCAATGCATCCCCATAATACTGCATAAAGACCGCATAAATGATAGTCATCCAAATAAACCGCCATACAAAGGCTACCCAAAATATATGTTTTTCAAATCGTTTACTAGATGGACATTTCAACGCACTCCTCTTACTAGTTAAAGAATTACCGAAGTAGAAGAACACAAATATCGACAAAATACCCGATAACATATAATACCATGGTAGCAAGTACGCATTATATATAGCACTTACAACCAACAATGCCAAAAAATAGACAAGCAATGCCTTGTTGCTTATCCATTTAGGCAAAGTTATATGTGGATTTTGATTTATCATAATGCCTCACGAACTATCTTGCCATCGCGCTTCAGGATAATGGCAGGATTACCTATGACTACACAATTGGCGGGAACCGACTTATGCACCACACAGTTAGGACCGATTACACAATCATCACCTATAGTCACATCGCCAGAAATCACAGCACCGGGCAAGATCTCTACCCTATTACCTATCACGGGGCTCTTACCATCCTTAAACCCAATCGTTATATTACAGGTAATACGACATCCTTCACCAATAACTGCCTCCGGTGAAATGATGGTTCCATACGAGTGAAAGAAGAGCACGCCAGCACCAATGGTTTTAGAGAATGGGAGATGGAAGGTCGGTTCTCCGGGTAATAACCACGAGAACAACCTACTCCATTTGCCGAATCGCACATAATACAATGTACGGAATGACCGATTATGTATCATTAATGTGATAAACTGACGAATAATGGATCCACAGAGTTTATACTCCTTAGCGTATGCCGCAATATCTTGTTTGACAATCGTTTTCATTTGCAATGTTGTATTAAAATATATAGTTTGGGGCTTAGATTAATTAATCGTGCATTCCACGACGCCTTTCGTCTTAAGTGATAGGGGGTCAGTGGGAATACTTTATACTGCTTCAATTGATCTATATAGTCATCTTTCTTCTCGTATTGATAGCGGGCCACCAACTTGAGTATCGAGATAGTCAACGATGCGGTCATCCCTTTGTACCAATCTAGGTGATATATATCGTTCCAATGATGCAATTTACCAATCAAATTCAATTTGTCATGGAACTCTTTCTGCATCTTCTCTACGGAGCGACTTTGGGTAATGCCCGCTTGCCGAATCATATAGTTGTAAACAATAGCGGATGTCTCCGCCACACGCTCCGCTTTGATTAAGATTCGCGGGGTCCAATCGGTATCTTCGAACAATATTCCTTCCGTAAACTTATCGTTATGAACAAGGCTGGCTCGCACCACAAACTGCCATGCATAGCATGCATAACCCAATCGAGTATTAAGAAAGGACGCACCATCGCTCACCTGTTGGCTATACCCAATCGTGCCCCATGGATTAGGGATGCGAGCGATTTCTGTGCCTTCTTCATCGATATTTCGATAATTATAGCGCAACACATCTAAGTTATCTCGCTCTATCTGTGTCATTAACTCTCCTAATACATTTGGTTCCCAGTAGTCATCCGAATCCACGAAGCAGAGGTATTCGCCCTGCGCTATCTCAATACCGCTATTCCGTGCCGCACTCAGTCCGCCGTTCTCGCGATGGACGACACGGATATTGTCGTATTGAGCCGCATACTCGTCGCATATAGCTGGACAGCCATCCGTGCCGCCATCGTCTACGAGGATGATCTCATAATCATCATAGTCCTGGCATAGCAGACTATCCACGCATTTGCGCAGATACTGCTCTACTTTATATATGGGTACTATAAAACTCAGTTTCATAATTCTAGTCTTTCACTTTAACTCTCACTTTCCCTACTGCTATTGCAGTATGCCCCACTTCTCCAGTTTAAACAACACTCGTTCTATGAAGTACACGAAGCCCCATAAATGATGTTTGCGTAATCGTCTATACTGATCCATAGGAGAACTGTACATATCGTAGTCGCGCAAAACGGAAGCAGGGAGGATCTTCTCCATGTAGTCTCGACGCTCCTTCTGAATAATTGCCTTATTCTTTCCCCCACTCTCGCTGATGCCGTTCATATCGAAGATGGTCATATCTATATCTACATAGACAGGTTTGACACCGCCTAAAGCGATCGCATCTACATACCATTTCCAATCACTACAGATACGCATATCCTCATCGTATAATCCGAAGCGATCGAACAAGTCACGACGTATCCACGCACTATCGTGATTCAACGTCCCTTTATAGAAATAGAGAAAGGATTCAGGTGTATAGATATCGCCACCGCATGTATCACGGTATTTTTTACCATCCGGATAGGCTTTAATCATGTTACCATACATTATCTCTGGATAGTTCAAATCAGCAATCTTCAATCGACAATCTTCAATCACATGCTCATTGGCTAATATATCGCCACTATTGAGTATTTGGATATAATCTCCGGTTGCCATGAGGATGCCCTTGTCTATAGCGTTGTAGATGCCCTTATCTTTCTCGCTGATCCAATTTAACGACAACCTTAACGACAACGACAACTGTTTTTCGTAGTCGCGGATGACGTCAACCGATCCATCGGTACTGCCGCCATCGATGATGATATGCTCCACCTCTATAGGCGAAAGGGATTGCGACGCAACGGACGCGAGGGTCTTTCGTAGACCATTGGCATCGTTATAATTTATGGTAACTATAGATAGTTTCATACCTAATTTCAAATTTTGCGCGCAAAGGTACAAAAAAAAAGTGACATAAACAAATTTTACGTCAGAAAAAATGAGTTTTTTAGAGATTTGCCTGCTTTTTCGGAGAAAAAGCGAACTTTATACTAACTTTACTCCTATATTTTAAATTTTAATTGTTTTGCTATATCTTGAATCAATTTAGCCAACGGGCGCATATGCACATCTTCTTTTTCTGCATAGTTGCCGAGAATAAAGCGTCTAAATTGACTCTCCGTAAATCCCAGTTTAGTAAATGTCTTTTTATAGTTATCCAATGCAATACTATCATATACTCTACTCTTCCAGACTATCTCTTCGGCAACATCCGTGTGCGCCTGATACAGCTTCTTAATATGAAAGAATTCATTTTGCCCTTTTTCTAATTTGGTATCGTTAATACACGAGAAGTTGATTGAGAGTTTCTGTTTGGGGTCACTAAGATTCTTTGCCAAACTGGCAGAATCTAATCGTAATTGCATCGGATCTATATCATTCTGTTTAGTAGTATAGAGTCTAAAAAGCGTACGCGTTGCATCCTCCTCTTTATTGCTTTTCGATTTATTACACCTAGAGCAACTGGGTTGTAGATTCATAAAGGTAGTACATAGATACGGATATTTACTCTTCGGCAATGCATGATCCAATTCATAATTAATGTATCCTTCCACCGAAATAGCATATTGTGCATTGCAATACACACATGTTTTTATGTGGAGCTTTGACATATACTTTGGATATACGGTATCCTGTACATAATCATACCGCATGGCAGCCACAACAGATTTATAGAAAGTATGTGTTACCTTTTGAGTGTTACCCTGATTGTCTGTTTCTGTTGTTTCGTATGTAGCCGTTTCTATCTGTGCTTTAGGAATAATGCTATCAAACAGAGGTTCCCATTCGGTGATATAAGTATCCGGTTCAGCAATTATCAAATCATCCCAATTGCTGATAATCGCTTCCACATAATCTATTTGATTGGCATCTGCCAAAATATTTTTTAGTCTTATTAGTCCACTCAAAGGCGTAATTCTTCCATAACTACTATTACATAAATCCGTCCGGAAATCCTTAGCCATTTGGCGGATGGTGCCATCAATAAAGATTCGCCTCATTGCCGTTCCATTTCGTTGATTAGTTCCTCCAATTGTTCCTTCAATAAAGGCTCTCCTATCGTAGATACCACATTTCGCACCTTTTCTTCATTCCAATCTTTCTTATGCGAGCCTTTGGTCAAATAGTCTACCAGAGATATAATCTTCTTTTTCGCAAACTCACCCATGAAACCGTTCTCTAAAAAGAAACTATGCAAAAGCAGATTATTCACATTGGCTGCAAAAGATTCAGGCATAGTCACCTCCGCCTTATGCCCATCCTGCATATACAAGATATTGCTTTGAGGAATATCAGAAAGCACAAATGGAGAATGTGTGGTCATAAGTATATTGAACGAGCAGAATGTATTCAATTTCAAACGCTGAATCGTTCTTATCAAACTATCCACCAACTTTCTTTGATATTCGGGGTGAAAACACAACTCTATCTCATCCAACACCAAATTAATATTACGATAATGCTCACGCGTGGTTGGAACAGACTTGATGTTCATGATATGATACACCAATGTGCTCATCATATACAAAAACTGTCGTTCTCCGGAGCTCATGCCGCACAAAGGAATCATTTTATCTCCATATACGGGTATCCCTTGTACTACTCCTATTCGTTTCACAAAAGAGATTTCATAATCATAGAAAGGTGGTGGCAATATCTCCATCAAATGTTCAACAGACCCGCTTTGCTGACGTTCCTCGCCAAGTATATTTGCGTATGTTTTATTATCAAAAGACAGCAATCGTTTATCATCATATTTATAGTCTTTGAATTTACGTATAAATAGCAGAGTCTGAGTAATTTTTGTCGTGATGTGGGATTTATCTTTTTGTGTTTGTCCCACCAACTGATAAAGCAATTCTATCTGGCTTTTATCAGCATCTTGAAACAGATACCAAGGGCTTCCCAACTTCTCATATTTCGCATACGAGGGGTACTTACCTGCTATAGCTAATGTTTTATAGGCTAAATAAATACACGCATCATGTACGGGGCCTTCTCCAGGCAAATCTATTTTGTACGCATCCAATATTACATGGAAGAAACAATGAGGTCTGTCTTTGTATTTCCCATAAAACTCCATAGCACGTTCCGAGGATATCGTCAACCGTATTTTCATTCCCTTCTTTTCAGATTCGGGGACGTATTTCAGTATCTTTTCACCAACAATGGTGGAATTGTATGTATAGTTTATCTCCCCCAATTGATATCCTTCAAGAAACTCACGTCCCTTACTCTTAGACTGTATCAATAATGCCGATAGACGCCCTTTTGTCAGTTCGGTCTCTACCGTCATATCAAACACCCCATGCTTCTTATATGGATTGAGGGTAATCGGCACAAGATATCCATCGTTTTTATCAAACAGACTATCCATCCATATTCCGTCAGATTCTACTCCTATAGTGCCGCCATCAGCAAATTCCGTTGACTTATCTCCGGCATAATCTTGACTATTAAATGATTGCACCGAATAATTGGTAACAATGGTATAGAACACCTTCGAGGCTATTTCAATTCTGGTCTGTTGCTCTTTGGTATCACAACGCGTATAGCCCTCTGGAATTTCAGAATCTACCATATCCATTAAGGTACCACTTGGCAAATAAAAACGTTCGTCTCCTATTTGCAAGGTCAAATAATCACCACAACAGGATAATACACACCGAACTTCACCCAAATGATACTCAATACTGGCATACAAACCGGGTATGTAATACATGTGATGCGCTGCCCTTCGTTTCACACTCTTTGCCGCAACAACAAACCCCAAATTATTTACTACGCGAAAGAGAATATCCAGTAGTGAAGTCTTTCCTGATCCACTGCAACCAACTATGGCAGATACCGATATGTTTTTCTCAAAGAAATCAGGTATTGGTTTGGAACACAAGACGTATTCCCCCACTTGTAGATTCTTTAACAAGTTAGGAGAACAATTTTTACCAATGGTTATTCTATCTATTCGAAATGCTTCCATGGAATCTATAGCCTGTTGTTGCCTTTGGGATGACCATATGCTGTTGTTTTTCCTGCAGATTATGCTACCACTCATGCATAAAAGATGATTAGTCCATTCGATCAATCTGAAACAAACGTTTTATCTATCTTATAAATCTTTGTATATTCGTTTTATTCATCCAATATTCTCTTGAGCGAAAGCCATCAGTAGTGACCTTAAAGTCACAACCAGCCTTTGTAGCAGCGTCCATATCCGATTCCGTATCGCCTATAAATAACTCTACTTTTTTGGCTTTCAGTTTTTCAGCTTTCAACTCTGGTGTTTGCTGGCAAGATGGAACAACATATACATCCTCAAAATATTGCTCTATGCCTAACCTGCGAATCTGCTGTCTTGCACTCATCTCATTGTTACGAGCCGTTATCATCACTAAGTTTGAATCCTTACTATATTCCTCTAGCCATGACATCGTATTCGGATATAAAACATCATGTTTCAAATACTCCTCGTCCTCAATATGCTTAATCCAATCCTCGTTGATTCGAATAGCCATTTCGTCTTCAACCCCTTTCCACTTCAACCATTGCAAATTGTTATGTCCATCGGATTTATATGTCAGATAGTCATCCAGCGATACCGCCATTCCTCTCTCTTCTAACAACTTTTTCATCAATATACAATGCCTCTCGCGACTATCCAACAACGTGCCATCCAAATCAAACGCAACTGTCCTTTTGCAGACTTTAGTCACTATATCCGTATAAGCTCTCACCACATATTGCAGACCAACATTCTTATCCACATGACTCCACACACACTCCTTTGACTTACCTAACATAATGTCTCCCAATGCCCCCACTTCATTCCACCCAGCAGCATGCGACAAACTCATACCTCCAGCCAATCGAAGGTTCACGTCCGTAATCACCGGTTTCCCCTCTTTTTCCTGCATAAACTGCAGATTGAAAGCATAAGGAACTTCTATCACAGCTGCAAAACGTTTTGCTATTTCCTCCAACTCAACAGCAGCAAAGACTTTTGCTTTCGTACATACTCCGGATTTTACTGCCAAGCGCTCTCTTGCCACCGAAAACAACCGTCCTTTGTAGTAGAAGCACTCCAGTGTAGTCTCTGGCTCATTGCAGATTTCTTGAATGATAAGGCTCTCTGCTTGCTGCTTGATAATCTCCCCCTTCATCCGCTTAGCTCCTACAGATCCAACCCCGTGCATCGGCTTAACAAAATAATCTTCTTCATCTTTTAACTCCTCCACACAAAAAGACCTTGGTACAGGCAAACCGTTCTTCTTCAAAAACGAATTCATCTTCTCCTTATCGGAATAAATATCCATCGTCTTGCTGCATACCCCAAAGGACTTTACGCCCAATCGTACCAAATCTTCATTATCAGAAGCAAACAACCGTTGATCCTCATCAAAACTAGGCAACAAATAATCTACTTTTTCTTTCACGCATATACCCAATATAAAACCATAATATGAAGGATCACTTGTGTATGGGCACTGATAAAACCGATTTAACCAATTTGCATCTGCTACCATCCATGGTTTATTTACGTCAACACCTATAACATAAAAATCCTCCGCACTGTAATCCTCACGCAATGTTTTGACGAAGTGGTAACACGCATTTGTTCCACAAGAAAGCACCAATAGCCTTATCATGCTGCCAGTGCCCTCCATTGCACTTTATTCTCTGTGCGCCCCCCCATGGGTAATAAAAACGTATTCGTATCTATTTCTCTGACAAACTTAGCTAGATTACCAAACCACAACTCACCGGCAGGGACATCCTTGGTGACTACACTACCGGCACCAATCATGGCACCCTCGCCAATCGTTATACCGCAAAGTAAGGTACTACCGGCACCGATACCGGCACCCTTCTTAAGTGTGGTCTTTTCCAATACCCAATCTGGATTCTTGGCTTTCGGGTATCGATCATTAGTAAACGTAACATTGGCGCCAATGCAGACATTATCCTCCAACGTGATGCCGTCCCACAGATAGACACCACATTTGATGGTCACATCATTTCCAACCTCGACATCGTTCTCAATAAGGCAGCCGCTGCATATATTGCAGTTCTCGCCTATCTTCGCCTTCGGCAGTATAACGCAGAACTGCCAGACATTAGTGCTCTCTGGGATAGGCGCTTGACAATCAGATAATGGATGTATCATTATTTCACTCCTTTATACGTTAAAAACTCATCATAATCGCGGATATAGTCCGCATTATCATACTTCTCACTGGCCATACAAAGCAGCACACTGAAACACCATTTATTCTATTACATCTTACCATATTTAAGCTAATGCCTTACAGTCATTGTATAATTTAATAAGATGATTAACTGACATATCAATGAGTGGTTCATACATAAAACTATTGAGATGAATAATTTCTGGAGTCATCATATTGACACGTTCAATAACACTTCTATTCGGGTCATTTGGAATTCGAGATTTATATTTACCCGTCCAATGACCTGTCTGGTTTCCTGAACATCTCAAGTCTTCCTCAGTTCCACCCGCTGCAATAACTTTATCGTGCATATATTTCTCCGCTAATAGTCGAATAGCAATAGAAAGCACTATTTTATTTTCTATTAGAACCGGATCTGGGGTAACCTCAGCCACTATTGAATCCGCCGTGTTTATTATAGTATCATATATCTTACTTTCATTAGCAATTCGTTTCATTCCCTTCCCTTGCGTATAGCCACTCATTATCCTAATCACATCACATTCTGTAATAGATTGCGTATCTGATTTTTGATGCAGGCAACTGGTTAGCAACAAATAACCTGAATCTTCCACTCCCTTTGTATATTCTACCAAATTACGAACATAGGGAATCATACTAATAAACTTCTTATCATTATCATCATGCTCTAGAAAAATATTCACAAAGACATTTCCCGTATATTGTCCTTGTTCCAAAGTAATATTACCAGAACTATTTCTAAGAGCCATTAGTAGCACTGGTTTATTTGACAAACGAGAATGAACCGTTCGATAAAAGTCATAATTATGCGTCATCACTACCAAAAGAAACTTATCTGCACATTTCTCAGACAAATCCTTGATATACTCTATAATTGCATATTTATTTTGATAATCAAAAGAATCAGCTATATCATCAAATACTATCACCGAAACTTCAGGACACATCTTACGCGATTCAAATTCAAAAATCAGCTGAAGGATATGAAATGCACGACGTTCTCCACGACTAAGTATTTTCAACAGATCATCCTTTTCTTTAGGATACGGAATGGCGTCCTCATTATAGAAAAATCTAAGTTTAGCCGCTGACTGCTTAAGAATCACATCACGCTGATTTTCAATCTCCACTCGAAAAGGCACATCGAATCTATCATTGAAAATATCAACGATATCTTTCCACAATTCCAATTCCTCCCCTGCCTCACGTAATATACGTTCAAGATTCGCCTTGTTAGCCTGATATACCTCATTATAAGAAGAGAGTAATACTCTAAGTTCAGGTTTTGAAAGGTGTCCTTTCCAAACCTTTTGGCAGAAGCCATCAAAATCTAGCAACTCTGGTATCCAATCAGGATGTGAGTCTATCACAGCCTTAAAAGTGCGAAGTTCAGCTTTTTTTTCAATCTCTTTTGTTATTTCATCAAAAATACTCCTTAACTCTGCATCATTAACTATATGATTTTTCTCATCATCAAACAGTTGCTTTAATGCTACTACTGATTCAATTGGTGATTCATGTTCATTAAATAGAATTTTGTGGTCAACCGCAAAGAAAGCCTCATCGGCGACCGACTTTTCTAATTGAGCAGCTTGAAATGTTCCAAAGGTGTGTCCGTTCTTTGAATGAAAAATTGATGAATTGTTGATTAAACTTGAAAATTGGTCAAAATAAGCTTGTAATTTCTCATAATTTGCACTTACAAATTCTCGCACACTACCTTTCGAGTCAAACACTTCATTGTATTTGAAGTCAAATATAGGAAGGTCGGACGTAACTTCTGCCGCAAGCCGTTCTAATACGGTAAATATTGACTCATTAGGAGTATTCCGAAAAGCAGCCAACAACTCTTCCTCGCAGTTGGTGCTATGAGATTCCTTATTAAGCCTTGTTATCAATGCTTTCTTACACTCATCCAGCTTTGCATAAATCTCATCATACTTTGCCTTTAGTTGAGCACTTGCTAAAAAATTAGCAAATACCTTACTAGTATCCAAATCTTCCTCTCCATCCGCAATGAAAAGATTCTTTGCATCTATATCTACTCCATTTAACTTCACAACACACACACCTTTATATGCAGGATCACCAACATGGAGATTGTCCCACATATTCTCCTTAGACTGCTTAGAAACAGAACGAAGAGCACGTGCAAATGACGTTTTCATACATCCATTAGGAGCATACAACAACTGCGTATTACGGCCATTAGGGTACTCAAAATCATGCGACATACTATGTATGCCGAAGCAATTACTCATCTCTATATGTAAGATATTCATAACTAAATAATTTTCATTTCAAGTATCTCAAAACGATCTACATATTCTTATATTTCTGATTAACATACATTCCCACAAACTCCACATCTTCTGCCGCCAGACCGGACTCCGCCACCTTCTGCCGAAACATAGTATCAAAATCCACCTGAGAATTATGCATTCTATTCACAAACGCCTGCCAATGTCTCCTGCGCAATTCCTTTAGATCATCACGATTCAATTTCAGAATATTGTTTATGATTTGCTGTGCCTGTACATTATCATTGCCTTGTGCATCCTGCTTTGGACATACCAGATAATACCGATACTCCATAATATTGGCAGGATCTAACTGACACGGATTAACCAAAATCGGCTGTTCCTGCCCTATATTCTGGTGCTGAATATCCCTATTGGCCTCTTGTACCAAAGGAAACAACGTTGACTTGATTCGATTGCACTCATGGCAACTGCAAAGCATATTGTTCCAATCATAGGCCAACCAATAGTATGCAGGAGCGTGAGACGCACCACGTTGCCGAGTTGCTCTGTATTTTGTCTTCGGTCGAAAATGTTCAACTTCACCACCCCCCTTATCCAAAAGAGTAGTCTCACAATATGCGCACTTCTCGTGTTGGTCCGTAAGAAGTTGGTGCCTTACGTCCAGTGCACCATACAAATCCTTCTTGAAATGCTTATACCCTATCGGCTGATTGTTAGCAACCATATTATTCAACCGGGCTTTCTCGTTACTTACGTCCTGAGAAAGTAAAGTTGCAGGTACTGCTGCCGATTTCTGTATCCGTATCATCGCTGCGAATCATTTACATATTGATACTTACCCAACATCTTGCTGAGTTCACAAAGTCTGGCCAATTCATCCTCATTCAGGTGCCCTTTGTTCAATAGTGCCTCTGCCTCGTCCGACAACACCATAAATTGATTACTACGAACATTATGCAGTCCAAACAATTGGCTAAGCAGCAGCAAGCTGACATCATAGTTAGCATACTGTGACAAATCTACAGAATCATCCACCTCGCCCTGATCCAATTTAATCACTTGCGAATTTTCCATATCACCCAACACGACATTGGGGCTGTGGGTACTTACTATAAACTGTACCTTAGGGAAAATCGTCGTCAGTTGGCCAATTACCTTCCGTTGCCACATCGGGTGAAGATGCAGATCTATCTCATCAATCAAGACAATACCCGGAGTATTCAAGGCATCCTCAAATCCTGACTCTTCAAGCGAGGGATTAGCCTCTGCCATACGAGCTGCTATGTCGGCAATCAAAGCAATCATGATACGATAGCCATCGCTCATTCTCTCAATACGAATTTCAGTAGGATGATTTTTATCCTTGGAATAATCATCCATTACGAAACGCAAGGGGCTGTACTCCACCCTCGGATTTCGCAAATTCTCATCCATCTTAGACAGTGCCCTACGAACGGTATTCAGGACCGGCAGGGTATAATCATAATCCCTGCGTTGTTTTTGTTCCCGCAGCTCTGCACTCTCATTACGCTCAAACCACTCAAAGAAACGCTTAAAATTCGTAGCGGGCTCAAGCGCTTTCTCATACGCTGCCCAACGCGGAAACACATCATTAAACCCCTTACGGCTTTCCGGTGCTTTGATTTGTCCGCGCTCCGTTCCGTAATAAGCCAATATTGGAAGCATTACTTGCTGGTCGTTATCAATAGCATCTTTCTTCTTTTGAGCATATCCTCTGATTTGCGCGAACTCCGACGAAGGACAAGGTTTGTTGCCTTTTTTATAATGCTTAACCTCCAACACTTGGAAAGTGCCATCTGTATTAAGCTCCGGAACTTGCAACTTCAAATCAACACACAAATAATCCGCACGTCTTTTACTGGAAACCATGTGTACATCGTCATCTGAAAATTGCTTGACAGGGATTGATGGAAATGGTTCAAAGAACTGACTCAAAAGCACAGTAATACCATGAAGCAAAGATGTCTTACCAGCACCATTATCTCCTAACAAAATAGAAACATTCTTCTCCAGAGAAAAGTCTATGCACTGATCCGTCTCGCCAAATAATCGCAAGTTACGGAAAGATAACTCTGTAATTCTCATATTGCCTTATTATTTCTTATATTCCAAAAACTCTTGATAATCACGCACATAATCCTTCTCATCATAGTGCTCACTGGCCAAGCAAAGCAATACACTACCACTGGAGAAGTCATCTAAATCACGCCAGATACCTGGTACCACAAGCAGACCATAGTACGACCGCTTGAGATTGAAGGAGCGTTTCTTTGTGCCATCGTCTAGTGTCACGGTAAACGACCCACTGGCAGCAACGATCAACTGCTGCAACTGTTTATGCGCATGCGCACCACGGCTTTCGCCACCGGGTACATCGTATAAGTAATAGACACGCTTGATGTCAAACGGTATATCGCCATTGCTCTCTATCACGGTTAAGTTCCCTCGCGGATCGGAGATCTTACGGAGGTCAATGATGCGACAATCATCTACGGTTGTTTGTTTCATAGTTGTTTAACTATTGGAAATTATTTATCAAATCAATAATATACACCACTTCCTCTGCCGTAATCGTTGGACCAATAGGCAGACTCAATTCTGAATTGTGAATTTGCTCGGTGATGGGGAGCAGCCTCTCCCCCGACCCCTCCCCCGCTGGGAGGGGAGTGTTATACACATTCCACAACTCCTTAGCGTAGCACTCTTGCATGTGTGGGGGAATGGGATAATGTATCACCGTTCCTACGCCATTAGAAGCAAGATAATCATGCAGGCGGTCACGTAAGCCTACCCCTGCCCCTCCCTGAAGGGAAGGGTTGTTTACTAATATAGGGAAAAGGTGATACACATTATTCGCATCGTCCAAACGCTTGGGTAACGTGATTAGAGGATTATGGATACCTTCGTAGTATAGTTTAGCCACCTCTTGACGGTGCTGATTATCTTGATCTAAGTATTTCAGTTTTACATCCAATACAGCGGCCTGTATCTCATCGAGACGGCTATTGCGACCTGTGTATTGGAACACATACTTCTTTTGACTACCGTAGTTCGCGAGTGCGCGGACACAAGCTGCTAGGTCGTCATCGTTAGTAGTCACCGCTCCTGCGTCGCCGAGAGCACCTAAGTTCTTACCCGGATAGAAACTGTGCCCCGCGGCATCACCCAATGAGCCGGTACGTACCAGCCTACCCCCGTCCCCTCCCTGAAGGGAAGGGAGACTATTGGCGCGGAAGGATGGGAGTTTAGAGGCTACGGATTTAATTTTAGCGAGCACTCCTTCTGGATTACATAATAGTTCACTATTGGTAAAGCGGAGCTCGGTATACCCTAAATTGGTAAGATGTTTGGTCCGCTCCTCATCGTACTCTTTTTGTTGCAGATCAAAATGATAACCGCCATCCAATTCAATGGTCAAGCCTTTTTCTGCGCAGAAGAAATCTACGATATAGTTTAATATCACGTGCTGACGACGGAAGTGTAATCCTATGTTATTTGCCTTTAATAATGACCACATTACCTCCTCCGCTTCCGTCGGATTCTTGCGATTATTCACCGCATTTCCCTCCAATAAATCATATTGGGTTGTATCCGCCGTATGTGCTCCAAACACCTCCGCAAATGAAGTCCTTCCTTTTAGGGAAGGATTTAGGATAGGCCCCCAACACCCATGCGCCTGCGCGTTGTCTTCGACCAACTTGAGGTTATATTTCTTGCACAGATCTAAAATCTTTGGCGTGCAAGCGCAGCGACCGTATAGGTGCACGATGCAGATAGCCTTGGTACGCGGAGTGATGGCGGCTTCGATGCGGTCATCATCAATCTCTAGTGTATCCAATTTAGGCTCTACACAGACGGGAATGAGTCCATTCTCGGTGATGCCGAGGTGGGTAGCGATATAGGTGTTAGCAGGGAGGATGACTTCGTCGCCGGGCTGCATGACGCCGAGTTCGATATAGGCGCGCCATATCCAGATGAGGGCATCGAGGCCATTGGCACAGCCGATGCAGTGCTTGGTGCCGATATAGTCGGCGTAGTGGCGCTCAAAGCGGGCGTTCTCTTCGCCCTGGAGATACCAGCCGCTATTGACCACGCGGGTAACGGCTTCGTTAATTTCCGCGCCGTGTAGGGCAGTGACGTCCTTTAAGGATAAAAAGGGTACTTGCATATTATTCAATATCATTAATACGTTTTTTTAGTTTTCTAACAAATCGTGCAGGATTTCCCACCCATAATTCACCAGCAGGGACATCCTTCGTCACCACACTACCAGCACCGATCATAGCATTCTCACCAATAGTCACGCCATCTAAGATAACCGCTCTTGCGCCAATGCTAGCGCCCCTACCAATTCTTAATGTCTTATGTGGTACTTGATGTTTGCTTCTAGGATAGCGATCGTTACAAAAAGTGGCATTTGGACCAATAAACACATTGTCCTCTACTACGGTTCCATCCCATAAATATACGCCACATTTCAGCGTCACATTATTACCTATTTTCACTCCACCCTCTACCAAGCAGTGAGCATTGATATTGCAATTCTCGCCGACCTCTGCACCCTCTAAAATCACAGAGAACTGCCAAATGGTTGTCGATTCAAGGATAGATATTTTGCAATCTGCTAATGGATGTATCATTGCTTCACAAACTCTAAAAATTCATCATAATCACGGATGTAGTCTTCTTCCTTGTACTCATCGCTAGTCAACACTAAGCATACACAGCCACTGGAGAAGCCTTGTTCGGCAGCCCAGATACCGGGTAGTACATGCAACCCCATATAGGGACGATTGAGCATGACCGTACGCTTATTAATGCCATCGTCCAACACTACTTCAAACGCGCCACTGGCTGCGATGAGAAACTGATGACACTGCTTATGCGCATGGGCTCCACGTGCTTCTCCGCCGGGGATATCGTATAAGTAGAACACCCGCTTGACGTCAAACGGCACATTCACATTACCCTCCACAGGAGTAAGGTTCCCGGTGGGAAACTCAATTTTCGGCAACTCTATCACCGAGCAATCATATACAGAGACTCTATTCATCAATCTATAATATCTTTATAAAACTCCGCTGGGTTACCACGAACAATCGTCTTTGGCTTCACATCATCAAACACGACCGATCCATTTGCGATTACCGCGCCATATCCAACCGTCACACCCTTCATAATACTTACATTACTACCTATAAACACGTTATCCTCTATGCGAACATCTTTACTTTTACCCCCCCCAGTATGTCTTCGCGCCAAATTGATAGAATGAAAGTCAGAATTGATAATCTGCACATTCGTACCTATCAAACAACCATCTCCTATTTCAATTAAGCCATGATTGGCTATACAGCAGAAACCATTATTAATATTAGAGGAACCTATTTTTATAGTAGAATCTTCCTCTCTTGCCTCTATATAGCACGAACCATCATAAAATCCCGAAGATGGATTCCAACCGATAATCGTATCGTTCAAAACAATTTTACCACGCCCATTCCATATCACAGGTTGCTGAACTATGCATTGCCCCTCTACCCTTTTGTTTGAAGAAAGGCGTTTATACCACGCGATACGGATCTTTTGATATATTTGCTTGATGCCCATCCTTAGAAAGATTATGCTTGGTCAATAAATGTTTGATAATCGCGAACATAATCGTTCTCGTCATACGGGGTTGAAGCCAATACCAATGCCAACGAATTGGTAGAGAAGTTCTCCATCACGCGCCAAGTCATCTTCGGCACATAGAGTCCGTAATACGAGCGATTGAGGTGATAGGTCTGTTTATTACCTTTACCATCGTCTAGTACTACATCGAAACTGCCGCTAAGGGCTACTATGAACTCCTCGGACTCTTTATAGGCATGTCCACCACGCTGTGAATCGCCAGGGACATCGTAGATCCAGAAAGTGCGAGCAATCTTAAACGGAATCTGCTTAAACTGCTCAATGACCGACAGGTTTCCTCGGCGGTCTAAGATCTTAGGTAATTGTATAATTTTTGGTTCGGACATATTTTTTAACCTTAACCACAACGACAACCACAACCATAACCACAACCTTGACTAATCGTTGTTTTTAATCGGTCTGTATACTTATTCGATAATCATCTTATACTAACTTGATACTGACCTTGTACTTATTTTATTTCATAGCTCAAAATTAAAGATTTACCTTCCAGTGCCCATCCTTGGCACTACCTTCCCAATAGACCACACCCTTCAGTTCCTTACTTAGCAGTCTCGCTACTGTCGAAAGACTGACATTCATCCGTTCTGCTACATTTTCACGTTTCATGCTTGGATCAGCAGTTACCAACGCTATCAACTGCATTGCCCGCTTGGAGAATGGGCGTTGATCTATTGCCAATGGATGAGCTTCATCCCATGCCCCCCATGCGGGTAAGGCATCTTCTATCTCCTTGAAAATTTCAGTCGAATAAGTAGCAACACCTATCGGAGTGTTAACACCACGCATGGCATACATCACTTTCTTATCCCTCACGGACTGTCTTATCAATATAGAACGCTCGTAATGCAGAATCCTTTACCTTCGTCATCAACTCAATATGATGAGACCAAGTCAGCATCAGCATAGGCGGAAATAATGCGCTATCTTTGGGTGTCAATTCAGCGGAAAATTGCGCCAGCTCTACACCCCTATCACCACTTAACTTATTGGAAATCAATTGTTGTTTGGGTGTCAATTCAGCGGAAATGCCTGCGTATGGAAAATGGGGATAAGCTTCTGCAAAGCGTTTCATATATCGCAGATTATACTCACTATAGCCAGCACGTGCACCAAACTCTTTCTCTAAATCTTTAGCCAACATGGGTATCACTTGCGCACCCCAACCCTGTTCTTCCTGTTGGCGCAAAATCTCACGACCGATATGGTAATAATGTGTCAGCAATTCCGCATTCAAGCGCAACCGAGCAACAAATCGTTCTTGCCGTATACCTTTCACCAATTGGTCACGCCAAGTCCGATACTCGCGACTTAACGCCAAGGTTGTGTCACTATGTCTATTGATTTTTAAAGTCATATTTCTCTTTCACCGCGCAAAGGTATAAAAAAAAAGTGATACTTGCAAATTTTTATAGAAAAAATTTTATTTTTGCAAGCATTTTAGCAAAAAATGTAAAAAAAACGCCACCTACTTGGTGGTAGATGGCGTTGCGTTGCTTAGTCGAGGCTTGGCGCTTAGGCTTTGGGATCCTTGCGCTTGATAGACTTGACTAAGTTGTAGATGAGGGTGATGAGGGCGGTGAGGAAGCCGACACCCTCTTCGTGGGTTAGTTTGTTGTTCGCATCCATAATGTTTCTAGGTTTGTTTTTTTTATTAATACAAGAATGATTAGGAATGTTTAAGAATGACTAGAGTTTGAATAATTTATTTTGTATGCTATAGCGCTATTGCGCTTTCTGTCTCCGCTTAGTAGATAGCCCTAGTAAGCAAGCTTCCTGATGCTATCTCCTAACCGTAGTCACACCCCTATCTGGGGTACAGCATACAAAATGAATTATATCAATTATATCCACTAGGATTCATATTACAAACTATGTCATAGCCCTAGCAAGCAAGCTTGACGATACTACTAGCATCGCTAATTACACCTAGTTTATTCTTAAAGAATGCATAAAGCGGAAGCGAAAGTGGAGATGGATAAGGCAGCGCTGCGATGCTCGCATCAGCAGAGCAGGCTTAGACATCTACACGAAGGCCGACAGGCCGATATGCATTCGTATTCTTAAACATTCTTGTATCCAAAAATATCAGAAAAAAGTATTACCTTTGCAGCGCAAATTGGATTAAAAATCGTCATTTTACGGCTCATTTTGAGCCGATAATTTGATAAAATAGGCAGTTTTTGAGCCGAAAAAACAAAAGTTAGGTAGTAGTCTCAAAAAATCACCGTTTATCGCAAGATAGACGGTGATTTTTTTGCACAATATTCACCCAAAAGTGCCAAATCGGTAGTTTTACTTCCTATTTCCCCCATAGTTCTTCCTTGTGCGAGTGCAAAAAAAGCAGTAATTTTGCACTCGAAATTTATCACATATAAAAGAACTACTTATGGCGGAACAACAAATAGATCGTAAACAAGTACTAAAAATGGTAGAAATAGTACGTCAAAACATTAAAAACACAAGACAAAACCTGCACATTACGCAAGACCAAATGGCTACCCGTATGGGCATTGATCTGAAGACCTATGCTAACTATGAGCAGAATATCACCGATATACCCATTTCTAGGTTATTCGAGATAGCACTGGCGTTAGGGGCAGATGCTGCGTTGCTAGTCAGTGATAAAGATACCATGCTCTATCAAACCCTCATGGTAGTCTTAAATATGACTGCGCCACGCACAACAGATAAGGAATGTAATAACAAAGAATAATACACTATGGACCCAAGATCGTTTAACAACCTCATCATCCCCGGGTGGATGGTGTTCGAGATGGAACTCAAGAACAGCGAACTGCGCGTGTACGCGCTTATCTATGGATTTAGCCAAGGTGGACAAGGCGACTTCCATGGTTCGCTGCAGTACCTCGCCGACTGGTGCGGGATGAAACATAGGCAGAACGCCCAGCGCGTGATCAAACGACTGATCGGCAAAGGACTGCTCTATCGGTTTAGCGATAAAGTGATCACACCCTCTGGACGCATCAAAACAGTGGAGCACTATCAGGCACGGAAGCCGGAGTTTATATAGATGTAATCAAAATGATGACAAGATGTAATCAAAATGATTACAGGGTGTAATCAAAATGATTACAAGGTGTAATCAAAATGATTACTAGAAATAACTAATGAAATAACTATAGAAAATACTATGTATAATACCCCCCTTAATCCCCCCACGACGGAGGATGCTATTTATCAATTGACGCACTGCTCGATCAAGGACACGCTGAGTGCTATTCAACCCACAGACCTCCATGCCGTACTGCGTACCGTATGGCCATCCCTACAACTGCTGCACGACGATAAAGCGATCGACATCATCGCAGCGGCTATCGCCCGCACGGTACAGCAGGTAGCGGTGGCGCAACCGATGGATGCCGATAAAGTGCGGCGTGCCGCCTACTTCATATGGGAAGACTACCGGCACCTCAGTATCGAAGATGTGATGCTATGTCTCAAGATGGGCGTCAAAGGGCAACTCACCCCGTTCTACGGACGGCTCGATGCGCAAGTCATCTATGACTGGTTTCATGAGTATAACATACAGCGGGATGAAGCCGCTCGGCTAGAACTATTACGAATGATGGACTGATAACAGACACTATATGCGAGGAAACATAGACATTGAGAATAATATCGCAGGAACGATGGTGCTACATCCGGAGTGGATGCAGGATCTGCCCATACAGCTCCAACCCGAATGGTTCACCGACACCCGCCTCAGTCGCATCGTTGCGACCATCCTTCACATGCAGTCCGAAGGACGAGCGGTGGATCTACTGCTCCTACTCGACGAATGTAAACGCCGTCAGTACACGGACATCGACGCCCTCTACCTGTCACAACTCACCACTCAGGTGGCGAGCACCGCCTACCTCTACGAGCACCTACAGATCCTGCAGCAAGCATGGTTAGCGCGTAAGGCAGCAGAAGTGGGACAGAGTCTGACTCTACTAGCAAACAACGATACCCCATCAGACGGAAAAGATATACACCAGCATCTGCAGGAGGCAGAAGATGCCCTATACCACCTCTCTGAGGCAGGTATGACGCGGGAGACGATGACCATCGAAGCCGATGTCGATGCCGCACAGATGCGTATCGAGGAGGCGTCTAAGAATAAACAACCGATACGAGGCGTCTGCAGCGGGTTCTGGAACGTCGATGCTAAGTTACTCGGTTTTCACCCCACCGACCTGCTTATCCTCGCTGCACGCCCTGCCCAAGGTAAGACCGCTCTGGCCATCTCGTTCATACGACTCATCGCGATGAACCGCATCCCCGTAGCAATGTTCTCTCTCGAGATGGGACGCGAGCAGATCATCAACCGCCTACTCATGCAGCAGACGGGACTGCCCGGCGAGGTAGTGCGGCAGGGGATGATGAACGACGAACAGCAACGACGCGTACAGGAAGCCGCTGCTATCATCCGGCAGTGGCCTATCTATCTCGACGATACCCCGTCTATTAACCTCGTCCAACTGAGGCAGAAAAGTCGCCAACTGGTGCGCAAGGAGGGGGTGCAGGTCATCTTCGTCGATTACCTACAACTGATGGCCGCTAACCTCACTAACCGCAATGCGTCGCGTGAGAACGAAGTGGCATCTATCTCGCGGGGACTGAAGTGCCTCGCCAAAGAACTCAAAGTGCCTATCATCGCCCTCTCGCAGCTCAACCGTGCCCCCGAGCAGGCTGCCGAGGTGCGCGAACCACGACTCGCGGACCTCAGAGAGTCCGGAGCGATAGAGCAGGACGCCGACGTGGTGATGATGATACATCAGCCTAAGACGGCCGTCGGTAACGAACGGATGCTCATCATCGCTAAGCATCGCAATGGTGCCACGGGAGATGTGCTCCTCCACTTCGACAAACCGACGGCGATGTTCTCGGCGCCACAACGACAACCACAACCACAACCACAACCACAACCACAACGACAACTAAATATTTTTTAACACTATGGCTAATGTATCATTCTTGGGTGATATCTTCACCCTACGAGGAAAACTGAGAAAAAGTGACGACTATTACTTCGTTACGAAGAACGGCAAGACTTATACTTGCAAGCAAGGACACCGTAAGACCGCGCTCAAACCATCGGAAATAGCAGCACAACAGCGCTTCAAGAGTGCATCCGACTTCAAGATGCAAATCATGCATGACCCAACCCTTCAACGCCATTTCCAGAACCTATGGGCGCCGCACAAAAATCAATATCCAACCTTTGGAGGTTGGCTCATACACTATTACTACGAACTTAACTCTTAACGCTTATGCGCGCCACCCTGCATTTCCCCATCGCTTCGCTGTTTGGCAACTTGGGCGAACGCTACTACATCCGTCGTATGCCTTCGGGTACACAGGTCATTCAGCGCAAGCCCAATCGATCCAACCATGTCCCTACACCTACCGAAGCCGCTAACCAACTACGTTTTAAACAGCACTATGCAATATCCTCCGCGACCACACCGCGACCACTCCGCGACCACTCCGTACAATGACCTTACCGTATGAAAGCAATGACTAAAATAGAACTAGCCCGCGCAGCGGGCGTGAGTTCGCGGGCGCTGGCGCGGTGGCTGCATATGCCACCGATGCGCCAAGTGCTGACCCAGTACCACATCACACCCCAGCAGCAACTCCTTCCGCCCGTCGTGGTACATAAGATCTGCGAACATCTGTGTATTGAAGTGGAGTCGTGAGGCTCCACTTTTTTTGTGCCTATTCCTGACTCTTTCTGTCACTTTCTGACTAAGTGTGACTAAGACTGACAATTTCCCCACATGCCGTGTATATTGGTAACCATAACCGTAACCATAACCATAACGATAACCATAACCACAACTATGTTACTACGATTAATTAGAAAGAACGACAACGTTAACGACAACGACAACCTTAACGACAACCTTAACGACAAGAGCGTATGCGGCGAACTATGGGTCATCGATCCTATCTTCGGCGACAAGAAAGTCTGTGACACCATCGAGAACCGCGATTACCTCATCCCAGAACTCATTTACCCCGTGCATGTCACCCATAGTCCAAAGTTCAGGCGACTGCTGCCTCTCATCTATTATGTACCGGGACGTACGGGCATTCGCATACATGCGGGTAATGAGGCTCGCCATTCAGAAGGGTGTGTGCTCGTCGGGCATCACCCGTATCTTCCTACCGACGAGGAAGATGAGTCTGAACCTATCGTAGATACGCAGCGGCTAGTCGATAGCCGCCAAGTGGAGCGTATGGTCACGCAGTTGCTACTTTCGATCGATAGCAGCCGCGAGGACATACGGATCGATGTCACACACGAGGTGCCTGAGGCGCCTGGCTACCCCGAGTATGACTATGGGCATGGATACGCTTCTCCTGTCGCCCTCGCCGTCGTTAACCATAACGACAACGACAACTAAAACCACAACCACAACCACAACCACAACCACAACTTATGGCAAAAATCAGACCTCTGGAGATCATCTCCTCCATGAGCGGAAAAGTGTGCATGCACTCCGACATGTACTTCCGCACCAACACGATGAACAACACCGTGACTACAGGCAAGATCTGTTTCCCCACAGCGATAGCATCTACCGCCGACCAGATCCAAGCCAAGAACCGTTTCAAACTCGTTTCCACCGCTGTGCGCACCCGTATTGCGGCATTGACCACCGACGCCAAGAAGGCGATGAAAGCTGCCGCTAAGGCTGCCCGCGCTGGCTCCGTCTTCGGCTATGCGTTCAATAAGTGGAACGACGAGTATGACGAAACCGGCGCCCTCATTTCAACGGGGGATTAACGGACCATTCCTAGAATTAGAGCCCCTTTCCGTGAGTTGGTTTTCCCCGTTTATCGGGGACAACCGAGCCCTCATAGGGCAACCTGTCGTAAAAGCTCCCGACATGAAAGAAAGAGCCTATAACACAAAAAATTAACTTTTAACACCCCCGACTAACCCTCGCTCCTTGCCCTATGAGGGAAAGGATGCCCGCAGGGCAGAAAAGGGTCTTACTATGGCACAAGTAGAATACATCCGTCCAGTTGAGGCCGTTCACGGCA
>DCID01000052.1 GCA_002315745.1 Bacteroidales bacterium UBA1735 | reverse complement strand
CCCACCGATGCTCCGCGATGAATAATCGTCTCACGGTATTCAGACTTACGGCTAACTGCCGAGCGAGGGTTAATCACATTCGTAAACACCATCGATGGCCCTAAAAACACATCCTCTTCGCAACGTACGCCTGTATAGACGGACACATTGTTCTGTATCTTGCAATTACGTCCTAAGATGACATCGGGCGAGATAACCACATTCTGACCGATATTACAGTCCTCTCCGATCACGCAGTTCGCCATAATATGACTGAAATGCCAAATCTTAGTCCCTTTGCCAATTTGACAACCTTCGTCCACGTAGGACGACTCATGTACAAAATAATCCATCAACCTATAAAGTATTTAAATAAATCATTGCCATTGGCAAAAACCAATAACGCGATCAGTATCCAGAATCCTACTTGGTTAGCATATTCGAGAAACTTATCACTGGGTTGTTTGCCCGTCAGCATTTCAAAAACGAGGAATAGGATGTATCCACCATCTAATGCCGGAATAGGTAAGAAGTTCATGAACGCCAAGATCAACGATAAGAACGCCGTCATGTGCCAGAATGCAAACCAATTCCAAACCGATGGGAACATGTTTCCGATTGCCCCAAAGCCACCGACCGATTGTGCACCTTCCTTGGTGAAGACAAGGCGGAACTGCTTGACGTACATCACGAGCAGATCCCATCCGTATCGAATACCTGCAGGCAAAGCATCTGTCCAACTATAGTCCGTATGTTCGGGGGTTGCAAACGCAAGCAAGCCCGTGAAAGTCACTCCTATCTTACCTTGATCACCGATGAACAGACGTGTCTCCATAGGTTGTCCATCGCGGAAGAAAGCAATGGTGACACTATCACACGGATGGTGTTTCAATTCTTCCGTCACTTGCACATAACAAGGGGTCTCTACCCCAGCAACCGCTACGATGCTATCGCCCCGCATCAATCCTCCATAGTAGGCGGCATGTTCAGGTACAATCGAGTCTATGACAAAGGGGAAGAAGTAGGTCACTAAGGTATAATGTCCTTTCTGATACGACTTATCGGCACGTGCTTTCTCCCTTTCTTGACGGTCAAAATCGTTTTGGATAGCCAAATAGCGCACTCCTAAATCTTCGGACATCGTCAGTGCCATTGTGTCTAAACCTCGTGCGACTACTACGTCGCGACGACCTTCTAAAATCAGCCACTTAACGACTTCACTTAGATCGGTTGGCTCTTCACTATTGATGGAGACAATACGATCATGTTGCTCAAATCCCTCTTCTTGCAGTATCTGAGAAAAATAGAGTCCCCGATCATAATCCTTGAGTGGTAAGGTATCCGAACCCCATGTGAACAGCACCGCACCAAAGATAAGCAAGGCTGCCACGAAGTTGACTAATATACCACCAATGATAATGCAGAAACGTTGCCATACGTTCTTGGCACGGAACTCCCACGGCTGTGCGGGGGCTTTATTGACTTCGTCAGCCTTGTGCGTCTCATCCACCATACCGGCAATAGCGCAGTAACCACCAAACGGTATCCAACCTATACCCCACTCGGTAGCCTCAGGGTGTTTCGACCACTCATCCTCTTCTGTTGTATTCGGAGCACAAAATGCGAAGTGCCATTTGCCATCAAACTTTTTAGCACGGAAAAGGGAGAACTTAGGGTTAAAGAACATGTAGAACTTCTCTACGCGCACCTTAAATATACGCGCGAATGTAAAGTGTCCTAACTCGTGAATCACCACGAGGAAAGATAGGGCTAATATCAGTTGTAATGCTTGGATCATCTGTTTATATATTTTTATTTACCATTAAATAACCAAATAAATAGTACATAGTACATAAATAGTACATAAATAGTACATCGTACATAACTAAATAGTACATAATTTTGTGGTTATGGCGCGGGTTTCTTGGTCGGTAGCAACGTAGTCTTCGTAAGTAGGTTTGGATATGAATGTCACTTTATCCATCGTCTTGGCGATCAGTTCAGACATCTGCAGGAATCCGCAGCGTCCTTCGCGGAAGGCAAGGTTAACGACTTCGTTGGCGGCATTGAGCACGCACGGCATGTTACCGCCCTTGGCAATGGCGTCATAAGCGAGTTGAAGGTTCGGGAAACGGGCTAAGTCGGGTTGTTCAAAGGTTAGACTCTGTAACGCAAACAGATCAGCACGCGGGAAGTCACTGACTACTCGTTCAGGGAAGGTGAGCGCATACTGGATAGGCAGATGCATGTCGGGTGCCCCCAACTGTGCTTTGATAGCACCATCACGGAACTGCACGCCCGAGTGAACAATCGACTGCGGGTGTATCAGTACTTGTATCTTCTCCGCAGGCACCCCGAAGAGCCATTTGGCTTCGATGACTTCAAAACCTTTATTCATCATCGACGCGGAGTCAATGGTTATCTTCGCGCCCATGTCCCAGTTAGGGTGTTGGAGGGCTTGTGCCGCAGTCACGGTACGCATCTGCTCCAACGTGAACGAACGGAATGGGCCACCCGAAGCGGTCAACAGAATCTTCTCTATCTCGTTGCGGTCTTCGCCCACTAAGGATTGGAAGATAGCCGAATGTTCGCTGTCCACCGGTAAAATAGGTGCGTGATACTGCTGCGCGAGGGCGTTGATCAGTTCGCCTGCTACGACGAGGGTTTCTTTATTGGCTAAAGCAATGGTCTTGCCTGACTGTATGGCTTCAATGGTTGGACGCAATCCTGCATAACCCACCATCGCGGCTACCACGATATCAATGCTATCAAAGGTCACCATCTGGGCGATGGCATCCGCTCCTGCCCACACTTTGATAGGCATGTCTGCAAGGGCAGTTTTTATGTAGTCGTACTTCGTCTCGTCGGCGATGCACACCACTTCGGGGCTAAACTCGCGTGCCTGCGCAATGAGCAAGTCCACATTATGGTTACCCGATATCGCATACACCTCAAAGCGGTCAGGGTTAGCCCTTACCACGTCTAAGGTCTGTGTTCCAATCGAACCCGTACTTCCTAATATCGCTATTCGTTTAATCATTCAAAACACAATTACTTCTTCTGGATTGATAGGTTTACTATTCTGCCACAGTTCAAATTGTAATGTCTGTTCCTCGGCTGCTAAAGCGAAGCTCTCACCACTCTTTACTTCGTCACCTACGTGTTTGAGTACACGCCCAGCATGGCGATAGATAGAGGTGTAGTCCGCATGTTGTAGCACGATAGTGTAGGTATTATCTATCTCATACTGTACATAGATAATGGCTCCATCCAATACAGCCGTGAGGTTCTCGTTCCTAGGCACACGCAGTTCGACGCCGTACTGCTTCTGCTGCATGGAGAATGGAGTTATTACCACCCCATGTGCAGGACGGAAGAAAGTGATAGTGGGTACTGTTTGCTGAATATCAAACAGTTGCAGATTATCATGCTCTTTTGATTCGTATTGGGCAATAAAATCGGCAGTGGCTTGACTCTTCGCTTCGAGCAGTTCCTGACGCATCACTAGTGCCATAGAGTCGAGGCTCTGCACCGTATCGGACTTCACCTCACCAGCCATGATGTCACGCACCACAGACAGGTAACGGGTCTGCACATCGAGCGAAGTCGCTAACGAGTCCACTCGTACCGATTCTTCAATGAGCGACTGACGAACACTCTCCGAGTAACCGGGTAGGATACTGCGCAATGGCGTATAGAAGATTAGCAGCGAATAAAGGCCTAACACCACTACGAAGAGTAGCACCAATACCACGAACACGCTCATTCGGCTTAGCCGCGTGTGCCAAGTCTCCGTGAACGTCTCTTCGTTCATGATGCTCAAACGATACTTATACCGCCAATGATGCCAAAAGTTTTCCTTCATCCGAACTCTACACTTTAACTTTACACTTTCACTCTCACTTTCACTTTCACTCTCACTTTCACTTTAAAATAGAGCAACCTTCGCAGGGTTTCAATTGTTTAAAGAAGTCGTTTCCTTTATCGTCCACCAAAATGAATGCGGGGAAGTTCTCTACTTCGATTTTCCATATCGCTTCCATGCCCAGTTCGGGATATTCCACGCACTCGATAGAGCGGATGTTTTCTTGTGCCAAGATAGCGGCGGGTCCACCAATCGAACCGAGGTAGAAACCACCATGTTTCTGGCAGGCATTGGTCACGTCGATAGAGCGGTTACCTTTTGCCAGCATGATGAGCGAACCACCATGATCTTGGAACTCATCGACATATGGATCCATACGTCCCGCAGTGGTCGGTCCCATCGAACCGCACGCCATACCAGCAGGCGTCTTAGCGGGTCCCGCGTAGTAGATAGGATGGTTCTTGAGGTAGTCGGGCATGGCTTCGCCGGCATCGAGACGCGCTTTGATCTTCGCATGGGCGATGTCACGACCTACGATGATGGTGCCATTGAGGCTCAGACGCGTACCAATAGGATACTTGGTCAATTCCTTGCACACCTCTTTCATGGGTTGGTTAAGGTCGATACGAACAGCCCCACCCTCGCCTTGCTCACGCAATTCTGCAGGAATGAGTTCGCCGGGGTTATTATCCATACGTTCAATCCATATACCATCTTTATTAATCTTACATTTGATGTTTCGGTCAGCAGAGCAGCTTACACCTAAGCCGATGGGGCAACTAGCACCATGACGAGGTAGACGAATGACGCGTATATCATGCGCCATGTACTTACCGCCGAACTGAGCACCGAGGCCAATCTTATAGGCTTCTTTGAGCAAGGCTTGCTCCAGTTCTACGTCGCGGAAAGCGCGACCTGTAGCGTCACCGGTCGTAGGCAGACTATCGTAGTAGTGAGTCGATGCCAGTTTAACCGTCAGTAAGTTCTTCTCCGCCGATGTACCACCTATAACAAAGGCGATATGGTAAGGTGGACAAGCGGCAGTACCGAGGCTTTTCATTTTCTCCACGAGGAAAGGAATGAGTGTACC
>DCID01000015.1:15782-27493 GCA_002315745.1 Bacteroidales bacterium UBA1735 | reverse complement strand
TGCGTTGCTCTACCAACTGAGCCAAAGTGGCATTTCGTGATTTGCGGGTGCAAAGGTACTACTTTTTTTTCATATACACAAATTTTTGTTTGTTTTTTTCAAAAAAATGTTGTATCTTTGCACCCGAAATAGCACATGTATGAAAAAAATAGTCTTTTTAATAGCCTTTTTAGGTACCCTATTGTGCGCGCAAGCACAATATAGAACGGAGATTGTGATGCCTTCAATGATTAAGACATTGCGAACTCAGTATTGGTCAGTAACGGATGCTGCGCCGCTAACAGATAAGTTAGTGCGTCCCTATTTAGTATTAGGTAGCAATGGCATCATCGACGAAAATGGCGATGCATATAATCGAGTATTAGAAATTAGTTGGGACGAGATGTCGCATGAGACACACCAGTACACCTACTCTCTTCTTCACCTCAATGCGGACTACACACCGAGTGCGCTGAGCAGTTTCGAATACGTAGATGGATTCACCAAGGACGAAGTAATAGACTATGAACATTCGTTGAATACCAGCAGACTATATACGCACTATCGCTTTACCTTCCCACAGGAGAATATGCGCATCAAAGTGTCTGGTAACTATGCCATCAAGATATATGAAGATAATGATGAGGAGAAAGTAATCGCTTATGTGTGCTTTAGTGTGGTAGAGCCCATTGTAGGCATAAAACCACAGCTACGATCCAATACGGATATCGAGATTACCGGGCGATACCAACAGTTAGACATGGAACTAATCCTGCCTAGCAACTGCCGCTCAGAGGATTATTTCATCTGTGTGCGTCAGAATAATCGTCGGGATAATGAGGTCTTCAAGCCCAAACCTACTTACATGGGAAGCCAACGTCAGCGATACCTTAACTGCAAAGAATTGATTTTTGAAGGAGGAAACGAGTATCGTCATTTTGATAGTTTCTCTGCGTATTTTGCTGGTGCCCATGTGGATCGCATCACGCATGACCACGTGGATTATCATGCGACACTGGAACCAGATGCATTGTGGGGAATGGGAGCACAATATATGGGTGAGACGGTGACAGATGTGTGTGGTACACCCTATATGCACGAGTACGATGTAAATGGACAATTCAAAATCAATGCAGAAAAGACCTTAGAGAACATTGAGACAGAGGCTGAGTATATGTGGGTTCATTGGACATTAGCAGCTGCCCAGCCGTGGTTGGATGGTTTAGTCTATGTAGGAGGTGATCTCTTCCAAAACATCTTGGGCTTCCAAAATAGAATGCAATATGACAATGATAAGCGTTGCTACTACTTAGATGCATTAGTTAAGCAAGGTGGTCATGATTATCAATATTGGTTTGTGAAGAGTGGCGAACAAAAAGCAACCCTTCAGCGAACTGAAGGGTCACATTGGGAAACGGGTAACGAATATACCATCTATGTTTATTATCGACCATTCGGCGGACGTTACGATCAGTTAGTGGGAATCACGGTGTTACAGTAACATCCCGCACCCTCACCGCGTACCATCCTATTTATACATCATCATCCGAATAGTAATTATACGAGTTCTTATCTGACTTGTGGAAGATCCTTCCGTATAGTTTACCATATTTATAGCGTAAACCTGAACGTTTCTGTCCATAGCCGTAGCCATAACTACTGCGGCTACCATATCCATATCCTCCATAGCCGTAGCCTCCGTAACCATAACCGTATCCATAACCATACCCACTGCCATGTCCGCCTTCGACTGGGATATCGGAGAGCACAATTTGCACTTTCTCTGGATGGTCAACGACCTCCGCGATTTGCTGCAAGGTCTGCTTACAGAATGACTTATTGGTTTGCATACAACGAATGACGAATAGTCCCATGTCGGCTAATTCCAAAAGAGCATACGCATCTGGTACCAAACCAATAGGCGACGTATCCAGGATGATAAAGTCATATTTCTCACGCAGTTGGTTAATCATCTGCGCTAACTTATCCGAGTGAATCAATTCACCTGGGTTAGGCGGAATCGTACCAGCACGCATCACATCAAAGTCGAAAGGAGAGTCCTTAATGAACGTATCTTCCAGTTCGCAATCACCTATCAAGTAGTTCGTTACACCTACTCCACCTTCCAAACCTAACTTGGTGTGGATGTTTGGTTTACGTATATCCAAGTCTACCAACAGCGTCTTCTTTCCTGTCATAGCATAGAGGGAAGCCATATTCGAACTGAGGAAGGTCTTACCATCACCTGACTCGGTAGAAGTAACTGCCAACACGATTTTATCTTTCCGTTTAACAATAAACTCCATACGGGTACGGATAGAGCGCAACATCTCAGCATAACTCGAACGAGGATGGTCACGAACGAGGGTTGGGTTCTGAGATTTAGCATGGCGAACGGTACCAATCAAGCGGAAAGGCGAGAGTTTCTCCACCTCTTTGGGATTACGCACCTTATTGTTGAGCAACTCGCTAGCAATAACCAATGCTAATGGAATCAAGAAACCGATAATCAGTGCGGTAGTGGTAGTCTTCTGACGGGTGTTTGAGTTGACCGTATTGATGGTACGCGCTTTATCCAAAATGATATTATCAGGGGTATTACTTGCCTTTTGGATCTCAGCTTCAGCACGCTTCTGCAAGAAGAAGGTGTAGTAATTATCGTCAATACGATAGTTACGCTCAATCGCCACCATTTGCAGTTCCTTCTCCGGCAGTTTCTGGATCTCTCTCTCCACATCGGCATAGCGGTCTGCCAAATCTTTCTTCTCAATCTCCAATGACACACGCATGGATGCCACCACCTCGTTAATCATTGTTTTGACATTTTCGATATCCTTGGTGAACTTAGCGTAGTATGGGTTCTTATCCGTCAATTCGCCACGTTGGATTCGTAAGTCATTAATCTGCTGCACCAACGAAATGAGAGCCGCATCATTCAATCCCATAGAAGTGGGTGCAATGACTGCTCCACTCTCTAAGTTGGTCTCTAAATACTTGGTCAAATAATCAAAGTATGTCTCACGTAAACGCATGGACATCATCTCTTGGTCATATCCTGACACCTTAGACATCAGCTGACCCGCATAGGAAGATACATCCACGAATTTATTCTGCTGACGGAAACTCGTCATTGCTCCTTCGCTTACTTCCAAAGACTCTTGGAGTTCGTCCAACTGCTCGGAAATGAATTTAATGGAGTTGTCAGCCACCGCGTTCTTTTGTTCCAAGTTTTGCAGAAGGAAGATTTTTGCCAGCATATCAATCACTTCGCAGTCTCGCTCGGGTGTTTCAGATACCATACCGATAGCCAAGATGGTACTTCCTTGAGTCAGGAAATCCAAACGCAAACGACTGATCATCTCCCTGACTAAGCCTTCCTTGGAACGAAAACGGAAGAACAGTTTACCGGATGCCACCATTTTATCCGTTGGCCAAATAGTTGCGGTGAAATACTGGTTTTCTATCACCTCACCATAGTGAGCACGGATAGCATACGTTTTTTCCTCATCTGTAGAAGAGAGCGTAAAGGTGCCATCCTCATGGAAGTCCACTTGGAAGAGCATACCATACGTTGATTCCGTCACTTTAATAGGATCGACCGTGAATGGCGTATTGTGATAGATATTACGTGTCTTGAAACGTCCTTGAGTGATATATTCGGTTTGTAGGAAAGGCAAGGAGTCAATCGTACGACACATCAGATCATAGGAACGCAACATAATCAACTGGTTTTGGACATTCTTATAACCTGCATCCACACCAAAACCTTGCATCAGGGCAGAGTTAGCGCCACCATATGCACCACCCGTCTCTTTGATGATGACCGTACCTTGAGAATAATAAGAAGGTAACCATCGACGATTCTTCAAATAGGCGATACTAAAAGCGATAGCAATGGCAATCACAAAAAGATACCAATAGTGAAGAACCTTGAATACCCACTCTAAGATATTGAAGTTAGACTCCTCGTCATCGCTATTGGGGTCTTGGAAATTGTTGTAGCTATTATATTGGTTATTGCCATATTGTCCATTTCCATAGTACTGGGCATTCCCGTAGGGACGATTGCCATAAGCACCATTGCCGTAAGCGCCATTGCCATAGGCACTGTTTCCATAGGCACTGTTGCCGTAAGCACCATTCCCATATAAGTAATTGGAATTGCCGTCCGTGTAGTTGTTGTTCGAATCCATATTATTTTGATGTATTTGCGAGAGAAACAGAATAGTTAAGTGCTGTGATGAGCAATGAGATAGACGAAGTGATCAGTCCTAAGACACCGCTATAACTAGCCACTTTGACAAAACTATCTTTGGTACGCGCCACATAGATGACATCGTTTGGATAGATATAGTAATATTTGGAGTCAATGATGGTGTTGGTACGTATATCGAACTCCATCACTTCGGGTTTCTCGTTGCCGTTGGGACGCACGATGCGCACGTGGCGGCGATCACCCGAGTTCATTAAGTCACCGGTCATAGCGAGTGCCTCAAAGATGTTCATTTTCTCCTTATATATATAGTACTCACCCGAGCGGATGTCACCAATAACCGTAAAAGTCTTATTGTACAGAGCGAGTTTGAGATCCGCATCGGGGATAATCTTCTTAAACGCTGCCTTGACCGTGTCTTGTGCTTGTTCAATGGTTAGTCCCTCAACGTGAATAGGCTCCAAGAATGGTAAATCAATCGTACCATCTTCGTAAACGCGATAGGAATTGGCGTATTGATTGGAGACACCTTGGTTGGTACCCAATATTTTACTGATAGTCTGATCCATGGTGATGAGACGATAGATGAGTTCATCATTCACATGAATAGTGTACTGAGGCTGCACCGTATCTTTCTCATAGACAGGCAATTTGTTGTTTTTGGTTGGTTCTTGTAAAAGACCTATCACACGGTGGCTATAACAGCCTGTTAGTACCATGCTCGTTAGCATAAGAACGAGCAGATTAAAACTTACTCTTCTCATTTCTTATACTTATTTACATGGTTAATACCTGTGGCTACAATCGTGTAAATGAATACGCCGAAGGACAAGGTGGTCGAGATGACCGCTAAGCCTGTAGCCGCTGAATTGATTCCGAACGCTTTACCCGACATCTCACGAACATAGATAATGTCGTTGGGTTCGATATAGTAGAACTCGGAGTTAATAATGTCTTTGGAGCGTAGATCAAACGTACGGATAACGGGTTGACCATTGATCTCACGGATAATCTTCACCTTCGAACGATCGCTGAACTCTTGTAGATTACCCATCTTAGCGAGTGCTTCAAAGATGGTCATCTTCTCTTTATCTATGGCATAGCGTCCTGATTTAACGCCAATTAACGAGAAACTTCGTTGTACAATAGTCACCTCCACCGAGATGGTTGAATAGCCTGGAATCTCTTTGAGTAAGGAAGATAACTCCGCCTCCATCTTGAACTTCGCCTCACGAGTTGTTAGTCCACGAACAGGGATCTTTCCTAATGTCGGAAAATCGATGTAACCCGCGGTATCGACTAAGTAAGAATAGAGTTCATACGAATTACGACCTGTGCCGTTATTCATAGACTGCTCCATTTGACCACGACCGCCTGATCCGCTTCCATACGAGCTAGAGTTATACATCTTCATCACATCCTCGTTGAGAGAATAGACGTAGATATATAACCGATCATTCGTCTTAATCTTGTATTCCGAATAATCAATCGTATCCGCGTAATGAGGGATGGTTTTGTCTGGTTCTTGCAAGTAGTTCACTTTCTTACTTGTCACGCAAGAAGAAAAGCAAAGTATTATACCTGCTAACCCCAATAAATATGTTTTTAACCTCTGCATCAATATTATCGTTTTTCGTCCCAACCGAATGGGTGTTGTGCCAATGGGAGTTTAGCCAATGGGTGGTAGTCACCTACAAGGCCAATAGGCTCGGCATGGCGGATGTCACTCACGATCTCAATACATGGACGGGCTTCGGAAATACGGAAACCATTACCCGCTAAGATCTTCTTATACGACTCGGTGTGCAGCTCCGTAAAACCAGCCGAGAACTCAAACTCTTCACCATCAATGGAGAGGGTACGGTAGGTCTTTTTCTCGCCTTGCACCGCATTCGCAGGCAGACATTCTGCATTGATACTCAGGAAGTAACGCACACGAGCCTTCTCCAACTCGAGGTAACCTGCTACACGGTCAAAGGACATAACATGAACGACATTCTTCTTCACCGAACCAAAGATCCATTGGAGCATATCGTAGAAGTGTACACCAATATTCGTAGCCACTCCACCCGACTTGTGCACATCGCCTTTCCAAGACGAATAGTACCACTTACCGCGGGAGGTGATATAGGTCAAATCTACATCATAGATCTTGTCTTTGGGACCATTCTCCACTTTCTTTTTAAGGTTAGCAATCGCCTCGTGCAAACGAAGTTGAAGAATCGTATAGGCCTGATGACCAGTCTCTTGCTCCAATTCGACCAAGTTGTCGATATTGTACGGATTGAGTACCAAGGGCTTCTCACAGATGACGTTACATCCTAAACGCAAACCATAGCGGATGAACGCATCGTGGGTATAGTTAGGCGTACAAATGGACATCCATGAGAGAGGATCATTCGTGCGCTGCTGCTTACTACAAAAGCGATCAAACTGCTCATTCTCCGTAAAGAAAGAGCACTCAGGGAACGACGAATCAAGACGACCCACAGAGTCAAACTTATCGTACGCGACCATAAGGTTATTACCCGTATCGGCAATCGCTTTGATGTGGCGGGGCGCAATATACCCGGCTGCACCAATCAATCCAAAATTTAGTTTTTCCATATATTGATGTGTTTTTTATTCCATTAAAAGCGCGCAAAGGTACAATTTTTTTTTGGATTATGCAAATTTTAACATATATTTTGCTAAAAAATTTGTATATTTAAGAAAAAAATAGTACTTTTGCACCAAAATATCAAATTGTAGCACCATGAAACGATTCTCTTTCTGGCTGATGTGCGGAGTGCTTTTTAGTCTAACATCCTGTCACATTTCTCCTTATCAACGCGTAGCGGGCGGTAACCCGATTGTTCCTATTCGTCTAAATGCCGATACCACGATTATTTATGTGACGGACTATGTGCCTTTATTAGCAGCCGTCGATTCTACCTTACCTGAGACGATGATGATCGTTGATGAAGGCCAGTTGACTGAACTGATTTTTCAAGACCACAAAGCGACCGTGTCTATTCCCGTATTACCCAATAAACCAATATGTTTTGGGATGTACACCATAGGTTGCACGGATAACAGCGTGACGATAGGTTTTGCGCCAGGTGCTAAGCAGCCACAAGTGATGGCATATGTACAGAATAGACGTTTATTAGATGCTTGTATTACCGCTAACGAGGATGGTACGGTGACCATTAGCCACTTCCCCACCTATTCGGGGCGTACGTTTTTGCGCGTATTTGCTGTCGATAGCACCCATCTGTATAATGACGTATTAGTGCCCTTGCAGAATGGGCGCCCAGTGACAGAGACGACGTTGCTGAACCGCCACGACAATGAGGCACAAATACTGTATTCATTGATGGTGGATCGTTTCGACAATGGTAATACCGCCAATGATTGGAAGATGAATTCACCCGAAGTGCTCGATATCGTTGATTACCAGGGCGGCGATTTTGCAGGTATCACCCGTCAGATTGAAGCAGGGTTCTTTGATAGTTTGGGGATCACCACCATATGGGTGTCACCTATTACGCAAAACCCTTGGGACGCGTGGGGCAAGTACGTGTTTAAGCATGGCAATAAGTATGATCCATCGAAGACCTACACGAAGTTCTCCGGTTATCATGGCTATTGGCCTATCTATGTGACCAAGTTAGAGGAGCGTTTTGGTACCGAAGATGAATTCCAAACCTTATTAGATTGCGCGCACGCGCACGGAATCAATGTGATATTGGATTATGTAGCCAATCACATGCATATCAATTCGCCTACGTATCAGGAGCATCCTAATTGGCATACCGATTCCATCTTGCCAGATGGTCGTCGTAACTTTGAGTTATGGGACGAAGCGCGTTTAACAACCTGGTTTGACGTGCATATCCCTACCCTCGATTTGGAGCGTTTAGACGTGTGTGATCCGATGACCGACTCCGCATTATATTGGTTAGATCACTATGACTTGGATGGCTTCCGTCATGATGCATGTAAGCACATCCCCGAGTGCTACTGGCGTATGCTAGGACAGAAGATGGCCCTTCGTTATAACGGACGCCATATATGGATGATTGGCGAGACCTATGGTAATCCGCAGTTAATCGGATTATATGTCAAGTCGGGTATGCTCCATGCGCAGTTTGATTTCAATGTATATTACGCTATCTCGAACGCGTTATGCAATGGTGGTTCGATGGTAGATGTGGATAAGAACATCCGTGAGTCGTTGACCGCGTATGGTAGCCACCACACGATGGGTAATATATCCGGTAATCACGACCAAATGCGCTTTGCGTCATTGGCTGGTGGTGCTGTTCGAATGAGTGACAACGGCAAGGAAGAAGGTTGGACAAGAGAGGTAGGTATTGGTGACGCCCATGTGGCTTATCGCCGCGCTATCTTACAGGAGGTGCTGAATATGACCTTACCTGGTGTACCCTGTATCTATCAGGGTGACGAGTATGCCGAGGTCGGTGGAAATGATCCGGATAACCGTAAGATGATGCGCTTTGATGCACAGTTGAATGAAGCAGAACGCGCCTACAAAGACGAAGTGCGCCACTTGATAGCATGGCGTCGCCACTCGATGGCGTTGTTGTACGGTGAATACCAGCCTGTCGAAGTGACCAACGATGTGCTCGTCTTTGACCGCGTGTACATGGGCGAGCGCATACGCGTTAGCATAGATAAAAACAATCTCACCTATCATATTGAATCATTATGAAAAAGTTTCTAATTATCTTGGCAGGGGTGGCTATGCTCACTGCCTGCCAGCAGCCCAAGGAGTGCTGCGCACATCGTCATCCGTGCTATGCATACAATGGCACTATCTATGAACTCAATACCCGTCAATTGACACCTGAGGGAACCTTCAAAGCCGCAGAAGCGGTATTACCTCAGTTACGCGAGTGCGGCATTGATATCCTGTGGATCATGCCTTGCCAACCGATTGGTGAACTGACCCGCAAGGGCACTTTGGGCAGTTACTACTCTATTAAGGACTACTGCGCCATCAATCCGGAGTTTGGTACGCGCGAGGATTTTGAGCATTTCTTAGCCAAGGCACATGACTTAGGATTTAAGGTCATCTTAGACTGGGTAGCCAATCACACCGCTCCTGACCATGCTTGGACAGCGAACGAAGGGTGGCACTACCGCGATAGTCAAGGTAACTTGGTGGTACAATATGACTGGACAGATATATCCAAACTGAACTATGAGAATGAGGACATGCGTCACGCCATGCTCGCTCAGATGCAGTGGTGGATGGATACGATTGGCTTAGATGGTTTCCGCTGCGATGTAGCAGGCGAAGTGCCAACCGACTTCTGGAACTGGGCAATGGATAGTCTGCGTGTAGATCATCCTAAGATGTTCACTTTGGCAGAGAACGAGGATAAGGCGCAAGCGTTAACCGAACGAGCATTCGATATGTACTACGGATGGGAACTGCATTTCATGATGAACGAAGTAGCACAGGGCAAAAAGGGTGTGGCAGACTTATGGGGCTATTTCGATAAGTGCGATACCACTCTTCGTCACGATGCTATCCGTATGAACTTCACCTCTAACCACGACGAGAATTCGTGGAAAGGTACGGTGATGGAGCGTCTCGGCGATGCCGCTAATCTGTTTGCAGCCTTCACGTATATGGTGCCGGGCATGCCTATGATCTATACGGGTCAACCTAGTGGTAACCACCATCGTTTGGCATTCTTTGAGAAAGACTGTATTGACCGCGTAGAGAACGCACTTCAGTTTGAGATGTATAAGTCGCTTAATCAGTTCCGCAAGGATAATAAGGCCTTATGGAGTAATGATAAGGGCGCAGCTATGGTGCGTGTACCTGCCGACAATTCGGCTATCTTCGCTTGCGTAAGAGCGAAGAACTGCGAGCGTTGCAATGTGCATAATACCGTCGTAGGTATCTTCAATATGTCCGCCCAGACACAGACTGTGACGCTGGATCTGACCGGTTACGAAGGCAAGTATCGCTGCATCTGTGGTAAAAAGATGGAATTATCAAGCGCTACCACGCTCACGTTAGCACCATGGGAATATAAATTATTAGCCAAATAAAACATATGTTACAGCATTTTGATCGTCAATGGATGCCTGCCCTATTAGTAGCAGTCGCCATCGGATTAGCAGGGTATTTTATTGGACAAGGTTTTCAATCCATTGCCAATAAAGACCGCGTCGTATCGGTAAAAGGTCTATCCACACAGGATGTGAATGCCGATTTTGTAGTATGGCCATTGGAAATGACCATTAGTGGTAATGATTTAGCTACGCTAACTGCGCAGTTAAAGAGCAAAGAGCAGATTGTGCGACGTTTCTTCTTGGCCAAAGGTTTTGAGGAAGCGGAAATCAAGTCGGGTAATACCTCGATTGAAGACAATTGGGCAAACTATTACGAACGTCGTCCGGATAACCATTATAGTATCCACTCGACCATGGTTATTTCCACCCATAAAGTAGATTTGGTGATTGCCAGTCAGGGCACCCAAGCGGAGTTATTGAGTCAAGGGGTCATTCTCAATTCCTATAAATGGAATACGGATTATCAGTTCAATGGTTTGAACGAACTCAAACCAGTCATGATTGAGGAGGCTACCAAGAATGCTCGTGCCGTAGCGCAGAAGTTTGCGGACGATGCAGATTGCCGTTTAGGTAGTATCATGCGGGCTAACCAAGGTCAGTTCTCGGTGGTATCCGATGAGTATCAGCCTTGGATTAAACATGTACGGGTGGTGACCACCGTTGATTATGCGTTAGATTGATTCAGCGCCTGATCAAGCACTTGTAAAGGATGGTAAGCGGTAACGCAGGTGCCATCCTTTATTTGTTGACGGCAACTCGTTCCTGGGGCACAAACGATTGGTGCTTGGTGATTGGTGATTGGTGATTTTTGAATTTCGCGAAGCGCGGGGAAGAGCACCATATTGCCAATGGCCATCGAAGTGTCGTAATGCTCCTGTTCGTAACCAAAACTGCCTGCCATACCACAACAACCGCTTGGGATGACATGCACCTCGGTATGAGGGATGAGACGCAGACAGGCTGCCGTCTTTTCTATTCCTATTAAGGCCTTTTGATGGCAATGACCGTGCAAGTAGATATCCATCTTCTCGACTTCTTGCCCTATCGCCTTTAGCCTTTCGCCTAATAGATCCCGATGCTCATAGAGCCACTCGTCGTAGAGGAGGCAGTGCTTGGCGAGTTCTTCACTCTGACTTCTTAACTCTTCACCTACCAAACGCGGATACTCGTCGCGGAAAGAGAGGATACACGAAGGCTCTATACCAATCAACGGCGTGTCTTCGGTAATGATATCCTTTAATAGTTCCACATTCTTGCAGGCATACTTAGATGCCAGATGCAGACAACCTTTGGAGATAGCCGCCCTACCCGACTCTACGTGCTTAGGGATGATCACTTCATATCCTAATGCATTCGCCACACGGATAAAAGCGAGTCCGAGTTCCGCTTCCTGATAGTTGGTAAACTCATCAGCAAAAAGGTA
>DCID01000015.1:11817-15716 GCA_002315745.1 Bacteroidales bacterium UBA1735 | reverse complement strand
TGGCGAGGCGTCTTAAGGAATAGCGGCTGAGGGTTGGGATTTGGCGTTGGGTGGAGAAATGAAGGATCTTCTTTAAGAGCCACGAGGTAATGGTATTCGTGGCAAAGAAGTTATAGATAGGTCTGACCAACGACCCTAACGCTTCCACTTGTGCCATACGAGCTACCATCCAGGAGCGGAAAGGAGTATGGGTGCTATCGTATTGGAGTTGCAATATCTCACTTCGAATGCGGGTCATGTCCACATTACTTGGACATTCGCTGCGACAGCCCTTGCAAGCCAAGCACGAATCGAGTACCGCTTGTACTTCGGCACTGGTGACTCCCTTGGGGTCGGTAGTCAGTTTCTCACGTAGCACATTAGCACGTGCACGCGTTGTTTTCAATTCGTCGGCACTGACCTTAAAGGCTGGACACATCGTGCCACCCATGAGGTTGGATTTGCGGCAATCGCCTGCACCGTTGCAACGCTCAATTTGGTTAACGATGGACGGTGCACGATGCACAGTAGGTGCTTGCGCACGAAGGTATTCGTCCATAGGCGGAGTGCGGACGATCTTGCCCACATTGAGAAGACCTTCTGGATCGAAGGCATCTTTGAGTTGGCAGAAGAGGTCATACACTTCTTGTCCGTACATCAGTGGAATGAACTCACCCCGTAACCGACCATCTCCATGTTCCCCCGATAGACTACCTTTATGTTTGCGCACCAGTTGGGCTGTCTCGGTCGCCACTTCGCGGAACTTACGCCTATCTTCGGGTTGTTTGAGATCCAAAATAGGGCGCAGGTGTAGTTCGCCTGTCGATATATGTCCATAATAGACGCAATCCAATCCCAACCGTTTCATCATCGCTTGAAAATCGTGCATATAAGCACCCAAGCGTTCGGGAGCCACTGCTGTATCTTCGATCACGCCCACCGGTTTGGCATCGCCCGGCATAGACGTCAGAACGCCTAATCCTGCCTTGCGTAGGTTCCACACTTTCTGGACATCGGCATCGTCGAGGACAATGGCGTGGGCAGGGATATCGTAAGGTTCTTCCCAAAACTCCGACACCAGTAAACCTTTGGGCAGGTGGTTGAGGTCGAGCCCCAGCACTTCCATATTACGGCAAGCGTCGATATTATCTTTCGCCAATTCGAGGATCTTACCATCAATCAGTTCGACCGCTACGGGCTTGCGTGCAAGGGCACGTAGGTTAGCCTCCCACGCGTCGTTGAGGTCGTCTAAGAGTTCGCATACCACCATCTTATGTTGAGGCGGAATGGGATCGAGCGATAGCTTGATTTCCGTGATGAAGGCCAATGTGCCTTCCGAACCACAGAGTAACGCAGGCATGTTGATGTGGGGTAAGCATTCGTCCAACGCATATCCGCACGAACGGCGACGAAGCGATGGGTCTGGGAACTGTTCTTTCAATAAAGATAGGACATGCTCATCTCCCTGCCACTGGCGAAGTAATGCCATACCCTTCTCTTCGTTGGGATAGATGGCTTTGACTTCTAGCACATGATGTCGTGTCGAGCCATAGATGAGGGAATGTGTGCCGCAGGAGTTATTACCCACCATGCCGCCGATGCAGCAGCGATTGGATGTAGAGGTCTCGGGGGAGAAGAAGAGTCCGTAGGGTTGCAGCGCGAGGTTCAGTTCGTCGCGCACCACACCCGGTTGCACACGCACCCATCGCTCCTCCGCATTGATCTCCAATATCTTGTTCATGTACCGACTAACATCCACCACGATGCCCGACCCTACCACTTGACCGGCGATACTAGTTCCGCCTGCCCGAGGGATGAGATGGGTATGACGACGGCGTGCTTCGTCCATCAGCGCACGGATATCGTCTTCGTTCTGGGGGTAAGCCACGCCTAACGGCATCTCGCGATAAGCAGAGGCGTCCGTGGCATAAGCGATACGATGGATGGAGTCAGTTAGTATGTCCATCATGCAGAATGCATTTTGGTGAATAGGATACTATGCACCGTCATAAAGAAGTAACGAACATCCGTCCAGAAAGGATGTCGGAAGTATTCGTCCAGGTACTTATTCTCCGAAGCATAGAGTTCATCAAAGGTCTTAGGATGATCTATATAGAACGGCGGGATGAGCCCGGGTTTGGTTCTCGTGCGTTTGTCTTGCAGTTCCTTTGGGTACTGCGAGAACATGGCATTCGAGAGCGGACGTATGCCCACGAGTTTGACATCGCCTTTGAGCCAGTTGATGACCATCGGCAGTTCGTCTAACCAATAGCGACGCAGGATGCGTCCCCATGTCGTAATACGCCAGTCGTTATCGCTCTTGTCGGCTATGTTCATCCCACCATGCTGGTCAAAGACATAGTTTTGAATATACTCCGAATAGGGGTGCATCGTACGGAACTTATAGAAATAGACGATCTCCTTGTTTTTACAGATACGCGGCAACTTGATCAATGGTCCATACACTTTGATTTGCTCTTGCTCGTAGGGTTGTGAGTGCCGATGGGCAAACACATACTCAATGTGTCCCATGGGCACAATCTCATCCACTTCGAAACCGCAGTAATAGAGACGCCCCAACACTTCGGTTTTGGAGAGCATACGCTTGCGTCCCTTCGTGATATCGTAGTAGGCACGGCTGGTCAGCAGCATACGCGGAATGATACGTTTCCAAATAAACCAAGCCCCATAGACTATATAATTGATAGGCTTGGGATAGGAGGCTAAGGTCTTCTTCTTAATGTACTCCTGTGGACGATAGCAGCACACATATCGTCCGTCATCTGGCAGTTTCTCATTGACGATGCAGAAACGGCGATTGATACCTTTGGCGTCGTTGAGTAGTGTCAAGTCCACCAGGGTCTTATACTGATAATCAGGTATTTGTAGGAAAGCAAAGCGGTTGGTATTCGCCACCACTTTGGTTTGACGATTCTCTAAATGCGCCTTATGGAGTAAGAGTTGATAATCCTCTTCGGTGGTCAGAGAGAGCACGGCTTGATGAATGGACTCGATGGACTCGGGCGAACGTTTCTCATTCTCGCGAGTGACCTTAGCATCCTTACGTTTCTCTACTTTCATCGCCGGAACGGTCATGTTGAGTGCAAACTTCCAATAGTGCTTGATGAGAACGACGATGCCATCTAGCATCATCACTATACCTACCATCCATAGCGCCACCGTTTCAGAGAAAGAGTGAGGCAGTAATGGCAGCACATAGTGGCAAGTGATCATCAGCGCACCTCCTGTAACGATCGTAGAGAGCACCTCTTGCCAGTACCATGCTTCCTTATACGAACGCCAATATTTGAAGAAGATCAATCCCAATATAATCCAAGCCACCATCATCGCCGCAAAAAGGAGTATGTAGGATACAATCTCACTTTTTTCAGCAATCAGGCGCCAAAGGATACAGATGATAGCCGCTATCACCCATAAGATCGTGTCCGATAAAATACGTTTTCCCATATCTTTGCTTACTTCTTACCTTTTACAATCGCCCATTTGATGACGTTCTTCATGTTTTGCACAATCAGTTCCTTTACCCATGCCGCCTTACTATCTGTCCATCGTTGTGGATGGGTAGTAAACATGATGTTGGGCAATTCGGTCGAAGGTGTCTCACGAATAAAACGAATAACATCGCTCGTATGATGGAATACCCACCCTCGCTGTATCCACTCGTCTTGATGCACCGGAATCTTATCCCGTACACTCACTTTGTACCCATCCCAACAACGCCCCGTATCAGTAAGGTATAGCATATTCGAAAAGTCAGCATCAAAATAGGGTTCCCCTATTATCCCATACTGATGGTAGTCATATTGTTTCCACAGATCGCGCCCGTCATATTGGCTGGTTGGAGCCCCATGCATACAAATAGTCTGAACCGGATAAAATTGTCTAAAATACGCCAGCCA
>DCID01000015.1:5094-11649 GCA_002315745.1 Bacteroidales bacterium UBA1735 | reverse complement strand
TCAGCCGTACGCAGACTATTCATGGCTTTCAAGTCCACATCATGCCGTAGAATGACATAGGCACCCTTTGTGCCCTTTCTACCCTTCTGACAATACTCACCGAAGGTGATGGCAGTGTATCCCGCCTCTTGGAGGGCTAGGAGTAAGGCTCTATATTGTAGGCGCGTGAAATCTCTCATCGTCCGTAAAGTTCGTTGAGTAATTTGGCTAATTTGACGCCTGCACAATAGAGTTGATAATCCAGTTTATCGCGCCACACATACGCATACTTATAGGCATTACCATCCCAGGTCTTGTGATACTCATAGATGCTCTCCGTCAAGTTATAGTTATAGCGCAGTTCGTCCGCACGAGATTGGCTCTCAATAGCGCTCTTATGCTTTTCATACTTATCGATGAGGTAAGTCACATACTCCGTGTAGGAGAAGAGACGTGTTTCGATGATACGTTCGTCCCACACTTTATGGAGATTGGTATGTTTTTCGAACCACTCTACCTCTACCTTATTGCCTCCTAAATCGTCGATATGTGCCGTATGCATTGGGCAGAAACGATCACCCGAGAAATGCACGATGAATCGTAACGCATCTTTATCCTCATTATTGACTTTGAGCACGGCAATCAGGCTATCCGTTGCACGCCATAAACCACCACCCTCCTTCGGATAATCGGTTAAGGTAGCGATGAGCGCCGAGTCACTCATTCCGCCATTGAGGTCTTGGAAATGCCAATTGAAGGTATTCTGATAAACCGTATCGTTCCGTATCTCATCTGGCCACGATGCCCAATAGATGATACCACGGGTACCTAATAGTTGATCCACAGCCGCCCGCGTATCGGAATCGATGTACTCATACGCTAATGCAGCAATCACACGGTGTCCAAGAGGTCCCCAAGCATGGGCTTGGATGGTCATCAAGACGACACACACCAAAAGACAAAACTTTTTCATAATCATTGTTTAATTAGAATAAGGGCTCTTTGCGCAGCAACGGTCACTTCCCCTTGCACTTCGCCTAAGCCATTGAGATTGATTTCCCCATCCTTAAGGACGGCGGTATAATTATTCGTAGTAGGTAACGTGAACCGTACATCATGACGATTCGCATTGACCACAACGATGATATCCTTCCAACTATCCTTCACGGCCTCACCTTGGATACGATAAGCCACGACACAATCCGGTGTATCCAAGAACGTCACGTTCTTACGCACCAAATCGGCTTTACCCATCCAGAAAGCAGGATGCGCCTTTCGCATCGCTATCAGCCCGCAATAGTAATCAAATAGTGCTTTATTCTTCGCTTTGAGCGACCAATCGATCGCGTTCACTGCGTCTGGACTACAGAAACTATTGTGCACGCCTTTCTTATCGCGCATGATCTCTTCGCCATTCCATATAAACGGAATACCTTGTGAGGTCATCACGATCGTTTGTGCCAACATATCCAGTCGCATCAATTCTTCATCCGATATGACTTTGCCGCGTTTAGGACGCACACAGGAGCGTAAACGGTCGGTCAGCATCATATCGTCGTGACACGAGGCATAAGCAATCATCTGGGTAGGTTGTTTAGCCCATGGTTTCTGGCTATAGTTCACCTTGGTCATATCTACACCCGGATGGGCAATGGCACCTACCACACCAAACCGGATACTCTGTTCACAGCCTGCCTTGCCCGATAGGAACCCTTCATCTTTATCGTTCCAGCACGAACCACGCAAGCCATCACGTAATTCGTCGGAGAAAGCGCCTATGCGAGGCATCTGATGCACGTTGGCTTTGATGGGTTGGATATCCACTGGGGTCAACGGAGTCTCAGCCGCCCACCCTTCGCCATAGGTGAGTATAGTGGGGTTAATCTTATCCAATGCTGCACGAATAGCTTTCATCGTCTCTATGTCGTGTATGGCCATCAGATCGAAGCGGAAACCGTCTATCCCATATTCGGTTGCCCAATAGCAAACCGATTCCACCATAAAGCGACGCATCATCTCCCGTTCGCTAGCAGTCTCATTCCCGCAACCCGAAGCATTGCCTAAACTGCCATCCTCTCGCGTGCGATAGAAATAGCCAGGCACCGTCTGGGTAAAGTTGGATTCTGCCACGTCATACGTATGATTATACACAACGTCCATCACCACTTTTATTCCCGCCTCGTGCAGGGCTTGTATCATCTGCTTAAACTCCTGCACACGGCATGCTGGGTCATACGGATTCGTGCTATAACTACCTTCTGGTACGTTGTAGTTAACCGGATCATATCCCCAGTTATAGCGATTATCGACTAAGTGTGCTTCGTCAATCGATCCATAGTCATAGGATGGTAATAGTTGCACATGGGTCACGCCTAACTCTTTGAGGTGGTCTATGCCCGTAGCCAATCCTTCTGGAGAAACCGTTCCATGTTCGGTGAACGCCAGGAACTTACCCGGATGCTTCACTCCCGCACTGGCATGTGCCGTCATATCTCGATAATGCATCTCATAGATGATGACTGGCTCTGCCGTTTTCGTATTCGTCTTCGTTTTCGTCTTCGTCTTCGTTCCCTCAATAGGACTATCCGGATAGATAGCGGCACGACGTCCATTCACACCTACGGCCGTCGCAAATATACCCGGCGTCTCATGTAATGGATAGGGTGAATCGGCCTCACGTACAAGGAAAGTATATCCTTTCCCTATCAAATCGCCACGAACTACTATTTCCCAAGTACCGTCATGGCGAACACTCATGGTGTGCACCTCAACAGGCACTTCGCTGCGCATATTGTCGTAAATTTGCAAAGTGACAGAGTCCGCATTAGGGCTCCATAACGTGAATTGCGTCTCATTGGGAGCGTACTTGACTTCTCTTAGACTACCGCGCTTGCAGGGATAATCCTCATAGGATTGGTAGTGATGCCTATGGGTACAACTACCCAGTCCCATCATGGCTATCATCGTTGTTGCTATTATGAAGTGTTTTTGCATACGTTTATTTCTTTACGGGAAGACTGGGTTTGATTTTCTTCCCCACAAATAACCCAGGTAAGTAGGTCTCCACAGCACCCATAATGACTGGCGCTACGAGATAGAACGGAACCGCTTCCTTTTCGGGTTTCCACTCCCATTCGACGGAGTAAACGGTGGCTGGTTTGCCTGCATACTTAGGATTAGATTTAGGTATGAGATTATTGACAAAGTATTCTATGGCTCCCGCATTTTGGCTAATCATCTTATAGGGTATTGGTAGATCCTTATACACCTTAGCCGATATACCGGTATAGCCTAACATGAACGTGCCATTGGCACTCGTTTTATTGCCTTTATATACCGTGCGAAGCGAATCCACATGGCAATTCACTTCGATGGCAACGAGCGGACGTATCAGCGGATTGAGGAAATCCAAATCCACCTCTCTTGCACTTAGCGCCATCTCCCATTGACAAGCCCTATTGAGACGCATACGGAAGGCACCTGACATACTACCCTTCCCCAGTATCGCATTCATCTGAGCCTCTATCGTGCCACCACGACGATTCGTAAAATTGCAGATAGATGCATTGACATGGTTGAGTTGCATCTTGCCATAGTTCTGGTTCGTTTTGAGTACGCCTACATCTAAGGTATGTATCTTCACATCTATTTGATCCAGATGAATAGGATAACCCATTTTCATCAGCACCACTTGGGGCATCTTGTAGGGGCGTTTGGGTTCATATCGCTCATCACGCATGTTCTCAAACCGCTCTACATCCACCATGATATAGGGAATATGCACACCATCCTTCCAATTTTCACGCATCAGATTCGTTTCCGATATCTCTACTTGATTGATGTACATATCTATCCAATCCGTAGGTTCCTTCATGATACGTGCCAATTGCTTCTTAGGCACACTATGTCCCAAATGCGTAGTCCCAAGGCGTATCACACCTCCGTCTTGTGTCTCGATGTTGTTGGCTTCCACTTGGAATAGTCCATCGGGGGATAACATCTTCCAATGCCCTACATGTAGCATATACATGCTATCGCAGTACGTGATGGTATCCCGATAGAGGTCATAGACAAACGAATTGACTTCGGCATCCACATCCGTCGCCGACATCGACATATGAGACCCTAACTCATTCCATGTCAAGGATGCATCTTTGATCACCACCTTAGTCAATCCGGCTTGATGGATCCATTTCTTGGCACGATTGGCTTCTTCATTATGCGCCACCACGATCGAGTCCGAGACTGTATGAATCGTCTCTTGCACTTTCTGCTGCACATGATCGTGCCGCTCCTTCGGTTTCTTGGTAGTCCATACGGCTACTTGTGGCTCATTCACAGTCAGCTTATGTACCCCAATATGTTTCTGCCGATAAATCTTCAAGTAATAATCAATCTGCACCTCCACGGAATTGATCTTCAATTCCACGGCTTCCTTCGTACCGTCTGGTACCACCGTATCGTTCACGAAATGGATATCCCAGAACATGGCTGTACCGGTGGACAAGAAGCAATAGCATCGACCGTAATCAATGATATAGGGCAGGTTGGCTTTGGTAATAGCCTTACGAATCTGCTTATCCATGATATGCGTAGCTACTGCGTCCGCACCCACTTGCAGAAAGATGAAGAAGGCCACGATTGACCCTACCACCCATAATGCTATTTTACCACCGCGCGTCATTGTTGAATATCACGAACAAACTGATCTATCAACTCTTTCGTTACATGCTGCATCACTACGATGTGAGAGATGGCTCCACCAAACTGTTCGTCGTAGTTATTAGCCAATGAATATTTCTTCACCATCTCGTCCGACGGACGGCGGAAGAATACGGTATTACTATACTCGTTTACCCATGCTGGCCAACCTATCTCATCCAGTTTAGCCTTGAGGTATTGCGTGTTCTCCAGCATTAGAGTTGCATCCTGGCACCAACGCTCCTCGCCTACGTTCTTAATCAACCACCAGAACTTAAGCGCATCCGTTGCCGAGCGGGAGCAGCTGATCATCTTCATATCCTCGTTGAGGTAAGCGATCTTAAACTGACTCTGAGCCGCATACACGTCTTTGGATGTAATGAGCACACCTGCTGGTTCGTCCATACCAAAGAACTTGTGGCCACTGATTGCCATCGATTGGTAGTTATGTTTATTCTTATCAATCAACTCACGATATTGCGTAAAGGGCAAGTAACCTGCGAACAATGCACCATCCACGTGACGATATACTTCCACCTCTGGGTGGCGTGCGAAGACAGCGTTCAGCGAGTCGATGTTATCAATCGCACCGCGGAAGGTCGAACCAAAAGCATAAACCACCAGCGCAGGACGCTTCGTGTCTAGGTTCTTCTCCAACTCTTCAGGGATCATACGACCCATGCGGTCGCTCTTAATCAAGCGCAACTCGAGGTGCATCACATCAGCCAAACGGGCATTGGAGTAGTGTGCCTCGTCGCTCACGTAGAAGACGGGTAACTTACCTGTTTTATTTTTCAGATAATTGGTACCGAAATACATACCATTACTGTTACCATCCGTACCGCTATTGGTCACGATACCCCACACTTCCGATTTGTCAAAACCGTACAACGCACCGAACCACTCAATGACCTCGCGCTCGAACTTACACGAGTTCGTGCTAAAACCATCCGACTCCGAAAAAGGATCACCCACATTATTGAGCATGATCTTCTCCAATTCATTCGCCGTGTACCATTGGTAGAAACGTTCCAACTCGATGTTCATGTTGCACGGATAACCGATCGTACGAACCTTTACATCATTGACATGTTGTGCCCATTGATCCAACTCTGGATAACCCGATTGAGCAGCTTTGTTACCACATGCGGTCATGGCTATTAGCAGCAGTCCGCATCCCATCATAGATACATAATTTTTCTTCATAATACTGATTTTTTAAAAGTGATGTACAAAAAACGCTGCAAAGATAATAAAAAAAATCGACTTTTGCTAAGTTTTATGCACAAATATGTCTTTTTTTTTCTTTTTTTTGTTTTTTTTTCAAAAATATTTGGTCATATCAAAAAAAAGCAGTACCTTTGCAGTCGCGTTTGTTCGAAACGACTTACCTCGTACATGATAAATCGTACATCGTAAATCGTAAATCGTAAATCGTTTATGGTGCGTGTAGTTCAGTGGTAGAGCGTCAGATTGTGGTTCTGATTGTCGCAGGTTCGAATCCTGTCACGCACCCCAAAAAAGAGAGCCTTACGGTTCTCTTTTTTCGTATGCATGCCAGTCTTCTCCGTAGAGGTTCTCCTTTACTTCGTTCAGTCGATCTGCTCACGTTGTTCACTTGTACGAATCCTGTCACGCACCCTAAAACACCCCTACTCTCCTTACTAGCCGAAGCGCACAGGTCGGTATGAGGGCGATGAATCCCAGCAGTATCACATTCCATACAAACGGCACGGTCACCATAGCGCGACCACGGAACAGGCCTCTCAATGCCCGACGCACCAGGTGTTCGGGGCTCACTATATACCCCATCACACGCCCTAACCGCGTAGCCCATGGACGGATATGGAACAATCCTGTATCCACGGCGCCAGG
>DCID01000015.1:2954-4982 GCA_002315745.1 Bacteroidales bacterium UBA1735 | reverse complement strand
ATACGATCGGTGATGGAACTCATATTGAGGATATACCCCTTATGACGTTTCACCATGTCTTGTCCCAAGTAGTAGCACAGCATCGATGGGGTCACTACATGTAGGTACAGGATGAGTTGATTAAACGCCTCCGAATCGGCTAAATAGTCGCGGTCATGATAGACACCCGCGTTATTGATCAGCACCTCTATGCTGAGGTGGTGTTGAATGCAATAGTCGTATAACTCCTTGGCTGCCGTAGGCGTACCCAGATTGATCACTAAGGACTGTACATCTAGTTCGGGATGCGCCTGCGCGATGATGGCGGCTTTGTCATGAATGGCTTCTTCGTTACTCACCATCAGCAAGTGATAGCCGCGTTGTGCCAAGGCTTGCGCGTAACAATAGCCCATGCCGCTACTGGCACCTGTTACTAATGCATAGGATCTTTCTAACATAGTTAAATAGTATTTCGATGACGTAGGATAATCCATAGGATGATGGGGGCGCCAAAGAGGGCACTCATCGTCGATATGGGTAAGGGATAGGTAAAGGCGTTACTTAGTATGTCACATAATAGCAGCAGATCGGCTCCCACTAACGCAGACATAGGGATCGTTATTCGATGATCCGTGGAGTGAACCAACCCTCGTGCGATATGTGGCACCGCTACCCCTATAAAAGCGATCAAGCCGCAGAAGGCCGTGATCGTACCCGACAGTATTCCGGTCACTAATACGATACCTATACGCACCCTATCTATAGGCACGCCCAACGCGCGTGCGTAGTTCTCGCCTAAGAGCAAGCCATTGAGTGGTTTGATCAGCCCGAGCAAAAATAGAGCACTCACCAGTATCAATACCACCATCACCATCATTTCACTCCACCCTACGGCAGACAATGAACCCAGTGTCCATACGATAAACAGTTTGAGGGCATCTGGGTTGGAGAAGTTCTGTATCACATTGACGATGGCACCTGCTACCGCACCGATCATCATACCGATGATGAGCAGTGATACATTACTTTTAACATGTCGCGCAATGGCTAAGACGAGTAGCAGTACCATGACCGCGCCCACGATGGCAGCACCGGCTATGGATAGAGAGGACGGTAAGGATAGCGTACATAATCCCACACACATCGTGACCAGCGCTACTCCCAAACTGGCGCCACTGCTCACGCCTAATATATAGGGGCTAGCAAGTGGATTACGGAATAGTGTCTGCATCATCAGTCCACTGACCGATAAGGCAGCACCTGCCAGTATGGCTGTGATGGCACGGGGTAAACGAATATCCAACAGGATCTGACTCGCTATCGTATCTTCCGATAGGTGCCACCAGTCCCATGGCGACAACCATAGGTTCCCGCAACATAGGTCTAATCCAAATAGGATCACTCCTACCACCACCAATCCTATCACTTTCACTTTCACTCTCCCTCTCACTTTCACTCTCCCTCTCACTGTCTCTGTCTCACTACCTCGTATATCATCACGCCCGCTGCCACGGATACATTCAGGCTCTCTATCGTGCCCGACATCGGGATACGAACCTGCTCCGTGCACAGTTTGAGGTTCTCTTCGTATATACCGCGATCCTCGCTACCCATCACGATGGCTAATGGTTGTGTCATATCGACCTTGGTATAGTCATGTTCCGCATGCTCGGTGGCGGCTACGATACTCAGTCCGCTATCGCGCAAGTACCTCAGTGCATTCTGCATGTTCTCCACCTTGCTCACGGGCAAGGTGTGCAATGCTCCTGCGGAAGTCTTGATGGCATCGCCGTTGATAGCCACACCACTACGGGCGGCTATGACCAACGCATCTACGCCTGCGCAAGCACATGTACGGGCAATAGCGCCGAAGTTACGCACATCTGTGATACCGTCTAATACCATGATAAAGGGCGTCTTGCCTGCCTCAAACAGTCCCTGCACCATCTCTTCGAGTGGTTGGAACTCAATAGGCGATAGGAAAGCGATCACGCCTTGGTGGTTCTTGTCGGTAAACTGGTTCAGTTTCTCGACGGGCACACGTTGGAT
>DCID01000015.1:0-2874 GCA_002315745.1 Bacteroidales bacterium UBA1735 | reverse complement strand
GACATATCACGACGCAGCAAGATCTTATCGAACGTCTTACCGGCATCTAAGGCCTCCATCACGGCACGTATGCCGAAGACCATTTCCGATTCTTTCGGTCGCCTGGTCTCATAGCGTGGTTTACCATTCTGTATCATAGTTTCTTTATTAACATGATCAATGCCTTCGTGCAAGCACGCAGGGTTATTTGTTCCCGTAGTCGTCCAAGGTGATAGCACTCGGCGAACGTGCCCTCCGGCGTTGCACAAGCGATCCATACCGTGCCCACCGGTTTATCTTTCGTTCCGCCTGATGGACCCGCTATTCCGCTGGTCGCTATCGCATAATCCGTATGCATCAATGTGCGAACACCTTCCGCCATAGCACGAACTGTCTCTTCGCTTACTGCACCCACCGTGTTCAGTACCGATGCCGGCACCCCTAACACTTCTTCTTTGATGCGGTTATCGTAGGCTACGACGCTGCCCATGTACCATTCCGAACTGCCGGCATGCTTATTGAGTAATGCTGCCAAACGACCACCTGTGCAGCTCTCTGCTGTCGCTATCGTTCGCCCCATCGCCTTGAGTCTTTCGCCTAACACCAGTTCTAGCGGTTTATCTTCATCGATCACCAGCCACTCACGTACCAGTGTCTTCAACTCCTCGAACTTATCCTCCAACGCTGCTTCTGCATCCAGCGCGTCTATACGCAGCCGGATCGTTCCATCTTTCGGCAGATAGGCCAAGTGTAGGTTCTCGGGCAAAGCGTTTTCCCATTCTTCCAGATGAATCGCCAATGCCGACTCAGGAATACCCGACACCAGCAGTGTCCTATTTTGACCGCTTCGCTGTCGGATGTCAGACCGCTTCGCTGTCAGAGTATAGATGGCTGGCAGCACCTGCTCCCGCATGGCTATCTCCATCTCGTACGGCACCCCCGGCAAGCAAAACAACTGTGCATTGTGCATTGTCCACCGTCCACCGTCCATTGTCCACCACATAATCGGAGCACTCCCTACTCGATTGGGCAGGACCTTACAATTAGCTGGAACCATCCATTGTGTCGCCGTCAGGCGGTTAAGCACTTCGGGGCGATCTTGGTATAGGTCGTGTATATGTGCCTCCACTTCGGCATTGGGGACGAGATTGGTATGGAAGTAGTCACACAGCACGGCTTTGGTTATATCGTCTTTGGTGGGACCCAGTCCGCCTGTGGTGATCACGATATCCGAACGATGTAATGCCTCGTCTATCGCTTGGCGGATATGTGCCGCGTCGTCATGTACCGACGTGATTTGGTATAGGGATATACCGACCTCTAATAGTTGTTCGGCCATCCATGCTGAATTGGTATCCACCACCTGCCCTATCAGCAGTTCATCTCCTATCGTTATAATCTCTGCTTTTCCCATTCTGTTGCCGTTAAACACAACTCATCGTACCACTCTTGTCCGAAGCGACGAATCAGTGGTTCTTTGAGGAACTCATATAGTTTGATTTTATTCTTCTTGCCCAGTACCCGTGCGCAGTGACATATATCCCATCGATGGTAGTTGAGTCCTGCCGTTGTCTCGCGTATCGGATAGAGATGGCATGATATAGGTTTAGGGAATGCTATTTTCCCAGCGCGGTAGGCTTTTTCGATTAGGCAGTAGCACCAGCCATTATGGTCGGTTCGGGCGAACACACAATCTTTGTCGTTCACAATCGATGTCACCCTTTCGCCCGAAGGATCTAGATACGATATACCCTGTTTCTCTACCACTTCGCGTGCCTCTTTGGTCATCTCGGGTAGTAGTAGTGGTAGTATCTTCTCCACTTCTTTACATTCCTCTTCGCTGATGGGTGCCCCTGCATCGCCTTCGATGCAGCAGCATCCGCGACAAGTATTCAAGTCGCAGCAGAACTCTTTCTCTAATATATCCAGGGATACTAATGTATTGCCAATAATAAACATGAGCCTCTCATCAAATCCGGCTGCAAAATTACTATTTTTTTTTCACATATGCAAGCGCGCACGCAAAAAAGTGCAAAAATGCACAAAAAACGCCACCTACTTGGTGGTAGATGGCGTTGCGTTACTCAGTCGGGATGGCGCTTAGGCATTGGGATCCTTGCGTTTGATCGACTGAACGAGGTTGTAGATGAGCGCAATAAGCGCAGTGAGGAAATTAACCCCTTCCTCGTGGGACATTGTTTTCTTGGACATAATAGTTTGTTTTTGCTCCTTAATCCAAGCAGTGGTTACGAGGTGCACATTCGTGGGCGGGACAGGGTTCGTCTGTGTAGTGCGGACGGACAGTGGTGACGTCGATGCGGATGTCCTCATGTGACTGCTGTGCCTGTAGTAGGAGTTGCGTTATTTGACCCTCGATTTCACGATTCGGTACGAGGATACAACCGGAGGAGTGTTTGGGTTGGGTGCCTACGTGGATACGTATCCCACTTCTCTGAGGAACATTATTCACGATGGGTAGTAGGCGTTTGAATTTCGGTGACTGCGTCACACAGACGGAGTAAATGAGCGGGAGGATGGCTTTCGAGGTGCGCTCTAATGTGGAGCAGATATGTTGTCCGTCGATATAGAGACTTCCACGAAGCCATTCTCCGTCTGGTGATTTACGAATCAACTTAATATACATAGTTTGATTAACGAAAAGTTTAGTTTACTTTTTAGGAGGTCGGAGACCGACCAACACGAGGGTACCAGTGATGGTTTCACCTCGTCGGAAGAAATTACGCTACATTAAATCACCTTGTGATTTGGACGCTTCATTCTTCCTCCTCTCCCCATCACAACTGTCGTTGCGCTGGGGTCCCCGAGAGATTCCAACCAGTAGTAAAATTACTGTGAGGGTTTCTCCCCAAAAGGTGAGGATCGAGGAGTGGAGTT
>DCID01000027.1 GCA_002315745.1 Bacteroidales bacterium UBA1735 | reverse complement strand
CCATCGTCTGTGAAGGCGTTCTCTGTGGCTTCGAGGTTCTTATAGTATCCGCGCATCACGCCTTCGCCCTTGACTAGGATCTCACCTTCCACCTTGCGAGGATTGGACGAATCGACCTTTAACTCGGTGCGATCCACTACCTTACCGCAGGAGCGGAAGGCATATTTCTCGGGATACTCATAGCATACGAGTGGCGAACATTCGGTCATGCCATATCCGCAAGTATAGGGGAAACGGATCTGACGCATGCAACGCTCTACATCTTCGTTGAGTGCAGCACCGCCGATGATCAATATCTCTAAATGTCCACCGAACGATTGCATCAGTTGTTTATAGACCTTGCGACGGATGATCCAACTCATAGGTGGTAAGAACCACAGTATCTTCATGATCGGTTTTTGGATGATGGGGAAGATGTTCCGCTTAAAGATCTTCTCCACCACTAGAGGTACGGTGAGGATCATGTATGGATGCACGTCGTGGAAGGCTTTGATCAATAGGGTAGGTGTTAGGCTCTTCGTGATGAAATAGATGCGCGTTCCGCCCGCTAATTGGTAGAGGAACTCGAACATCAATCCGAACATATGTGCCAGAGGCAGCATCGAGACGATAGCCTTCGTGTTGTCATTGGGGATATGGTCTTGTCCCTCGATCACGTTGGTCGATAGGTTGCGATGGGTGACCATCACGCCTTTAGGACTACCGGTCGATCCGGATGTATAGTTGATAAGGGCTAACTCATCCATATCGTCCTTATAGTAATGTACACACGCGGGCGTGAAGCCTTTGGAGTAACGCTCGGCAAAGATCTGATCGATCACTTGTAGGTCGATTGCCACTTGGGATTGCATGATGGACAAATCTTGAATGGCAATGAACGTGGAGATAGTCGGCATCTTGTCTAACTCTATTCGTCCGCGTACCCAGGGACCCACGAACAGCACTTTCGCATCGGAGTGATGCACCAATTCATAGATACTCTCGCTCGTGAAATCGGGTAAGATGCTGACCACAATGCACCGTGAAACGGCTGCGGCTAGGTAAGCAATACCCCAGTTGGCGCAGTTACGACCACAGATAGCTATCTTGTCGCCGGGTTGCAGACCGAGTTGCTCAAAGAGGATCTGTAACTTCGCAATCTGCTCTGCCATCTGACCATAGGTGTAGTGCTGCTGCCCATCGTAATCGATGAGGGCATCCGCGTTCCAATTGTTCCGAATGGATTGTTCAATGTAATCTAAATAGTGTCTCATATCTATCATATTTGAAAATGATGGTGCAAAGGTACTGCTTTTTATCTATAGGGGCAAAAAGATGGTGCATAAGGGGGTAGAAAGGGACAAAAAGACCAAATATGGGGTAAAAATGCTAAATATGGGGTGAATAATTTGCGTAAGTAGAAAAAAAAGTGTAATTTTGCAGGCGAATTCGTAGAGTAGAAAAAGTTTTAAGAGTTGAAGAAGTTCAAAGCAATAGGGTTGTCGTTATGGTTGTCGTTATCGTTAACGTTGTCGTCGTGTCATAAGACAGCGATGCCTCGTCCGTATGGGTACTATCGCATTACGGTACCGGAGGCTGCCTATACGTCCATGCAGTCTGCTTATCCGTTTACCTTGGAGCTCTCTCAATCGGCGCAGGTCGTGGAGGTGTCGAAGGATAAGGGGATATGGTTTAATATCCATTACCCGTCCCTCAATGCCGATATCCATTGCTCCTATTATCCTGTGCGGGGTAATTTGCGCGAGTTGACGGACGATGCGATGGAGTTCTTGCACAAGCATATCTCGCAGGCTTCGGCTATTCCGTCGCAGGATTTTGTGAACGATGAGGCGCGGGTATATGGCGCTTTGTTCCATGTAGAGGGGAACACGGCATCGCCTTATCAGTTCTTTGTGACGGATTCAACGCACCATTTCTTGCGGGGCGCTGTTTATTGCAACTGCCGTCCTAATTCGGATTCCCTACAACCTGTGTTGGATTATCTACAGGAGGATGTGATACACTTAATGGAAACGATACAATGGAAGTAGATGAACGCTATATGTCTTTAGCCCTCGCCGAGGCGCAGAAAGCGGAGCAGGCGGGTGAGGTGCCTATTGGTTGTGTGATTGTGGCGGATGGTCAGATAGTAGGCCGTGGGCATAATCTCACGGAGACGCTGCAGGATGTCACCGCGCATGCCGAGATACAGGCTATCACCGCGGCGGCACAGACCTTAGGGGGTAAGTATTTGACGGACTGTACGCTCTATGTGACGGTTGAGCCCTGCGTGATGTGTGCCGGAGCCATAGGGTGGGCACAACTCAAGCGCGTAGTCTATGGCTGTGAGGATGATAAGAGGGGTTATACACGTTTCGCTCCGCAAACCTTGCACCCCAAAACGCAGGTGCAGCATGGCGTATTGGCGGAAGCGTGCGCGGAGATAATGACACAATTTTTTCAAAAGAAAAGAATATGAAACTGACGACTGTGACGAAGAACATATTGAAAGGTTCCCTTTATGTCCTATTGGTAGCGGTAACGGTCTATCTGTATCCCCGTTATCAGCACTCGTTTGCTTACCGATACGAGGTGGGCAAGCCTTGGAGTTATAATAAGTTAGTGGCAGACTTCGATTTTCCCGTCTATAAATCGGCGGAGCAGTTAGAGGACGAGAAGGCGGAGGTGTTATGCGAAATGGTGCCTTACTTTGCGTATGTCGAGGGTCAACCTCGTACGCCATTGGTTATCGCTGCTGATGAATTAGAACGACTACAGGACGATGGATACGATCGCCTGGCTATCCTTCAAAAGCAGGTGGCACACACCTATTCGTTGGATAAGGTCTATACCCCTAAGTCGGCGTATCTGGCATTCGGGGAGAATATGTCGGTCAATATTGTGCCCGATACCGCGGCGACGAATCAGCTCTGTCGTGAACTAATAGGTAGCATCTCCCTGACGCACGGCATGGTGCAGGCGGGCGAGAAGATTATCGATAAGGGTGAGATTGTGGATGAACAAACCGAAGCCATCCTCTACTCTTTGCGTAAGGCGATGGAGCAGAGCCAATCTCCTAAACTGCTATCTATATGGGTGACTGTTGGTAACTTGGTGCTCGTTTGTCTGTACTTACTGATGTTGGTACTGTACTTATATGTGTTTCGTCCTCAGTTCTTCGGGGATACCAAGGTACTTCTTTTCTTCACCCTCTTACCGATGCTCATTATTGTGCTTACCTGTTTAGAGGTGCGCTATACGAATTGGAGTATTTACTTGATACCCGTTGTGTGGATACCGGTGCTTATTCATGCATTCTTTGATGCACGTACCGCGCTCTTTGTCCATCTGGTGACGGTGATGATATTATCGCTTGCGGTGCCTAATTCGTTTGAGTTCTTAGTGCTGCAAGTGGCAGCTGGTATGGTGGCGGTAGCGAGTATGAAAGAGATGACTCGCCGGGCACAGTTAGCACAGACAGCCGGATGGATACTGCTCACCTATGTGGTGGCTTATACGGCCTTTGTGCTTTGCACTTCTGGTTCGTGGAGTCAGATCAATCCGTGGATGTACCTCTATTTTGGTATCAATGCGATCTTAGTCATCTTTGCGTACGGACTGCTCTATTTGGTAGAGCGTGTGTTCCGTCTAATCAGTCCTATCACGTTGGTGGAACTGACGGATATCAACTCGTCCTTGCTGTTGGAGTTTGCCGAGAAGGCGCCTGGCAGTTTTCAACATTCCATGCAGGTGAGTACCTTAGCCATGGAGGCAGCCAAACGCGTGGGGGCTAATTCGCTGCTCGTTCGTACGGGTGCCCTTTACCACGATATTGGTAAGATGAACCATGCCTCTTTGTTTGTGGAGAATCAGCAAGAGGGAGAGAACCCGTTGCTCAATATGGATCCTCAACAGGCGGCTAAGATGGTGATTGCTCATGTGGCAGATGGAGTAGCTATCGCTAAGGCGTATCACCTGCCGCAGGTGATCATCAACTTCATTGAGACCCACCATGGCTCCTCGCTGGCTCGCTATTTCTATAATACCGAAGTCAATCGTAAGGGCGAAGCCAATGAGCAAGATTTTCGTTATCCGGATGCCAAACCGACTACCCGTGAGGCGGCTATTCTGATGATGGCGGATGCTGTGGAGGCACGCTCACGCAGTCTGCGTCATTTCACCGAGGAGTCGATCAACGAGGCTGTAGATGATATGATCAATCAGCAGATCAATGATGGACAGTTTAGCGAGACACCTATCAGTTTCCGTGATGTGGAGATCATACGACAAGTGTTCAAAGAGCGGTTACTCATGATCAATCACCAGCGCATCAAGTATCCCACCATTGAGTCCAAAGAATAGTTGTCGGTTGACAATGCACAATGCACGATGAACAAGTATCCTTTATATTTAGCGCCGATGGAGGATGTGACGGATCCGGCGTTTCGCATGCTATGCAAACGCTTTGGAGCCGATCGCGTCTATACGGAGTTTGTGAATGCTGACGCCCTCATCCGGGATGTGGCAGCATCGACGCGCAAACTCACTATCTCGGATGCCGAACGACCGGTGGCTATACAGATATATGGACGTGACCCCGAATCGATGGCTGCTGCCGCGAAGATTGTAGAAGAAGCAAAGCCCGACTTTATCGATATCAATTTTGGTTGCCCTGTGAAGAAAGTGGCAGGCAAGGGTGCGGGTGCAGGCCTACTGCGTGATGTGCCCAAGATGCTCGAGATCACCAAATCCGTCGTCAATGCCGTTCATACCCCCGTGACGGCTAAGACCCGTCTCGGTTGGGATTTTGACTCTTTATACTCCCGCCCCTTAGGGGGAGGGCTGGGGAGGGGCTTTATCGTCGATTTGGCGGAAGCCTTACAGGACTGCGGTATTCAGGAACTGGCTATCCACGGGCGCACACGTGCACAGATGTACACGGGCGAAGCCGACTGGACGCTGATAGGCGAAGTGAAGAACAATCCCCGCATGCATATACCTATCATCGGAAACGGCGATGTGACCACCCCCGAACGCGCGAAGGAGTGCTTCGACCGCTATGGCGTGGATGCTATCATGATCGGTCGTGCCACATTTGGTTGCCCATGGATCTTCGAAGATATCAAAAACTATCTAGAACCAAATGGTTGCCCCTCTACGGGGAAACCCACGGAAGGGGCTGTTATGCAATGGTGCGTAGATATACTGAAAGAACATGTTGAGCGATCCATCGAATGGATAGGCGATGAACGCAAAGGGATTGTGCATTCGCGTCGACATTTCGCCAACTCGCCCGTGTTCAAAGGCTTATTCGACTTTAAGCAGACACGCATTGCCCTCCTCCGCGCGGAGACGAAGGACGAAGTATTCCGCATCATGGACGAGATCGTCACAAAGTGGGGGTGATCCTTAGCGCGATACCGTCGAGGATGTGTTTGACCACTAATTGAAGATGACTACCAAGGGTGTAATCGGCTACACAAGCGTAGTTAACTCGCCCTTCGGCTTGCAATTGTCGTGCTAATTCCTCTTTGGCTTGATTATTATAGATAGCAATCGAGTGCCCATGATGCTCCTTGACCATGCACATGGATGGTATATCCGTTTGTCCGTCGCCGAAGTAGATCATACGATCCATCGGAATAGCACGCTCTTCATGGGGCATGTACTGGTTGACACGCACGCTATCGCTACATTCGCGAATGCCCTTACTGATCTTCGTTAGATACTGCACTTTGGACGAATAATCAATCGACACGGCTGGCCAATAGGCAACGCCTAAGTCGTCGTAGAGGTACGAGCAAGCGTAGATATGTTCAAACTCTTTCGCAATGGATGTGCCCTCTATCATCTCCTTAATACCCGACGAATTGATGAAGTGTTGCACCTCCAATCCAATCGACCTCCCATATCCATTGATCTGTTCAAACCACTGTTCCACGCCTGGAAAGAAACGCACCATCGAACCATAGTGACGGAAAAGTTCACGAGTAGGATGTACGCCATGACGCAAAGCTTCGTGTAGCAACTCACACTGCGAGGTCAGGATCCCCCCCGCATCATTCTTTTCGGCTATCTGAGCACAATGTTCCCAAAATTCCTTAGCGACAGGATAGCCTATTGCTTCGAGATACCCATACTCTTGCATATCTCCGGGAGCCAACGTCCCGTCAAAGTCATATACTAATGCTACTTTAACCATATGTCACCCATTCAACTCTCCTGCAAAATAGCGGTCATAGGACGCCATATCAATGAGGCCATGACCGGAGAGGTTAAAGAGGATGACACGTTCCACTCCTTCCTCCTTGGCTTTAAGAGCCTCTTGAATAGCGGCACAGATAGCGTGCGTCGATTCGGGCGCGGGGATGATACCCTCCACCTGACTGAATAGCACACCCGCCTTGAAACTATCTAACTGATTGATATCGACTGCCTCAATGAGTCCGTCCTTATGCAGTTGGCTCACGATGGCGCCTGCACCATGGTAACGCAGACCTCCGGCATGGATAGCCGCAGGCTCAAACTCGTGTCCTAAGGTGTACATCGGGATAAGCGGTGTTAGACCGGTCGAATCCCCAAAATCATATTCGAACCGTCCTTTGGTTAACTTAGGACAAGCCTCGGGCTCTGCCGCAATGAAGCGTGTCTTATAACCCTTGGTCAGGTTGTTCCGCATGAACGGAAACGATAGCCCTGCGAAGTTACTACCGCCGCCGAAGCATGCAATCACTACGTCCGGATAATCGCCTGCTATCTCCATCTGTTTGATGGCTTCTTGACCGATGATGGTCTGGTGTAGGCACACATGGCTCATGGTCGAGCCTAATCCGTAGCGGGTGTTAGGCTGCTTGCGGGCTAACTCCACCGCCTCTGAGATAGCCATACCGAGACTACCGGGCGTGTTGGGATAACGCTCACGCAACTGCCTACCTACCTCCGTCTGCAAGGACGGAGATGGAATAACATTCGCGCCATAGGTATGCATCACCGACTTGCGGTACGGCTTCTGCTCGTAACTGGAGTTAACCATGAACACGGTCAGATCGAGCCCAAAGTGCTTACACGCAATCGCTAGCGACGATCCCCACTGACCCGCACCTGTCTCGGTGGTCATGTGCTGTATACCTTGTTTCTTATTATAGTATGCTTGTGGGATAGCGGAGTTCAACTTATGCGACCCTACGGGACTGATACTCTCGTTCTTGAAATATATCTTAGCGGGCGTGTCTAATGCTTTCTCTAATCCACTGGCACGTACTAGAGGCGTTGGACGCCAGATGCGATAGAGGTCGCGTACCTCGTCGGGGATATCGATATACCGCTCGGTGGAGAACTCCTGCTTCACTAACTCTTCGGCAAAGAGGGTGGACATCTCCTCCGGACGCAAGGGTTGCTTGGTCTCGGGGTTCATCATAGGAGCAGGACGCTGAACCATGTCCGCCACAATGTTGTACCATTGGGTGGGCATGTCGTGTTCCTCTAATACGATTTTCTTGGTAACTTTCATTACAGGATCTCTTTAATATTGTACAGTGGTCGATGTTTGGATTCGGTGTATATCTTACCGATATAGATACCTATGCCGCCGATGGCAACTAGGAGCACGCCGCCTACAAACCAAATACTCAGCATCAACGATGCCCAACCGCTAACGGCGGTGCCGATGATGAGCGCACGCAGGACATAGACGAGGATAGCGATGGACACGATGATCATGGCTAAGCCCATGTAGATAATGCCCCATATCGGTTTGACGGAGAAGGAGGTGATACCATCGATAGCGAGGTTCAGCATCTTCGATAGCGTATATTTAGACTGACCTGCTGCGCGTTCACCTATCTCATCTTCTACGGTGGTGGAGTTGAGACCTATCAACGGAATGATGCCGCGCAAGTAGAGGTTACGCTCTTGGTAGCGAGATAATATCTCTAACGCACGGTTGGACATCAGTCGGAAGTCGGCGTGGTTGAATACGCTATTGACACCCATCGAGGTCTGCAGTTTATAGAACGCCTGTGCCGTCAGTCGCTTCATCAGTGGATCCGCGGTGCGGCTCACTTTGACGCCATACACGATCTCGTAACCCGCCATGTAGTCATCTACCATCTGAGGTACACATTTCTCGACATCATCTTGTAGATCGGCATCGGTCGTGATCACCGCATCTGCCCAATCTTTGGCAGTCATCATACCCGCCATGATAGCGTTCTGGTGCCCTACGTTGTGGGCGAGGTTGACACCTCTGATCCAGGTATGCTTCGCATGCAGTTCTGAGATGATATCCCAAGTCTTATCTTTACTACCATCATTGACCAATAGCACGAAACTGTTGTTGTTAATCTTCTTATCTTGTTGGAGTTGATCGAAGATCTTCTCTAATCGTTCCGCCGATAGTGCTAAGACGGCTTCTTCGTTGTAGCAGGGGCATACAATGCCTAACGTAATGGGTTTCATAGGCTTATTTTTTAGGAGTATCAATGACGGATAGGGCGAACTCGTTATAGGTGCAGAACGATTGACCTTCTTTTTGGAAGGTGGTGATGAGCCGTTCTAATCGCTCGACCATGGCTTGACCGCTATGATGGCGGATGATGAATGGCATCTTAAACTCCGGATGGTCGTTCAGTTCGTAGAACTCCCATGGGTGGAAATAGGTGTTGAAGTACCCGTCGTGTTTAAGCACGCGACGAACGAGCATATAGTAGAACCACTCGGGGAAATTATGCAGCGCTAACCAGAAAAGTGGAATACGGAACCACGGGCTCACGGAGGCAGGGATCTGCAGCACACCATCTTTCATGAAGTACGTACGTGGGGTGGTGAGGTGCATGTATCGTCCCGGAATGAATGCCGGATTGAGCGACGAGTTATACCGATAACCCATCCGTTGAATCTCTTTCTCGTCCACGGGGAACATACGGGGTTGGCGATAGCCGTAGGTCTTTATACCTGCCACTTTCTCCACGCGTATCTTCGACTGCTCGAAGTCTGTGGGTTGGGGATTCCAGTGGTCGCAACCATGGCAGGCTACCTCGTGTCCTTCCTTCTTAATGCGCTCAATGAGGTCAGGCGCTTGCTCCGCAAAATTAGCGGTGCAGAAGAATGTCGCATGTACGCCTGTGCGCAGGAGCACATCTAGGATGCGCTCGATACCTACGCGACTGACCGCCATACCGTCGGCTAAACTAAACTCCACTCCGTGCTCCTTGGGCACGTCAAACTCTTCGGTGTCAAAACTAAGTAATATCATATTCGTGTGTCTTTTGTGTCTTCTTTTTTCTGAAAGGCAAAGAACCGTTGCCCTAAATAGTTCAGTATCATAAATATACCCGTACCGGTCAGCCCTGCGATGTTCTCAATCCATGTCGTGGTGAGCGGTAGTCCTACTATCTCTAATAACCATTGGGTCACGGGGCGTGCAATCGCGTAAGCAATCACGAAGCATACGACGATGTTGATCGTGAAACGACTAATCGAACGCCAGTCTGTCGCTTGGTAATGGAACGAGAAGCGTTTGTTGAGGAAATAACTCAGCACGCTACCTAGTACATAGTCCGCAATGGACGATGGCCAGTAACCCGCGTGTAGCACGTTGTAACTGAAGTAGTACACACTCAGTCCAAATAGCGTGTTCACCACACCTACGATGAGAAAGATCAGGAACGATCGATCCCAGAATAGAAACTTCAATTTATCAATCACGTTCATAGAGTTTGAATATGGCTTTCTCTGGTTGTGGTTCTTCGTCGAGTAGCAGGCGCATGATAGGTTGCGTCCAGCCTAAGTTCCAGAAGAAGATCTTCGGCTTGAGCAGTCTCAACGTGCGGAACAGTTCTTCCTCTTGGTCTATCAAGTGATAGCCATTGGCTTCAATGGCATCATACACCTCGGGTTCGAGCACTTGATCTTTCACGATCACGTAGCGGCATTGACGCGACCTCAGGCAGGCATCTTGATCGTCCTTCAAGTCTTGATGGACCATCGATAGTAGGAACCAGAATCGGTTAGGCGGCATCACCTGTCCGTAGATGTATATACCCGTCTCGCGCGAGCGATAGGTCAGTATCCCTTCGTCGAGGTGGTCGGTCTTATCAATGAGGGTGAGGATGGCTTTCGGGAACGTGCCACGGCAGCGTTGCATCAGGCTAAAGTCGGTCATCACCATCCCTATCGCCATCACGACCGCAATGATCCATACCGGCTTAGTGAGCGGCAGACGGCGGATATAGTAATATACCAATGGGAAGAATGCAAAGCATAGGATGAAGTAGTAGATATACACCATCGTGATAGCGAACAGGATGAGTGTCGTGGCAAAAGCGAAGGTCACTACTAGTCGTACATCCGCTTGTACCCGTCTATGCAGCAGCGGTATCGCCACTAGCGCTGCCCATGCTACCAGTCGGGCAGGGTAGATACGCATGTCCCCTCCGCCATCTTCCGCGCCTACCGCATGGTAGCGGAAGAGGTTATACCCGAAGTACCCGTCTAACATATCGTGCAGTCCGCCTATGGCGTAGAATAGACCTACGACGAAGAGGCTCACCCCTACGAACCCTAAGGCGCACCATCCGGCTGTCTCCCAGAACGCCCGCATCTGATGGCGGCGAATACTGAGAATCAGTACCGCGATGATCGCACCCACAAAGGGCGATAGCACGGTGAATTTACTCCAGAAGATGATGGCTATACCTACGCCCCATACGATAGATAGGATGGGGTGGGGCAGTTCGTTGTTCCGCGCGTAGTGTAGCACGATATAGAGACCATACATGATCCATGGTAACCCTATTTCTTCTACGGTGTTGCCGTAGTAGAAGAAGTCCGAAGTGGTTAATGCCAATCCTAATAGCATCGTCCATAGGAGCGCCAAAGTCGATTGGTTAGACCGATTAGGTAGCGCAAAGAGCATCATCGTCTTATACGCGAGCCATAGATAAGCCCATAGCGAGACTATCTCTAATAGGTAGAACCCGAAGAACGGACGGACACCTACGCTGTCGCAAGCTGCTTGTACCATCCACACCAACGGACCCTTGTGGTCAAATAGGTCACGATACGGCATCAGCCCCTCTAACATCGAGCGACCTAAGAGCAGAAAACAGTTCGCATCGTCCCACGGGTTAAGCGGATAGATGGGTGAACAGGCGCTAAACGCCGTGATGAGTACGACGGCAAAGAGGAAGAGTATGGTTAGGACAGTCTGCTGTTTCATCGATTAATCATTTAGTAGTCGGTCTTGACCGGTGACGATATATAGTATAGGTGTATCTAATAGTGCTAAGGCGAACGAGATGAGCCAGTTACCCAATATCGGTGCTATCCCTACCCATCCAAAAGCCAATAATATGAATAGTGTCGCATTCACAAACTGCGAGGTGGCAGTAGCCACATTGTTCCGCAGCCATTTGTAGCGGCATAGGCGACCTATTCGGTGATACAGATGCACGTCTAACCATCCGCATAGGTAATAGACGGTGATGCTGGCAAAGGCGATGCGTACGGTCGCATGCAGCGCTTCATGGAAGGAGTCACTCACGCCTATGTTCAGTCCAAACAGGGCTACGATCAGCGATGATATTAGCATCCCCAAGCCCGAGTATAGCACGAGCCGATGGCTGAATAGACGCCCATATTGCTCGCTGGCTACGTCTGTAGCGAGGAATAGGCAGGCGAATGGAACGACGCCACCGGGCATGTCTATACCTAAGAGGTGAATGAACTGTGTTGTCTCTATGTTCGCAACGATGGCGGCTGATACGACATAGGTGATGAGACCTTCTCGTCCGCCCCATTTGGCTGCTGCCCATAGTAGGACATACCATATCACTATTTCGACCACAAAGACCATAAATTCTTTTTACGCGGCAAAATTACAAAAAAAATTTCAATCTACCAAATATTTTTTTCTTTTTCTTTATCCCTCCCCCTTCGAGGGGGAGCCGGTGGGGGTCATTCGGTACATGATCGCCCGACGATAGGCCTTGAGCTGACGGACATCCATGTGCTCCGCCAACCAGTCGTCCATCGCGTGGATGCCCGCTTCTGGTAGTTTCACCGTGAAGATGGCTTGCGTCGGCGTGAGTTCAAAGTCAACCAATAGGTCACAGAATCGGCACACACCTCGCGGATCCATAGCCCGGAGGAAAGTGGATAAATAATCAATCTCCTGACTATTGATAGAAGGAACGCCTTTCTCAATGCGCATCCAATTACGAATGGCACTAAGTGGTGTTTCTACTACTTTGCCTCTCTCTTTATAGTAGTCGTTCATCGCGTTGATGTGCGCTCGCGGCTGCAAGTAACCTTGGCCAATGATTTCTAAGTATAATGGTGTATCGTTCATATATAAATAATTTTTCAAAAAAAATAGTTGTAGTTGTTGTTTGTAGTAGCAGTTACTACTACTGCTTTTTTCTTTTTATTTATTTTTTCTTGCTTCTTCTTTTTTTTTGTTTTTTCTTTTACCTTTTTGAAACGCGAGATGAGTATAGGATGAGTATAGGATGAGTATAGGATGACTCACTTATTCCCAGTTGCCTTTTCCGAAGATATTATTCAATGTCTTATAGAGACTCGTTCGATGTTCTCGGAGTTCAAAAAAGAGGGTTACATTCTTTTTGGC
>DCID01000017.1:9809-10317 GCA_002315745.1 Bacteroidales bacterium UBA1735 | reverse complement strand
ACCGATTGAGTAGCATAAAAAACATTGCCATTCGCATCCTTCGCCTGATAATAAACCTCATACAGCGTCACAGCAGGGAAAGTGCGAACTTCCTGACGAAGGGAGTCAAAAACAACATCACTGAAGCCCTTATAAGTAGCATGGCCACTAGAATACTCATAGACACGATTGAGTTTAGCCACATGATAGAGGGTATCCACAGACTGGCTGTCAGGCTGCTGCACCGTGCATACGCTATCCACCTTCATCGTAGAGGGGCGATCCAAAGTACGCTTAACACACTCAATAGCCAAATCTCTCTTCGACTTAGCATGCTTCTTTTCCTTAACAGGCTGGTCATCCCCCTGATCCACAACGACTGCCTCCGAAGCAGAAGAATCCTGTTGCCCATCCGAAGAAGAATGAGAAGCACAAGACACACATACACTCAGTACAAAAACTGCATAAAAAAGTTTTTTCATCATCATAAAGGTTATAAAAATCGCTGCAAAGGTACAGTTTTTTTCTG
>DCID01000017.1:0-9779 GCA_002315745.1 Bacteroidales bacterium UBA1735 | reverse complement strand
ACAACCACAACGATAACCACAACGACAACGACAACCACAACCATAACGACAACGATATGAAAGTAGCATTAATTGGATATGGGAAGATGGGACATATCATCGAGCAAATAGCCATCAAACGGGGGCATACGATCGTATGCATCATCGATAAAGATAACCTCAGCGACTTCGAATCCGAAGCCTTCCGCTCGGCAGACGTTGCCATCGAGTTCTCGACACCCGCTACCGCGAAAGATAATATCCTTCGCGCATGGGCAAACGGCGTGCCCGTAGTGAGCGGAACGACAGGATGGGATGTAGAGGAATTAAAGAATAAAAATGAAAAATTAAAGAGAGAAACGGGGAGAGCGTGGCTGGTATGGAAGAGTAATTTCTCGATTGGGGTGAATGTGCTATTTGAACTCAATAAGCGATTGGCAGAGTTACTTGCCCCCTACCCTCAATATAGTCCGTCGATCGAAGAGATTCACCATATACATAAGTTAGATAAGCCCTCGGGAACGGCGAAGACATTAGCGGAAGACATAAGCCCCTTCCGTGGGTTTCCCCCTAAAGGGGCAACCGTCTCAATACCTATTATGAGTATTAGGGAAGGGGAAGTGCCGGGGACACATACGGTAACCTGGGACAGTGAGGAAGATACGATTGTGATCCAACATATAGCCAAAGGGCGAGAAGGATTTGCCCTGGGTGCGGTCATCGAGGCAGAAAAGTTGGGAGTATAGCGTATAGCGTATAGAGTATAGAGTATAGAATATGGATAAATTATCAAAAATAAGTCGTAAGGATTGGATTAAGGCAGGTGTGTGGAGTGCGCTATATGTCGCATTCGTGATATGGGTAGCCTGGGGAGACTGGGCTAGTTTAGGTTGGCTCGCGGTCTTGCCCGTGATCGTAGATGCGTTCACGACCAAGTATATCAATTGGGGATGGTGGCGCAAGTATAAAGAGACCAATAGCGGGTTATACACGTTATGCTCATGGATCGATGCGATCGTGTTCGCGCTAGTAGCGGTCTATTTCATCAACCTCTACCTCTTCCAGAACTACCAGATACCATCCTCGTCGTTGGAGAAATCGTTGCGGGTAGGTGATTTCCTATTCGTGAGCAAGATGGATTACGGAGCACGTGTACCGAACACGCCGCTCTCGATGCCGCTCATGCAGCACACATTCCCAGCATGGCTCGGCGGAGGTCAGTCGTACATAGCGCATCCCCAATGGGCATATAAGCGATTAGCCGGATGGACGAGTCCGCAGAAAGGCGATATCGTGGTATTCAATTTTCCCGCCGGCGATACGGTTTGTCTGAAGATGCAGAACCCCGACTACTATACGCTATGCCACTACTACGGCGAACGGGCTGTGAAGAACCGCAAGGATGTGTTCGGGAAAATAGTGACCCGTCCCGTGGATAGGCGAGAGAACTACGTGAAGCGCTGTGTAGGTGCGGCAGGTGACTCGCTTCGGGTGGTAGATAATGTCGTTTGGACAAAGGGCAAGAACGATAGTGCATGGCAGATCGAGCCCACGCACGAAGGGGTGCAACTCAATTACCTCGTCTATACCGACGGGCATGTACTGACGCGCACGTACTTAGATAAGATAGGTATCAGTCACGATGACCAACGGATATTGGAGTCGGGTGTGTACCATTTCCCGCTGACCAAAGCGATGAAAGAGAGTTTAGCCAAGAACCCGCACGTAACGAATATCGTCGTTGAACCAGAGCAGAACGGCGGCGATGTTTATCCCTTGGGTCAGACCGGTTGGACGCGTGATAACTACGGGGCTATCTATATCCCGCGCAAAGGTGAGACCATCCGTATCACGGAGGACAACTACCCTATCTATCGCCGCATCGCGCAAGCGTATGAGCACCAGCCGATGGTGGTGGGAGACGATTACACGTTCGCGATGGATTACTACTGGATGATGGGCGACAATAGGCATAACAGTGCCGACAGTCGCTACTGGGGCTTTGTGCCCGAAGATCATATCGTAGGACGACCCATCTTCATATGGCTCAGTATAGAGAAAGATAGACCTTGGTTCAGGGGACATATACGTTGGAATAGAATAGGTAAACGCGCCACTCGATGATCTTACCCACCACTTACTTGGGCGCCAAGAGTTGGTTCGAGGACTACATGCGCGAACCTGCCACGATCGAGGTGAATGAGACGTTTGAGAAACAGACGTTCCGTAACCGATGCCTTATCCGCGATACCCATGGGCAACTCATACGACTGAGTGTCCCCGTGGTCAAAGCCGAACATAAGCAGTTCACCCGCGACATACGCATCAGTTACCAACAACGATGGCAGCACCAGCACTGGATGGCACTAGTCTCGGCATACGAGCATACACCGTACTTCATGTACTTTGCCGACTACCTGCAACCCTTCTACGAGAAAGAGATCACGTACCTAGTGGATCTGAATATGGGGCTGACGGAGGTGATCGTAGATTTGTTGCACCATAGAAAGCCCCTTCCGTGGGTTTCCCCCTTAGGGGCAACCGTTAAAGGGGCAACCGTTAAAGTGACGGAGGATTGGCAGGGGATAACATGGACGGATAGTCATCCGTGGCAGCAGGAGGTGAGTGTGTTGGACGAACTGTTTGAGGTGAGAGTTTGAGAGTTTGAGAGTTTGAAAATTTGAAATAGATTATGAAGATACTAAGTATTATCGCTATGGCTATCGCGATGGATAGCGTAGCATTAGACAGCGTCATTGCACGCGTGGACAGTCTGGTAGCACCGGTGGATAGTGTGGTCGTTAAAGCCGATAGTGTTGCGAAAGACACGGCGAAAGGGTTTGTGTTTACGACGATTGATAGTGTACCTATCACTTCGGTCAAAGACCAGTTCAAGAGCGGCACATGTTGGGCATTCTCAGGTTTGGGCTTCTTCGAAGCCGAGTTACTGCGTATGGGTCAGTCGGAGATTGACTTGAGCGAGATGTACGTCGTGAGCAAGACGATGATGGATCGTGCTCAGTACTGTGTGCGCATGTACGGAGATGTGAAGTTTGCGGGTGGTGGTAGTGCTTACGATGTGCTATACTGCTTGGATAACTACGGATTCGTGCCACAGTACAAGATGCCGGGTATTCAATATGGGACGACCAAAGCGGACACCTTACCGGTGCATCAAGAGTTAGATGCATTGATGGGCGGCTATGTCAAAGCCTTGACTACTTCGGGTATCAAGCGTCTGACGCCCGTATGGACGAAAGGATTTCAGTCGCTCTTGGATACGTATCTGGGGCAATGTCCAGACACGTTCACCATCGATGGCGAACTCTATTCGCCCAAGACCTACGCCGAGTCGTTGGGTTTGGATGCTAGTCACTACGTGAGTCTCACATCGTTCACACACCATCCTTTCTATAGTAAGTTCGCGGTCGAAGTGCCAGACAACTGGCGATTGGGTATGAGTTATAACCTGCCGTTAGACGAAATGATGGAGGTAGTCGATTTCGCTATTGCCAATGGTTACACGATGGTGTGGGCAGCGGACGTAAGCGAAGAAGGTTTCTCGCGCAAAGGCATCGGTCAGATCCCCGAGGAAGAGAGTGTGGATGTGACGGGATCAGATATGGCTAAGTGGTTAGGATTGACCAGTACCGAGAAGAAAAAGAAACTGACTGCTAAGCCTCTGCCGGAGAAAGTGATCACGCAGGAGTTGCGGCAGCAGGGTTTTGATAACTGGGAGACGACGGACGATCACGGTATGGTGATCTTCGGTATTGCGAAGGATCAGAATGGCAAGAAATATTACATGGTCAAGAACTCGTGGGGCACGGTTAAGTCCGACTACAAGGGAATATGGTACGTGACAGAGGCGTTTGTGCGCTACAAGACCATCAACCTGCTGATCAACAAGAATGCCATCCCGGAGCCCACGAAGCGGAAACTAGGAATACATTAGATTTTTGCATTGCGGCAGCCTAGAGTCCGGGATGTTGGTCAACATCCGCGAGAGCGTCTTGTGTCACTGAATAGTAAATATGATTGCAGAAGGGATATATAAGGACAGAGGGTCGAAGTTCTTAGCGTTTGCGGAGCCGATTGAGAATGAGGAGCAGGCTAAAGAGCGGATTGCATGGTACAAAAAAAAGTACCATGACGCTCGGCATGTATGCTATGCCTACCGTTTAGGTACTAATCTATTCCGCACGAAAGATGATGGTGAACCCCACGGGACGGCGGGTGTTCCTATCCTGCGCACGATAGATGCCAAGGGGTTAGATAATATCCTCGTGGTGGTGGTGCGCTATTTCGGAGGGACGTTGCTCGGTACAGGTGGGCTGATGGTTGCCTACCGCGAAGCGACCAAGGATGCCCTAGCCCACTATACCATCTGATCAATCGTCCAGACGAAGGCTTTGACGCCTACTTCTTCATTGCGTTTATCTAACTTACGGACAGCCTCTAAGAGGGGCTCTACTTTGTCGTCGGGCACGACGGTGATGACAGCCGAGTTCATCTCTGGCCATGCATGTGTACCGCGACGAGGTTCGCCAGTGACCGATCCCTGGCCTTGCACGTCCTCAAAGAACGTGAAGCCACGAATCGATAACAGTTCTAACATGTATTCTACGCGTTCCGTGTTCGCTTGGTTGAACACGATCATTACAGACTTCATAGTTATTTCACTTTAATATTCATGAAGATAAACTGTTTATGTTTCTCTTCGAGTTTGAGTTGACTATCGTCCTTGGTGAGGGCACCATAGAGGACGGGGACGATATAGAGCGTTAAGAAAGTAGAGACGGTTAGACCACCGATAACGACTATACCTAAGGGTTGCCACATCTCGGCTCCTTCACCCGTGGATACTGCCATAGGTACCATACCTAAGATGGTCGTGAAGGCGGTCATGAGCACCGGACGGATACGGCTTTGTCCCGAGAGGGCAATGGCTTCATATAATCCATGTCCACGTTCGCGCATGAGGTTGATATAGTCCACGAGCACGATACCATTCTTCACCACAATACCGATCAATAGCACTAAGCCCAATGCGCCGACCATATCGAGCGAACGATGGGTGATCCATAGGGCGAAGATGACTCCGGACAAGGCAAAGGGGATGGAGAACATGATATAGAAGGGTTTAGAGAAAGACTCAAACTCTGCTGCCATCACGATATAAACCAATAGGATAATGAGCATGGCAAACAAGATCATGTTAGAGAAGGTCTCTTCTTGATCCTCATACGTACCGCCGAGACGATAGGTATAGCCCTGCGGGAACTCCATGTTAGGAAGGACATTGGCTTCAATCTGCGTAGCCAACTCACCCAGCGACACCTCGTACGGGGTGACAGACACGCTGACATAACGTTGACGTGCCTTACGCTCGATAGTAGGTGGTGCCCAATATTCGCCGATGGTAGCGACCTCGGACAGTTTGACTTTGCCTCCCATTGCGGTTGGGATAGTGAGGTCGTAGATATCGGAGAGGGAGTTACGGTCTTTCTCCTGCAGACGCACGAGGATATCGAACTCCGAACCATCTTCTTTTAAGTAACCCGCGGAGTAACCATTGACGCGGTAACGAAGGTACTGCGATATGGTAGCCGAACTCAAGCCTAAACGAGCGGCTTTCTCTTTGTCCACGATGATCTTGATCTCAGGGCGATCGTCTTCACGTGATATCTTCACGTCACGAGCGCCGGGTAACTGCTGACAGAGGCGACGGCACTCTTCGGCTAACTGTGAGGTAGTAGCGAAGTCGTACCCATATATCTCCACATCCACGGTATTACCATTAGCACCACCGCCCATACCAGACGAGACGGTGGCTTGGTACTCGGTGATCTCCGGGTAGGTAGCCATCTCCTGACGCAGCACTTCGGCAATCTCGAAGATGGAACGATTACGTTCCCATTTCTTATTACAACGGATGGTCATGGTGATCTTATTGTTCATCGTGTTGGAGAAGAGCGCGGCGATAGTGGCGTCATCGTTCGAGCCCGCTGAGGTGTTGATGAGTTGTATCTCAGGCACTAACTCGTAGAAGCGAGCCTCGAGTTGGCGGGCGGTCTTGAGGGTTTCTTCGATACGGGTACCGCGTTGCACTTTGACCGTAACACTGATGCGGGCATTATCCTGCTGCTGCATGAAGTCGGTACCGATCTGTCCTAAGAACATAGGGATGAGTGAAGCCACGAAGAAAGCCAAGAGGATGAGCAGGGTGATGGCTTTATGACGCAAGCACCAGCGCAAGGATTGCGCATACCACTCATCTACCCTATCCAGCAGTCGAACGACCGTCTTATCGTACCAGGTCTGGCTATTGGCTTCGTCATCAATGAGTTCACCATTCTCGTCCACATGCACCTTACGTGCTTTGAGCAAACGCGAGCAGAGCATAGGTGTGAGCGAGATAGCGACAATAGTGGACGTACAGCAGACGATGGTCACTATCCATCCCAACTCGTGGAACATGATACCCGCCATACCATTGAGCATAGTCAGGGGTACGAACACGACGACGAGCACGAGGGTAGTTGCGATAACGGATACCCATACCTCGTTGGTGGCATAGATAGATGCCTCACGCGGGTTCTCCCCACGCTCCACATGGCGGGTGATGTTCTCCAAGACTACGATCGCATCATCGACGACCATACCGATAGCGATGGTGAGTGAACAGAGCGAGATGATGTTGAGTGACGAATCGACTAACTTGAGGTAGGCGAATGCCACAATGAGGGCAATAGGGATGGTTATACCAATGATGATGGTTGCACGCCATTTGCCGAGGAAGAAGAGGACGACTAACACGACGAACACCAAGGCATATAGCACCGATTCCTCCAACGAATTGATGGAGTTCTGGATGGTCTCTGACGAGTCGTAAATCTTCTCTATCTTGACATCGGAAGGCAGTTGTTTTTGGATGCGGTCTAACTCCTCGCGCACATCGTGACAGATCTGCACGGCGTTGGCACCGGTCTGCTTGGCGATCACCAGACGCACGGCTTCGCGACCATTCGTTTTCTCGTCCAAAGTGAGGTCTTTGATGGTATCACGGACGGTAGCTATATCGCGCACAAAGACCTGTTGACCCGTAGGGAGCATAGTCACCATGAGGTCTTCTATCTCGCGGGACTCGATGTACTCGGAACGCACCTGCATCTGGTACTGCTCTTTGTCCATCTTGACTGTACCAGACGAGAGGTTGAGGTTATTGGCTTGGACGACTTGTCCTACCTGTTCGAGGGTGAGGCCATAGGCGTCTAACTTCTGCTGGTCAATATCCACATAGACATGACGATCGGGTGCACCTGAGGTGGATATGTTTCCTATACCATTGACATGGTTAAGTTGCGGAATGATCTCGTCGTCCAGTATCTTATCCAAACCGGGGTACGTCTCGTCTGCCGTGATGGAATACATGGCGATAGGCATCGTCGAGGTGGATAACTTAAAGATGACCGGTGTTCCGCAGTTGTCGGGCAAGTTGGATTTGGTCATATCGACATACGATCGTATGTCGTTGACGGCTTCGTCGATGTTACATCCCCACTCTAACTCCAGCATGACCATGGACATATTATCCTTGGACGTAGAATAGAGGTGTTTGAGGTGGTCGGTGGAGTTCAAGGCATTCTCCAAGACCTTACTGACATTCGTTTCTATCTCAGACGCCGAGGCACCGGGATAGGTAGTCATCACCGTGATATAGGGTGGATCCATCTCGGGGAACTGATCGATTGGCAGCTGCGTGTAGCAGAAGACGCCAATCACTATCACCGCTACGAAGATCAGTAGCGTGGTGACAGGTTTTTGTATGGCAGTTTTGTAGATACTCATAATAATGTACTATTTAGTTATTTTTCACATCGAGGAGGACGCCGTCGACGAGGCGGTGCTGGCCATAGATGACATATTCTGCACCATCGACGATCTCTGGGGCGATCACTTCTACCTCTTCATCGAAGCGTTGACCTAACTTAACGGCTACGCGTTGTGCACGTCCATCCTTATTGAGGAAGACGTAACGGTCATTGGCTCCCACCAGTTTCTCCACCGTTTGATAAGGCACGACGATGGTGTTCTCCTTACCCAAGCCGAGGGTGGTAGTGACATACATACCGGGGCGCAGGAGGTGGTTTTTATTAGGAATAACGACCTTGCATTGGAAGGTATGGGTAGAGGCATCGACGGTCGGATAAACGACTTCGATGGTAGCCGGGAACTCGCGGTCGGGATAGACCTCACTCTTGACGGTGAGGGACATACCTTCTTTGACCTTCGGGATATAAGTCTCCGGGATAGCGATGAGTGCCTTGAGGCGGTCGGTCTCGGTGATGACTAAGATAGGTGCACCCGAGTTGAGTTCACCTTGCTCGTAGTTACGTGCGGAGATGACGCCATTGAAGGGGGCCGTGACGTAGGTGTTACGCTTGAGGTAAGCGACCTGTTCCTTGGTCTGTTCATAAGACGACTTCATCTGGTCGTAGGACTGTTTGCTGACCGATCCCGATTGCAGCAATGCCTCCATGCGGGTCATCTCTACTTCGAGGTTAGCGAGGGCGATGGCGTTGGTGTTATACTGCGTGGGATCCATCATCATGAGGCTATCGCCTTTGCGCATCTTGTCGCCCACTTCGACATAGAGTTCGACGATCTTACCCATGATAGAGGTAGATACATTGACGGTCTGATAGCCTTGCAGGTTCGTAGAGACCTTGATGACACGCTCGATGGGGCGTGCTTGTAACACCATTGTTTTAACGACTTGAGCTTTCTCTTGCTCTTCGGTAGCGGTCTGTTTGCCACATGCGGTGCATGCTAATGCTACCACTAATACGTACAGTACTTTTTTCATATTATTCATTATTTAAGAATTTCGTTAATTCAACTGCGGATTCGACTAAGTTCATGACCGCATTCACATAAGACGACTGTGCCGTGATAAGGTCATTGCTGGCATTGGTCACTTCGAGGGCAGAAGCGGCACCCCACTGATATTTATTGGCGATGTTCTTCATCACGCGCTGGGTTACCTCCGTATTATCCTTGACATTGAGGTAGGTCTCGTAGTTATTGACCAACGTGTAGCGCAGGTTATGATACTGAATATCGAGGTTATCCTTCGTTTGGGAGAAGGTGTTTTGGGCTTGTTGGAGTGCGATCTGTTTCTCTTTGACTGCCGCTGCCCGGTTACCGCTTGACCAGATTGGCATAGAGAACGTGACACCCACGGTATTAGGAGAGGACATCATGGTGAACACGTTATCCCCATACTGACCCGTATATTTATAGAAACCTGCGATAGTAGGGAGGTAAGCCATACCTGCCATGATGACGTTCTTCTCCGCCAATTCCACGTTCTTCTCAATCAACTGATAGTTATAGTTGCGGCGGATATCATAGTTCTCAAAGAGCACGCTGAGTGCTTTGTCTAGATCCAACACTTCCGAGAGGGTATTGGTTAGGATCAGTTCGGTCTCCCCATTGACGTTGAGCAATACACGAAGGGCATCCTGCGCCAAACGCAAGTTACGACGTGCAGCATGTACCGAGTTACGAAGGGTGTTCACTTTGACCACGATCTGGTCATATTGAGTCGATTCGGCAGCGCCCACTTCGACCATGCGTTTGGTTTGTTCCGCCAAGCCCAGCATGTTGACATAGCTGGAGTCCAAGAGGTTAGCCACATCGCCTAACACCAAGACTGAGGTGTAACTAGTGAGCACATTGCCGCGCAAGTCCAGTTCGGTTTGGTTATAGGTAATATCCTGCATTTGAATAGCGAT
>DCID01000012.1 GCA_002315745.1 Bacteroidales bacterium UBA1735 | reverse complement strand
CGATCTTCATCATCGACCACAATCACAAACTTACCAACTTTAAAATCCGCTATTGCTTCTTGAATTTTATCCATAAACGTTGTATATCTTTCTTCGTTTTTTCATATACTTTACTCCATACTTCGGGATTGAACAAACCCGAATCCATGGAAGCCTTGTAGGTCAAGAACGTACCAATGGGCAGCAATACCATGGAACTGAGCCACATACCAAACCAACAAGCACAAATCCCTTCACGTGCCATCTTAAATCCTGCATTGTCGATGATGTAATAAATGAGGAACATCACCACAGAGATAACGACTGGGAAGCCAAGACCACCTTTCCGAATGATGGCGCCCAAAGGCGCACCTATAAAGAAGAAGATGATGCACGCAAACGCCAATGTGAACTTACGATGCAGTTCTATCTCGTGCTTGGAGATATATTTTTTATAACTATCCAACAGTAGCACATTATAATCGACTTGATCGCGTTGGGCACGTACCCGCTCACGTAGGATATCGGCCACCTGCTTCTTAACCGACGGATCCATCTCGGCATAAACCTTATCAATGTCATATTCTCTCTCCTGATCCACTGAAACGGGGATGACCTGTCGTTCCGGTTGCTGCTCCCGTCCAAAAAAATTGGAGCGCACCAATCGTTCGCTTTGCCTGCGACTTTGGTCTTGTGCCAATCGCTGCACCGAATCGATGGAGTAGATCAACTCCGACACGTTCTTAGTCACATGCTGATCCTGTAAGATAGACTCGTCATAGCGACTCAGTTCAGAATCGAAATCTTTGATAATGACTTTCTTAGCAAATGTCTCACGACGATATGGGATATTCTGTACCGAACGAGTCGCCCGTTGTTGCTGCTGTTTGATATTCTCAAAGGTCTCACCATTGTAAAAAGTGAGTTTGAGATGTTTCTTATCACCTGTGATCTCAATGCGTCCCGAGTCAGCCAGCAAGACTGTTGCGTTTTGGAATCCTTCCGACAGGTCATAGATGATCATATCCGAGAGTAGACCTGTACGTGTATTCTTATGCTTGACATAGATATTACACCCCTGTATACCATCATAGAACTCGCCAACAGGGATATCCAACTCAGGCGATTTCTGCCGCAAAGAGAAGATGAGAGTCCACAACTTCGTTTGTGACTTGGGTAGCACATTGTTCGAGAAGAAAAATGCACCTGTCGCAATGATAACGATACTGCATGCCAACGGCAACATGATACGGAAAAGCGATACTCCAGCAGCCTTGAAAGCAGTCAGTTCAAAGTTCTCCCCCAAGTTACCAAACGATATGAGAGAGGAAAGCAGAATGGCCAATGGGAGCGCCAACGGAATAACCGATGCTACTGCATAAACAAAGAACTCCGCCAATACGGATAGTTCAACACCCTTGCCAACTAAGTCTTTGACATGGAACCACACAAACTGCATCAACAAGATGAAGATACAGATAAAAAAGGTCGCAAAGAAGAGCCCAAGAAAATTCTTGAGCAGATACACATCCATCCTTTTTAGTCCCACATTCAGTCTCTTCACAGGCTATAACAACGCACTATCCTTCCAAGTCCTCTGAAAAGAAGCCTACAGGCAACAGTGACGCTGCGCTATCAAAAATATAAATCTCTTTCTCACCATACAGAATCACTTTCATCGGCTTTCCATAACGATGCTCTGTCTCCAACATCACCTGACGGCATGAGCCACAAGGTGCTCCTGGGTTTTCTGTAAAATGACCTTCCGTAAAACACGCAATTGCCAAGGTGTTAACCGGAATGTCGGGATAAACCGCACCTGCAGCAAAAAGAGCGCTACGCTCAGCACATAGACCACTAGGATATGCCGCATTCTCCTGATTAGCACCACGGATAATAACGCCATTATCCAACTTAGCGGCGGCACCTACATGGAACTTAGAATACGGACAATACGAGTTCTCTGTTTGCTTCTTAGCAATCGTTATTAACTCCTGTTCTTCTGGTGTTAACTCGTTCATCTGACAAGAACGAATGTTCGTCTTAATGACAATTTCTTTCATACAAAATAACGTTAAGGTAAATGTAACGCGCAAAGGTACGAAAAAAAAATGATATTTCCAAAATTATGCAATAATTTTTGAGAAATATCGGCAAAAAATTGTATATATTCGATATTTTTTGTACTTTTGCGGGCTATATTATGTACATGAGAAGGATTATCTTTGTTTATTTGGCACTATGGATAGGAGGAACAGCCTATGCCATCAATGCCCGCCAGTTAGCCGATTCGTTGGATCAATGGGCTGGATTCGACTTAGGATGCGTGCCAAAAGTTCGTGTAACTAACCTCAAGACAAGAGGTAGTTACGTGTGGGTATATACGAACAATACATTAGGAGGGTTATCGTTGAGTGAGAATCAACTCATTCAATTACGTTATCAAGTGAGCCGTTGGGTGCTGGGCAATAGTTTAGGCAAGGTATCTATTTACTCGGACAACTACGAGCTAGGCGAATTGATCACCGATCGTTTTCGTCCCCGAAAAGACAACGATCGCTACCCTATCCCGCATGCAGAAAAGATGAAGCAAGCTCTCCACGGGCAGAATATCGCTTTATGGCCAAGTCATGGCATCTACTATAACCAAGACGAAGACCGGTGGAAACTGCAACGCGCGACTATGTGGAGCACTGTCGAAGACGTATATACTACAGCTATTGCCGAGTTAACCTCGCAATGCTTAGAGCGCGCAGGAGCGACTGTGTTTTGGGCAAGAGCTCGATATGGTCGAGATAGTGCCGCCACAGAACTTGGCACAAGCGGTTATCCACGTTGGACAGAAGGCGCACGCTATTGGTTGGAGTATATGGGTGTACCCGATTCGGTCTGGCGTCCACGTCCTACAGAGAAAGACAATCCTACTCTTTTCAGTAACGACTCCATCCGCCGCGATTACCTAGATGATCTGCGCTGCCGTGGAAACTGGGTAAATTGGTTATGCGATAGTCTGCCTATTACCTTATCCATTGCCCTACATACGGATGGCTATTCACAACCGGGGGACTCCACCACGATTGGTACACTCGCTATTTATTCGCGGGAAAATAGAAACCATAAGACTACTTTTGGTAATGGACAAGATCGCTTTATCAATCGCGATTTAGCGGACTATGTACAAACGCAAATCGTAGAAGATATACGTCGTGCCTATTGTCCTACGTGGTCGAGACGACAATTAATGCAGGCTGGATACTGCGAAACTAAGTATCCCGAGATTCCATCCCTACTTATTGAGATACTGAGTCACAAGCAGTTAGCAGATATACAATATGCGCTTGACCCTCATTTCAGACGTTGCGTGGCACGCGCTATTTACAAAGGTATTGGTCAATGGATTCACATCCAAACAGGTACCAATTTTGTGGTGCAGCCCCTTGCTGTACAACAAATGCGTATCACCCCTGTGGACAATACTCAACTACAAATAAGTTGGGTACCAACCATAGACTCTTTAACTCCTAATGCCCAAGCGGACTATTTTATCCTGCAGTGGAGGCAGAACGATGGGGCGTGGAAAGAGATTGAAACCAATAAAACGGAATATATTTTCACACCCAACGTAGGTGTTCGTTATGATTTCCGAGTGATAGCAGGAAACGACGGAGGCACTAGTGAGCCCAGCGAAACACTCAGTGCATACCTATCCCCATCCCCTCGCGTCGCTACACCATGGGCGCTGATTATCAACGGGTTCAACCGAACATCTGGACCCCAATGGTTTGCAGATTCAACCTATGCGGGTATTGTTCCAGGGTCATATAGTATTCCTGATGGTGAAGATGGGCTATTCATTGGCGAACAATGGGAATATAACCGCGCCTTAGACTGGATCAGTGATGACGATTGCGGTTGGGGTATGTGCTACCGCAACCAACTGGGGCTGCGTCAAGTAGGTAACACCCACGATTATGCCGTGCGACATGGACGTGTTTTAGCGCGTATGGGTATATCCTACGTCAGCACGAATAGCGAAGCTATCACCACCATCGATTCCACGTATGCTTTCGTAGATTTAGTGTTAGGCAAGGATAAGATAGGTTTGCCCCCTTATGTGCAAGACTATGTACGCAAAGGTGGCAAACTGATAGTCAGTGGCGCATACTTGGGTACTATTCCCAATGCTAGTCGAAACGGAGTTGTACAGACTGCCAAAGGAATCTACACCTATGCAACTTACCCCAATAGCCAAAGATTATGCGCCGAGGACTGCCATGCTTTTGTATCCAACAAGAGCCAAAAGGTATTAGCCCGCTATAAGGACAGTGGTATGCCCGCTTGCGTTCAAGACGGGAATACCATCCTATGGTCTGTACCTTTGGATGCCTTTGAAAATGCCGATGAACTGCTACAAACATGCATTGAATATGAAGAAATCACTCCCCATACTGGAACACATTGAGATCACAGACATCGCTGCCGAAGGTAAGGCATTAGCACGGGTTAATGATATGGTCGTTTTTGTACCTTATTGTGTACCCGGCGATATCGTGGACTTGCAGGTAACCAAGAAGAAACATTCGTTTATGGAGGCGCGTGTGTTACGGGTCGTCACACCTAGTCCAATGCGTTGTAAACCCGTGTGTAAACATTATGGCACCTGCGGCGGATGTAAGTGGCAGATCCTTCCCTACACAGAGCAACTAAAATGGAAACAGCAGCAGATCGTAGATAACCTCACCCGTATAGGTAAAGTCGAATTGCCACCTATCTCACCCATCTTAGGCAGCCAATTAACTTACCATTACCGCAATAAATTGGAATTCACTTTTGCCGACCATCAATGGCTCACTACCGAACAAATGAAAGCGGGTGTACCATTCACTCCGGGCTTAGGTTTTCATATGCCTAACTGCTTCGACAAAGTGCTACAAATAGATGAATGCCACCTGATGCCCGAGATCAATGATCGCATCCGCAATGGTATTTACCAATTTGCTTGCGAGCATGGTCTCACTTTTTACAACGAGCACACCCACGAAGGACAGTTGCGCAATCTAGTGATTCGCAATAACCACAAAGG
>DCID01000041.1:11711-12673 GCA_002315745.1 Bacteroidales bacterium UBA1735 | reverse complement strand
AATAACATCCGTTGGTACGACGCCGGCCTCAAAGTCCGTGCCATCTACAATCGCGTCCTAGGAAGATAATTAGAAATTTTAGAGATTATGAAAAATATTTGTTTTTGCATTCAAATGCATGAGCCGTATCGGCTGAAAAGGTATCGTTTTTTTGATATCGGTCAAGATCATTATTACTACGATGATGCGGAGACAGAAGAGCATCTTCGTTGGTTAGTGGAGACATCCTATCTGCCTTTGTGCCAGACACTGCAAGAGATGATCCGTTTGAGCAAGGGTAAGTTCCATTGTGGCTTAGCTCTCTCGGGCACTATCTTGGAGATGTTCGAGCAGTTCGCTCCCGAGATGATCGATGCCCTCAAGGAGTTGGCTGAGACCAAATGTGTGGAGTTCCTCGCTACTCCCCATTCCTATTCCTTAGTAGCGGAGTGGAACGAGAACGATTTCCGCGACCAGTTAGATCAACATGTACAGGTCATCCATGACCTCTTTGGCCAAACACCTACTACCGTTTGCAACGCCGAACTGCTCTACTCGGACGAGATCGCCCTGCATCTGCAGCAGTGGGGCTACAAAACGGCTATGACGGAGGGTGCTAAGCATATCCTGAGCTGGAAATCGCCTAACTTTGTCTATAAAGCAGCATCGGCACCTAAACTCAATGTGCTCATGCGCAATAGCGCCTTGAGTGACGAACTCGCTTTCCACTTCTCGGATCCGAACTGGGGGAACTACCCGCTCGATGCCGAGAAATATGCCCACCAGTTAGCATCTATGCCCGAGGAGGAAAAAGTGGTGAATATATGGTTGGGCGCCGAGACCTTCGGTATTCGCCAACCTGCCGCATCAGGTATCTTTGAGTTCATCAAAGCGCTGCCGTACTATGCCCTCGAAGGCGGACTCGGTTTTGTGACACCCGCTGAGGCTACTAAGAAAGCTGCCGATGCCGAAGTCATCTCCGT
>DCID01000041.1:0-11641 GCA_002315745.1 Bacteroidales bacterium UBA1735 | reverse complement strand
TTACAGCAGGAGGCTGCTAAGAAACTCTATAACGTAGCCGAGCGTGTCAAACTGTGCTCCGACAAACGCCTCAAACGCGATTGGCTCATGCTGCAGGATGTGAACTACTTCCACTACATGAACCATATCGATCATGGTGCTACGAACTACGAGTCTGCATACGATGCGTTCATTAACTACATGAACGTCCTCGCCGATTTCTTGCAGTTAGTGGAGGAGCAGTATCCGACGACCATCGAGAACGAGGAACTGAACTCCCTGCTCAAGACCATCAACAATCAGGAAAAAGAGATCGAACAACTGCACAAACAGCTCCGAGAAGTTAAGACGAAGAAGAAAGGGTGATCAAACGGGTAGCGTTCATAGGATGTATGCTGTTGTTGTGCGCAAGTGTTGGAGCTAAGGAGAAAGTCAAAACCGTCATCCGGTCTTGGCAACTGCCTCAACCTACCTATATTGCCGACACTATGGCGGTGAAGAATAATTATCTCAATTATCCTCTCTCTACCTATGTCAATGACTATAGTATCTCCAATACTTGGAACGGATCCCTCGTCTCCCCCATCCAGTCTCGCCTCTATTTCGATCGATCCCGCACCATGGATGACCTCTTCGGTATGGGCTACCGACCCTATATCATCACCGCGCAGGATGTGCACTTCTATAACACGACCGTGCCGTACTCCAACTTAGGCTACAAGCGCGACTTCACCCGCTACCAAGGCGAGAACGAGATCAATTTCATGTTCACTGGGAACATCAACAAGCGCATCAACCTCGGTATGGAGATCAACTACCTCAAAGCCATGGGACATTACCTCTATCAGGAGAATAAACTGCTCAACGGTTCCGTTTTTGGTTCCTATAACGGCAACCACTACACCTTCCAAGCAGCCTTCTCGTGGGCAACGCTCAGTAACTTTGAGAACGGTGGTGTCCAGAACGTGGAGGATCTCAATGGCCCATTGGGCACAACCGATATACCCGTTAACTTAGAAGCCATGTCGGGCTACCGCTACCTCAGCGGATTCATCAATCATTACTATTCCATCACCAAGGAGCGGATGATCAACGATACCGACATCGTCTATGTCCCCGTGACCACGTTTGCACATACGTTCGAGACTAATAACTCCGAGAGACGCTATATCGAGCAGGATGCTAGTCAGGACTTCTATGAGCATAATTATCGAAGTGACCTAACTACCCATGACTCCACCGCGCTACTCACTATCCGTAATACCCTCACCGTCACCTTCGAGGAGGAGTTCAATACCAAACTCAAGTTCGGCGCGAACGTCTATGCGATGAACGAGTGCCAGCGGTACCTCTTCCATACAGGTGTCTCAGGCGACACGCTCGACTATACGTGGGTCAATAACACGTTCGTGGGCGGATCACTCTACAAGAAGAGGGGTAAGAACTTGCATTATGGCTTCAACGGCGACGTGTGCGTGGTTGGTTATAAGATAGGTGACTTCCAAGTCAATGCGAACTTAGAGGGTATCTTCCGCTTGGGCAAAGATACGATGCGTATCACCGCTTTGGTGTTCCTTAAGAACGAGGAACCATCCTATTACCTCCGACACTATAGTACCAACCACTTCCAGTGGGAGAACGACTTCGCAAAGACCATGCGCTTCCAAGCAGGCGGTAGCGTCGCTTACCCCACTACGTGGGTCAAACCTAGTGTCGATGTGCGCTTTGAGAACATCACCAAACCTATCTATTTTGACCAGAAAGGTCTCGCGCAGCAGCTGGACGGCAACGTCCAAGTCATTGCCGCCAATATCCATTGCGACATCACCACGCCGTGGGTCAACTTGGAGAACAACGTCGTCTGGCAGCACTCCTCCTCCGACGTACTGCCTCTACCCGACATCACGCTGTACCATAACCTCTACTACCACGGCGTGTGGTTCAAGGCACTAGATGCACAGTTCGGCGTGGACTTGCGCTATCATACCAAATACTACTCACCTGTCCTCAATCCTTCCACCGGGCAGTTCTGCCTGCAGAACGAGGTACAGATAGGTAACTATCCGGAGATGAACCTCTATTGTAACTTTTTTGTACGGGCGATACACCTGAAGTTCTTCTTCCAGTATGCCCACTTCAATCGACTTTTTATGAAGGATAATACACAGGCACTCGTTATGCCTAATTATCCCTATAACCCTGGCCTTTTCCGCGCGGGTATAGCGTGGACTTTCTATCGATAATATGCCACAAACAGTTAGACTCAATAAGATCCTTCTTTATGCCCGCGACGAGGCGGAGCGCTTGCTCAATACGCAAGTGCAACCCGAACATCTGCTCCTGGGCATGGTGCGCTTGAACGAGGGCAAAGCCTTCGACGCCCTACTCCAATTAGGGTGGGTGCCCGACGAAGCCAAACGCCAGTTAGACGAGGCGCTGCGGCAGGATGAACCGCTCATTGAACCCATCTCCCGCTCTACCGCGGTGGATCGTATCCTACGTATCGCCGAAGTGGAAGCACGAACCTATAACCACGAGGCGGTTGGCTCCATCCATCTGCTCTTGGCTATCCTACATGAGCATATCAATCGCGCGGCAGCGTACCTCGAATCGACGTGGAACATCACCTACGAGCGGGTGGAGGAACTGTTCCCCAAACCGCAACCCCAACCGCGTGACGGCATGGGACAGTCATCCGATGTCGAGGATGATCCGGAGGGCGGAAAACGCCGCGAGACTACGACACGCAAGTCTGCCCATGGTACTCCCGCCTTGGAGAAATATGGTCGTGACCTGACGAAGATGGCTTCCGAAGGTAAACTTGATCCTGTCGTAGGCAGAGAGGCGGAGATCACGCGTACCATACAGATATTGGCGCGCCGTAAGAAGAATAACCCCATCCTCATCGGTGAACCCGGTGTCGGCAAGTCGGCCATCGTGGAAGGATTGGCAATGCGTATTGTCAATAGCACCATACCTGCGTTGCAGAACAAACGTATCATCACCTTAGATATAGCCTCCATGGTCGCTGGTACTACCTACCGCGGTCAGTTTGAGGAACGAATGAAATCGGTCATTCAGGAACTGGAGACCCATCCTAATATCATCCTCTTTATCGACGAGATCCACACCATCATCGGTGCCGGTAACGCCCAAGGCTCCTTGGATGCTGCCAACATCCTCAAACCGGCTTTGGCACGCGGCGAGATACAGTGCATAGGTGCTACTACGACCAACGAATATCGTACCTCTATCGAGAAAGATGGTGCCCTCGAACGTCGCTTCCAGAAGATCCTCGTTCGTCCTACCACCAAAGAGGAGACATCCGAGATCCTAACTCGCATCAGTACCCACTATGCTTCCTACCATCATGTCCACTATGCAGAGGACGTGCTCCAAGCCTGCGTCGATCTGGCAGAGCGCTATATCACCGATCGCGCTTTCCCCGATAAAGCCATCGATGTCCTCGACGAAGTGGGTGCGCAGAAGCAGCATGGACGTATCAGCACGGACGATGTGGCACGCGTAGTGTCTATGATGTCCGGCGTACCCGTACAGCGTATTCGCAAAGCCGAGACCGAACGACTCCGTACACTCAAAGATGTCCTATGCAAGAAAGTGATAGGGCAGGACGAAGCCGTACAGACCGTGGTCAAAGCCATTCAGCGTTCGCGCTTAGGCCTACGTGACCCGAAACGACCCATCGGTACTTTCTTCTTCCTTGGCGCTACAGGCGTAGGTAAGACCTACTTAGCCCAATGCTTGGCAGAAGAGATGTTCGGCAGCCGTGACGCCATCATCCGATTCGATATGTCGGAGTATATGGAGAAACATACGGTGTCCCTATTAGTGGGAGCACCTCCGGGATATATCGCCCACGAGGATGGCGGCAAACTCACCGAAGCCGTACGCCGCAAACCATACTCCATCGTGCTCTTTGACGAGATAGAGAAAGCGCATCCCGATATTTTCAATGTCCTCCTACAGGTACTCGACGAAGGACGTTTGACGGACAGACAGGGACATGTGGTGGACTTTAAGAACACCATCATCATCCTCACCTCTAATGTTGGCACCCGCCAACTCAAGGACTTTGGTGCCGGCATAGGCTTTGAGGCGAATGACCTTGATGAGAAAACGCAGAAGCAGACCCTGATCAAGGCGCTCAACAAAACGTTCCCTCCCGAGTTCGTCAACCGTATCGATAACGTGGTCACTTTCCTGCCTCTCAACGAGACTGCCTTGATGCGCATCGTCGATATAGAAGTGGAAGCATTGCGGGAGCGCCTAAAAGCGCAGGGACATGTGCTGCAAGTAAGTGCGGCGGTGAAACGACAACTGCTCCAGAAGAGCGATACCCGCCAGTATGGAGCGCGACCCATCAAACGCGCTATCCAAACTTACCTCGAGGACGCTATCACCGAGCAGCTCCTCGCCCACCCAAACCTCGCTACCATCAAAATCACAAAAATCTAGAACCTCTAGAAAATCTAGAAAATCTAGAAAGTCTAGAAAATCTAGAACCTCTAGAACATCTAGAAAAAAGAATAATAAAAATCTAAACAACATAACAACTATGACTCTAGAAGTAACGGACGCTAACATCCAAGAACTGTTAGCAGATGCAAGTCCCTTAGTAGTGGACTTTTGGGCTCCCTGGTGTGGCCCCTGTAAGATGATGCTGCCTATCGTTGACGAATTGGCTGGCGAGTATGAAGGTCGTGTACGTATCGGTAAACTCAATGTAGATGAGAATCCCGAGGTGTGCGAGCAGTACAGTATCATGAACATCCCAACGATGCTTTTCTTTAAGAATGGCGAGTTGGTAAATCGCCATGTAGGTGCTTGCCGCAAAAACGATTTAGCAGATTTATTGGATAAATTGGCATAATTTTTGTAAAAAATTTGCATATTCCAAAAATTTGTAGTAATTTTGCGCGCTTTTTCAGAGAACCTAGTCTTTGTGTACGAGCAAAGCGAGTTGTGGACTTTGTGGTTGACTTAGTAGTGTGGATTGGCTCTCCGTCCATTAGCAGAGCGGTTGGACAATAAGAGCCAAGGCACACGGATAAGGCAACTTGTGTTGAAAAAATGGAGCGGAGGCGTGAGTCGCCCAATGACGACGGGGTCGTCAGTAAATGCGACCTCACCGCCGAACGCGAGGGTTCGGTAGCTCAGTTGGATAGAGCAACAGCCTTCTAAGCTGTGGGTCCCGGGTTCGACTCCCGGCCGAATCACAACTATAAATAGTCGTGTATTATGCGTCAATTAAAAATTACAAAATCTATCACCAACCGTGAATCCGCCTCCTTGGATAAGTATCTGCAGGAGATAGGACGTGAGGAACTGGTGACGGTGGAGGAAGAAGTGGAATTGGCAGGTCGTATCCGTCAGGGCGACCGCGCTGCGTTGGAGAAGTTGACGAAAGCCAACTTGCGTTTCGTCGTATCGGTGGCGAAGCAGTATCAGAACCAAGGCCTCAGTCTGCCAGACTTGATCAATGAGGGTAACTTAGGCCTCATTAAGGCAGCCGAGAAATTTGATGAGACCCGTGGTTTTAAGTTCATCTCCTACGCCGTATGGTGGATCCGTCAGTCTATCCTGCAAGCCTTAGCAGAGCAGTCCCGTATCGTGCGTCTGCCGCTCAACCAAGTAGGTTCGCTCAATAAGATCAATAAGGCGCTTCAGCGTTTCGAGCAGGAGCACGAACGCCGTCCGTCTATGGAGGAACTGGCAGAAGAGTTGGATATGCCCGTTGAGAAAGTGGCGGAGGCATTGAAGATGTCTGGCCGCCACGTCAGCGTAGATGCTCCTTTCCAAGACGGCGAAGATAATAGCCTCATCGATGTGATGATCAATGAGGATTCACCCAATGCCGATCGCGGACTGATTAACGAGTCCTTGGCGACCGAGATAGACAGAGCCTTACTGACCCTATCTGCTCGTGAGGCAGAGATATTACGTGAGTTCTTCGGTATAGGTACCCCCGAAAAGACGCTCGAGGAGATTGGTGAGAAACTCAACCTCACACGCGAGCGCGTGCGTCAAATTAAGGAGAAGGCTGTCAAGAAACTTGCGCAAGAACAGCGCTGCAAAGTATTAAAATCCTATTTAGGTTAATGTTAAAATAATACTATTATGAAAAAGAAATTTATTTGCCCTATTTGTGGCTTTGTATTCGAAGGAGAAGAGGCACCAGAGCGTTGCCCTCAGTGTAAACAAGTCGTTACGTGGAAGATCGTAGACGAGAAAGCCGGTATCCAATTCGCATGCGAGCATGTGATCGGTGTCGCTAAGGATACGGACGATCAGATGAAGAAAGACCTCAATGCTCACTTTATGGGTGAGGCTACCGAGGTTGGTATGTATCTCGCTATGTCCCGCCAAGCGGACCGCGAAGGCTATCCCGAAGTGGCAGAGGCATTCAAGCGCTATGCTTTCGAAGAGGCTGAACACTGCGCTAAGTTTGCAGAGTTACTCGGCGAAGTTGTTTGGGATACCAAGACTAACCTCGAGAAACGTATGATGGCGGAAGCAGGCGCTTGCGAAGATAAACTTCGTATCGCTAAGCGTGCGAAAGAACTCAACCTCGATGCTATCCACGACACCGTTCACGAGATGGCTAAGGACGAGGCACGTCATGGTAAAGGCTTTGAAGGCCTGTTTAATCGTTATTTCAAGAAATAATCATTAAAAACAATTAAATAGTATGCTTTTAAGTTAAAAGTGTACTATTTTTTTGCTTATGTGATAAAAAGGTAGTACTTTTGCACAGTTTTTGTACTACTTTTTGTACATCTAATTAATTATTATTTATCATGAGAAACAAATTCATTCTCCTATTCTTGTGCGCAGCAGCCTTCAGTTTTGCTGCAGAGCGTACCCCCGAACAGGCTGCTCAATTAGCAGCTCAGTTTACTAACAGTCAGCCCCAACTGCGTAAAGCACACAAGGTGGCTCGTACCGCTTCGAACATGAAGCTCGTTTCTACACGTACTAAACTCAACAGTACGGCTCCTGCCTTCTACGTGTTTAACCAGGAGAACAACGCTGGTTACGTCATCGTGGCTGGTGATGACCTCGCACAAGACGTCCTCGTCTATAGCGAGAGTGGCTCGTTTGATCCCGAGAACGTGAACCCTAACTTCCAGTTCTGGCTCAATCGTATGCAAGAGGAGATGTCTATCATCAATGAGGACAATGCCCTGCCTAAGACCGCTGTGCAAGTGACCGCTATCAGCCCGCTGCTGAAGAATGCGGCTGGTGAAGAGATCGCGTGGTATCAAGAGTCTCCTTATTGGAACCAATGCCCTATGGATCTGTGGAAGACTAGCGAGCGTTGCTTGACGGGTTGTGTGGCTACCGCTGCGGCGCAGATTATGTATAAATGGCGCTATCCTGCACAAGGTACCGGTTCGCATTCTTATACTTGGGAATGCTGCATGAATAGTCAGTGCACCAAGACTTCTTCTCAAAAACTCTCCAAAGACTTCTCAACCGTCACCTTTGATTGGGATAATATGTTGGCAACCTATAATAGTGGTAGCACAGGTACTACGGCGCAGAAGAATGCAGTAGCTACCTTGATGTATTGCTGTGGTATCGCTTGCGACATGCAGTACGGAGGATCCACTATCAATGGCTCGGGCGCTTGGACAGACGATATTGGTTATGGTATGACCCAGTACTTTGGTTATAAACTTGATAAGTTCATCACTACCTATAAAAAGTCTGATTATGAAGAAGTGAAAGGCACTTCTATTCCTCTTACTACTTCTCAGTGCGAGTGGAGTGTATCGACTTCTACCTTTACGACGTATTTTAACGCCGAGTTGGAGGCTGGTCGTCCTATCCTGATGGGTGGTGAAGACTCCGAGGGCGGTGGCCACGAGTTCGTATGCGATGGTCGTGATGCCAATGGTAAGTTCCATATCAACTGGGGTTGGGAAGGTGATGGCAATAACTATTGCCAATTATCATCCTTGAAACCACAAGGTGAGTCCTATAATTTCTCCAATGAGATTGATGCCCTTCTTGGTCTCGAACCCGCCGTGGTAGATACCGTTCATGTAACAGGTGTCTCCGTTTCGCCTACTTCCAAGACGCTGAAGATTAACGAGAAAACAACCTTGACCGCTACGGTGGCTCCCGCTAACGCTACGGTGAAGACCGTGACTTGGTCAACTTCTAACGCTGCCATCGCTACTGTGGATGCTAGCGGTAAAGTGACCGGTGTGGCTACGGGTAATGCGACTATCACCGCTACTACTACCGATGGTAAGAAGACCGCTACTTGCGCAATCACTGTTAGCAAGGAGATCATCGAGACCGAAGACTGCGATGAGTATGAATATGAGTTTACCAAGAAGTGCTCCAAGGGCGAGAATGAGTTGGGCGGATATAGTTGGACTATCACACTTCAAGCGGGCGATATCCAGAATATCGACCAATATGGTCGTGGCCAACAGTTTGGTTCAAGCAAAGCACCCGCTATATCTGTAAGTCTAACGACCGCAGAAGTGGCAGAGTGCTTAGTGAAGAAAGTGATCGTAGAAGCTGCTATGGCTAGTCAAGGTGATGGTAAATTGAGCCTGTATATTGGTGGTAAACAAGTGGGTTCGGAGCAAACGCTGACTTCGACTTCGACCGAATACACCTTCACCAATAGCTCGGAACTGGAGGGTAACTTAGAGATTCGTCTTACCAACACGACAAAAGCACTCTATGTCAAAGCTATTAACATCAACCCTGATGAACCTACAGCTTTGGATGTAGTAGAGACCGTTAGTCAGAACGCGAAGAAGTATGTAGAGAACGGTATGCTCATCATCGAGCGCGACGGTGTTCGCTACAGCGTTACAGGTGTTAAACTCCAATAATTGTACTTTGCAAACACATTCCTCAAGTCCACTCCGTATCACACGGGGTGGACTTTTTTTGCCCAAATATCCCGAAAATCAGCACAAGTCTTGCATATGTCAAAAATTTGTAGTACTTTTGCACCGTGTTTTGAATTTTAATCACAAGTGCCTACTTCCATCCGTCTCTCAGGCGACTGCGAAACTGCCGTTCCGCGTTAGGTCTGAGATACAGATTATAGTAGACACCACAAAGAGACAAAGCCCTACGGGCTAACACAAAGGCAAGGTTCTTCGAAAAGTTGCGTAGCACTCGTCTTAGTGTACGAGCGAAGCGAGTGGTAAACTTTTGTGTGCGGGCAATGAGGACGCTTGCCGACATAACGCGGAACGGAGTTTCGCAGTCGTCGGGCAAAGCGTACCATGACCGCTTGTGTTGAAAAATCAAATCTAGTTATATAGAAATCAATTTATAAAGCATATGAAAAAACGTATTTTAGCCCTCACGGCCCTCGTCCTATCGACGCTCGTCTCCACCTACGCCGTCCCCGCTTATCGTGGCTGGCATACTATGAACCAACCCGACGGAACGACCATCCAGGTTCGCCAGTTCGGAGACGAGTTTGCCCATGGCTGGATCAACACCAACGGCCAATTGGTCGTTAAGAACGAAGCTGGCTTCTGGGTAGTCGCCCACGACCAGCAGGAGTCACCCGCTGCCCAAGCGCGTCGCGCAGCCGCGAACACCCGCCGCCAGCAGGCTGCTAGTGCCCGCCGTGCTACTTCCGGTTCGACCGCGTTGACCAAGGGTATCATCATCCTCGTTAACTACAGCGATGTGTCCATGAAGGCAGCCAACGATAGTGCCGCTTTTGCAGCCATGATGATGGACGATAGTTATGCGTATAAGAAGACTTATCCCGGTTCGGCGCATAAGTTCTTCGTCGATCAGTCCAACGGCTTATATGACCCGCAGTTTGATGTCTATGGTCCCTATACGCTGGCTAATACCCGCGCTTACTATGGCGAAAACGATACGTATGGGAACGACAAGAAAGCGGAGTACATGATCAAGCACGCCTGCCAAGCTGCGGATGCGGATGTTGATTTCTCTCAATACGATTTAGATGATGATGGTAAGGTCGATTTCGTCTTCGTTATCTATGCCGGAAAAGGCGAGGCAGATAGTGGTATCGAAGATGCCGTTTGGCCGCATCAGTCGTGGCTGACGCAAATGGGTGTGACTTGCAAATGTGATGGCAAGAAAATAGATATGTATGCCTGCGCCTCCGAGTTGGATGCCAATGGCTCGCGTGCGGGTATAGCGACTTTCTGTCACGAGTTCTCCCACGTCTTGGGTCTCGCCGATGTGTATGACACCAACTATGGCGATAACTATAACAAATATCTCACCCCCGGCGACTTCCACCTCATGGATGGTGGCGCATATAATGGTGGTGGCTATTGCCCGCCTAACTATAATGCGTATGACAAGTATTTCATGGGTTGGATTACGCCCACAATCTTGAACGAACCCGAGAACGTGACCCTGCCTGCGGATGGTCAGACCTATCGTCAGATCACCAGTGATGGTACTTTGGCTGCGGTGACGAAGAATGCCGATGTGTACTACCTGGAGAACCGTCAGAAAGTAGGGTGGGATAAAGCGATCCCCGGTGCCGGTATGTTGGCATGGCGTGTCAAATACAATGCCTCTATCTGGGATGGCAACGAACCCAATGCAGGTAAGAATGGTAACTATACTACTCCTCTTGTTAATAAGTCCGGTGCAGTCAATTACGAACTGGTCGTAGCCGATGGTACACATACTAATGGTGGCGATAAGGGTGATCCTTTCCCAGGCTCCAAGAAAATCACTTCTTACACCCCCTTAATCGCTTATCCGTTGACCGATATCGCCTTGACGGACAGTGTGATCACCTTTAAGTTCATGGGTGGTGTCGATCCGCAGGCGATAGACGAAGTGCCTGCTGAGCGCACTCCTGCCAAGAAGTACATCGAGCATGGTATAATGATCGTGGAGCGCAATGGTATCCACTATACCATCACCGGCACCCCGATCCGCTAAAAATAGAGAAAAACACTAAAAAAATCACAATATCTTTTCTTGAATGTATGACATCCCTAGGGTATATACCTTGGGGATGCTCTTTTTTTGTACCTTTGCCGAACTTTTTTCAAAATTCAAAAGTTATGGCAAAGACAATGTATGAGTACCTTCTCGAAAAACAGGCAACTGGTGAACTGGAGATCCTCTTCAGTTTAGGTCTCAATCGGGCAAAGATTTATCAAATGATGAAAAAAACGGCGGCGACTTTTTAGTCGTCACTCATGTCAAATCCTTTTTGTACCTTTGCCCCGAATTTAGTAATCATATGGCTAGTAAACTAGAATTAACGACGGATTATATCCGTAAGATGTACAGCAATGGGGAGGAGTTTCGCTTCGATGTGCTCAGTCGCAAGAGTTCGAGGTCGAGTCCATCCAGAACCCCTTCTACACCACGCTGCCGTACGAGCAGATGTATGCCGAGGCGTGGTACCTTATCCAGAACGGGTATAACTACTGGTTCGATATGGCGGACATCGAGCAGCTGGAGGCACATAACGAGGCTTTCCGCGTGACACGTAACGAGGAAGAACTGCTCAAAGTGTACTTCGAGCCCTGCGAGCCCACAGCGAACAAGGCAGTGTTCATGACCGCGTCGGAGATACATGCCAAACTCAAAATGTGGGGCAGTATAGAGCACCCGATGCCTCTCAATAAGTTCGGAGAGATGCTGC
>DCID01000018.1:11849-12314 GCA_002315745.1 Bacteroidales bacterium UBA1735 | reverse complement strand
CGGCTACAGTTTGGTCAGCAGTCACCTTGTCGTCTTACCTTTAATAATTCCGTACGCACGCGTGAGCAGTTGGCAGGTCGTATGGGGCGTGTCCTACTACTCGATTCGTTGGATGTGCTGCTGCGGCTCGAGAGCGATGAGTATATGGCTAAGTATGGCTTTAATAAAGAAACCTCCCGCTGCATGTTTATCCCTAACACCTATGAGGTCTATTGGACGATTCCTGTGGATAACCTCTTTGACCGGATGTATAAGGAGTACCAATCGTTCTGGAATGCGGAGCGTCTGGCTCAAGCCGAAGCGTTGCACCTAACGCCGGTAGAAGTGAGTATTGTTGCTTCTATCGTCGAATGTGAGTCGCATCGTAAGCAAGAGTATGATACCATTGCCTCGTTATATCTCAATCGCCTACGTTTAGGTATGCCTTTACAGGCGTGCCCTACGGTTATCTATGCCACAGGCGAT
>DCID01000018.1:0-11776 GCA_002315745.1 Bacteroidales bacterium UBA1735 | reverse complement strand
ACCTATAAGTACCGTGGTCTCCCTCCTGGCCCCATTCGCTGCCCGGCTTCCACGACGATAGACGCTGTGCTCAATGCTCCTAAGACTGCCTACCTATATATGTGTGCCAATCCCGATTGGTCGGGCACGCACTTGTTCTCCTCGAAGTACGCTATCCATGCTGCTTCGGCGCGGGCATATCAGCATGTCTTGGACGAGAAAGATATACACTGATGATCTGGGATGATAATAACGATATTAACTGCATCGCTTGTGACCAAAAGTCTCGATGGATTCAGGCAAACTTAGATGCTTGCCGCGAAGAGCGACGACCATATATCTTCGTCTGTCCGACGATGGAGGTGCACCCCTTACAGAGGATCTTAGTGCCCGTCACGATGCTGGAGGAGGAGGTTTATAAAGTCGAACTGTGTACTTATCTCGCTCGTAAGACGGGTGCGCATCTTATCCTCTTTAAGGCACATGATTATGGATCGCATGCGCAGCGTAATATCAATCGAATACTCACCCATATCCGTCAGGTAGCCGAGCGCACGGGCGAGACAATCTCCTACGAGGTGATGGAGGCGCAGTCGAACAGTTTTGGCCTATCCAAAGAGGCAGTGAAGCGGCAGAAAGAGTTGCAGTACGACCTACTCATCCTTACCGCTAGCCGTGAGTATGGCTTAGATGATTGGCTGTTTGGCGCTCCTGAACGCCATGCTATTCGCCGTTCCTCTGTACCCGTCATGCTCGTCAATCCCCGTGCCGATTTATTTTCATTATGTGATTAACTCATGATCCAATTCGCTAATTTTCTCATATCGAGTCCCGATGTCAATGCGTGCCCCAATAGCACGCTTCCCGAGTTTGCTTTCATCGGCCGCAGTAATGTGGGTAAGTCTTCCCTTATCAATATGCTGTGCCATAACCCCAAACTGGCTAAGACGAGCCAAAAACCCGGTAAGACCCTTCTCATTAACCACTTCGCCGTTCAAAGTACCTTCGCAGAAAGCGTAAATGGTACATCCGTAAATCGTACATCATCTTGGCATCTCGTGGACTTGCCCGGCTACGGCTTCGCCCAGACGAGCCTTAAGCAGCGTGAGCAACTGCGTAAGATGATTGAGCGTTATTGCTTGCTCCGTGAGCAGTTAACCAACCTCTTTGTATTGGTCGATTGTCGGTTAGCGCCGCAGAAGATTGATCTGGATTTTATGGAGTGGTTAGGGGAGAATGGTATTCCGTTCTCTATTGTCTTCACGAAAGCAGACAAGGTCGGTAAAGGCCGCTTGTCGGAGAATATCGGTGCCTATAAACTCAAACTTCAGGAGGTTTGGGAAGAACTTCCTCCTATCTTCGTCACCAGCGCCGATACCGCTTATGGCAAGGAGGAGTTAATGAACTATATCGAACAAATATTAGTTTCTATACAATAATGAAAAACGTAGTCATTCGTTTTTGCGGAGATTCGGGAGATGGGATGCAGTTAACGGGAAACATGTTCTCGTCACTATCAGCCATCTTAGGGGATGAAATATCCACCTTACCCGATTTCCCTGCGGAGATCCGCGCACCTCAAGGAACCTTAGGTGGTGTCAGCGGATTCCAAGTTAATTTAGGTCAAGGCGTCTATACGCCTGGTGATAAAGCCGACGTGATTGTAGCCATGAACGCAGCTGCGCTCAAAGTGTGCGTGACGAACCAACTGTTCCACGACCATGCGATCATCGTCGTCGATACCGATACGTTCACCAAGGCAGACTTAGAGAAAGCCCAGTACACGACGGATAATCCTTTCACCGAACTAGCCATCAAAGAGACGGTGCAGGTCGTGCCGGTAGCCTTAACTTCGCTCACGAAGGAGAGCTTAAAAGACTCGGGACTGGACAATAAGTCGATCCTCAAATCGCGTAACATGTTCGCCTTAGGCGTAGTATGCTGGCTATTCGATCGCCCCATCGACAAAGCAATCCATTTCCTCGAGGAGAAATTTCATAAGAAACCGGACCTTATCCCGAACAACGTCAAGGTGCTGACCGACGGCTTCAACTATGGTCAGAACCTCGCGCTCTCTGTCAACCAGATACACGTCGACCCTAGAGACCCTAGAATTTCTAGCCCTGCTTCAATGGCTGGCTCCGCCAGCGAGAAGCATACCCTCATCGCCGGCAACAAAGCCACCGCATGGGGTCTGATAGCTGCCGCACAACGCTGCGGCAAGCGACTTTTCCTCGGTTCATACCCAATCACCCCAGCGACGGATATCATGCACGAGTTAGCGGGACGCAAGGATATGAACGTGATGGTTGTTCAAGCCGAGGACGAGATAGCAGGGGTCTGCACCGCCATTGGTGCGTCGTTCGCAGGCGACCTCGCCTGCACCAGTACGTCGGGTCCAGGACTGAGCCTCAAGAGCGAGGCGATAGGGCTGGCGGTCATGGCCGAGTTACCACTCGTCGTGATAGATGTACAGCGCGGAGGTCCCTCTACCGGTCTGCCTACTAAGACCGAACAGACCGACTTGCTGCAAGCCGTATATGGCCGTAATGGCGAGTGCCCCGTAGTCGTCATCGCGGCATCGAACAGCGCTAACTGCTTTGAGTATGCTTACCAAGCATGTAAGATCGCCTTGGAGAATATGACACCCGTCATCCTTATGACCGATACCTATCTGGCCAATGGTTCGAGTGTGTGGGCTATCCCCCAACTGAACGACCTGCCGGCTATTGAGCCGCAGTCGGTGCCTCAGTCGCTCAAAGGACAATATAACCCTGCACTCCGTGACGAACATGGTGTACGCTACTGCGCGGTGCCAGGTATGGAAGGCTTTGAGTACCGCAATATCGGTCTCGAGCGCGATGCTCAGTTAGGCACTATATCGACCAAACCGGAGAACCACGAACGTATGGTGCGTGCTCGTCAAGCAAAGATTGACCGTATCGCAGAGCAGATCCCATTGCTCGAAGTGCAAGGGAACATAGCGAGCGACACGCTACTCGTAGGATGGGGTAGTACCGAGGGACACCTACGGGCTGCGGCTCAGGAACTGAACTGCGCCCAAGTGCAGTTGAACTATATTCACCCTATGCCAAAGAACACGGCAGAGGTGATGCACCAGTATAAGAAAGTGATTGTGTGCGAACTGAACACGGGCCAATTAGCGACGCTCTTGCGTGCCCGTGTACAGGATGTTACGTTCCTACAATATAATGAGATCATGGGGCAACCCTTCGCCGTCGAACGTATCGTCTCCGCCGTGAACTCTAAACTCTAAACTCTAAACTCTAAACTAAAATGGACGCAAGTACATTTAAAAGTAATCAATATGTTCGTTTCTGTCCAGGTTGTGGCGACCACGCTATCTTGGCAGCATTAACGAAAGCGATGGCGCAGATAGGTGTGCCAACCTGTGAGACAGTAGTCATATCGGGTATAGGATGTTCGTCCCGTATGCCGCATTACCTCAATACGTACGGATTCAATACGATTCATGGTCGCGGTGGCGCGATTGCGACGGGTGTCAAGACCTCCCATCCCGAACTGACTGTATGGCAGATGTCGGGCGATGGAGACTGTCTGGCGATAGGTGGTAACCACTTCATTCACGAGATACGCCGAAACGTGGACCTTAATATATGTTTGTTCAATAACCGCATTTATGGCCTCACCAAAGGGCAATATTCGCCCACGAGCCCCAAGGGGTTTGTGTCTAAGTCGAGTCCTTTTGGTACGGTGGAGAGACCCTTTATCCCCGCCGAACTGGTACTAGGAGCACGCGGCACATTCTTTGCCCGTACACTCGATGTGGATATGCCGACGGCGGTCGATTGTATGATACAGGCGCATCAGCACAAGGGCGCGAGCGTCATTGAGTGCCTCGTTAACTGCGTGATCTTCAATAACGGTACGCATAACTGGATAGCCGACCGCGAGACCCGCGCCGACCATAGTATCGTCCTGCACCATGGCGAGAAAATGATCTTCGGTAAGGATCAGGACAAAGGATTGAAGTTATCAGTGTCCACGGACGGGGAAACCCACGGAAGGGGCTTGATCCCCCACTTGGTGGTGACGACCGCCGATGATCCCGATGTGCTCGTGCACGATGCCCATGAGTCAGACCCAACGCTGCATCACATGCTCGCGATGATGGGACAAGAGGATCAGTCATTACCCATAGCACTGGGCGTGATCAGAGATGTCGAAGAGGAAACCTACGATGCGGCAGTCAATCGCCAAATCAACGAAGTACGGGCATCCTCGAAGGCGAAGAACTTCGACGAACTGACGGCTACGCTGGAGCAGTGGTAAGATTTTTTTAAAAAACATTTGCATATATCAAAAAAAAGCAGTACCTTTGCGCCGTTTTTTTGAGTAAGAGTGATTCATGAACGAGTTTTTGGAAAAAGAGGAAGCGGTGTTGCGGATGCTCAAGACTGTATTTGACCCGGAGATACCCGTGAACATATATGACTTGGGACTGATCTACAAGGTGGACTTGGATGAACAGGGAGGATGCCATATCGACATGACCCTAACTGCCCCTAACTGCCCTGCGGCGGACTTCCTCGTCGAAGATGTGAGGCAAAAAGTGGGATCGGTGGAAGGAATCACGGCAGTCGATGTACAGATTGTGTTCGAGCCCGAATGGACGAAGGATATGATGTCGGAGGAGGCAAAGTTAGAATTGGGATTTTTGTAGGAAAAAGGATAATCGATGATATATTTTTTAAGTGATGCTCATTTAGGATCGAAGGCTTTTGATCGCAGTTTTGCACGGCAGAAGAAGTTATGCATCTTACTGCGTCGTATGGGTAAGGATGCGACCAGTATCTACCTACTAGGCGATACATTCGATTTCTGGTTTGAGTATTTTATTCACGATAGACAGAAGAAACAGTACTCGGAGTTCTTCCATACCATTCGCCACTTGGTTCACAAGGGCGTGCGAGTACATTTCTTTACGGGCAACCACGATATGTGGACGTTCGGCGGATTGCAGAAGAAGACGAGCATGATCATCCATCATCACCCTTATACCGTGACGGAGGGAGATAAAACTATCTACATGGCGCACGGTGATGGACTCGTCCCGCATCCGATGGAGAACTATTTTAGTGCCGCTGAGTGCCGAAAGATTAGGAAATTCATCCGATTGCGTCACTTCTTCCATAACTCGGCAGCGCAGTTCTGCTTCCGTTGCTTACCCCCGGCTATCGGGAATGCCTTAGGATACGGTTGGGCGAAGCGTAGCCGCCTCAAGGAACTGGCTCACCCGGTTGAGTATAGAGGCGAAGATAAGGAGGCTTTGGTGCTTTTTGCCAAACAAATGGAGGAACATCATCACAATGACTATTATATCTTTGGTCACCGTCATATCGACTTAGACTTGCAGATCGCACCCCAGTCACGCGTAGTGCTGCTCGGTGATTGCTTCAAACTGTGGACGTATGCGAAGATGGATGAGCATGGCGAATTGGAGCTATGCACGTTTACGGCCGACGATATGAAAAAGAATGAAGTGGATTGATTTGGACTGCTTGCAACCACTTGGGCTATGCCCGAATAAAAGCTAAAAAGCAGCCGTAACTATTAACTATTAATTATATAAGTTATGGCTTATTTATTTACATCCGAATCGGTGTCAGAAGGACACCCAGACAAGGTTGCTGATCAGATCAGCGACGCCGTATTAGACCATTTTTTAGCCCAAGATGCAGATGCCCACGTGGCTTGCGAAACGATGGTGACCACCGGTCAGGTGATCATCGCGGGCGAAGTGACCGCTAAGGGTTATGTGGACGTGCAGCAAGTAGCACGGGACACGATCCAACGTATCGGTTACACCAAGTCCGAGTATAAGTTCGAAGCCGAAGGCTGCGGTATCCTCACTGCCCTGCATGAGCAGAGTGCGGACATCGCCCAAGGCGTTAATCGTCAGACCCTGGAACAGCAGGGCGCAGGCGACCAAGGTATGATGTTCGGCTACGCTACGAACGAGACCGATAACTACATGCCGTTAACCCTCGACATGGCGCATACCTTAGTTTATACGCTCGCACGCATACGTAAGGACGGTAAGCAGATGACCTACCTGCGTCCCGATGCTAAGTCGCAAGTGACCATGGAGTATAGCGACGACGGGCAGCCTATACGTATCGACACGATCGTCGTGTCCACCCAGCATGACCCCGGTGTGACGCAGGCGCAGATAGCGAAAGATATACGGGAGATCCTATTACCCGAAGTGGCACGCCGCGATCAGCGATATGGAGAGTTGCTAAAAGGTGACTTTAAGTTACTCGTTAACCCAACGGGCCAGTTTGTGATCGGTGGTCCCCACGGGGACACGGGTCTGACCGGACGTAAGATCATTGTGGATACCTATGGTGGCCGTGGTGCACACGGTGGTGGCGCTTTCTCGGGTAAAGACCCATCGAAAGTGGATCGCTCGGCAGCGTATATGGCACGATATATAGCGAAGAACTTAGTGGCAGCGGGTGTGGCGCGCGAGATGTTGGTGCAACTCAGTTATGCCATCGGTGTGGCTGAACCCGTGAGCGTGTATGTGACGGGTGAAGGACTGCGTGTGAGCCGCGAGCGAATAGAGCAATATATCCGCACACACTTTGACTTGACACCGGCTGGGATCATAGAGACGCTGCACTTGAAATCGCCTATCTACGAAGAGACGGCTCGCTATGGCCATATGGGGCGCAAGAACGAAGTGGTAACCAAACATTTCAAGGATGAGAATGGACATGATATCGCCCGCGAGGTGGAGTTGTTTACCTGGGAGAAGGTGATCAATCTATCCGATTTAGACCAATTGATGTGATATGAAAACACCCACAAAGCAGAAGTTATTGATAGTCGCCATTGTGCTGGTGGCAGTGGGGTTTGACCAATGGCTCAAACTCTATGTACGAACACATTTCCATATGGGCGAAGCAATGCCTATCACGTCGTGGTTCTGGCTATGCTTTATTGAGAACAATGGCATGGCGTTTGGCATCGAGTGGTTCTCCAAACTGCTGCTGACCATCTTCCGCATCGTGGCAGTAGGCGCCTTGGGATACTATCTCCATCGGCTTATCTACCAACCGCGACCCGTGGGGAATGGTGCAACCCATACGTCGTATGGATATATCACCATGGTGGCGCTCATCTTAGCCGGAGCGATGGGGAACATCATCGACTGCGTGGCGTATGGTAAGATCTTCGGCTACGGCGAGTGGTTCTATGGTCGGGTAGTGGATATGCTCTATTTCCCGCTTATCTATAACGCCGCCGGCGAGTGCATCTTCTTCCGTCCTGTCTTTAACTTCGCGGATTCATGCATCACGGTAGCCGTGTTTGCCATCATCCTGTTCTATCGTAAGGAACTTGATGCGAGTTTAAAAAAGTAGCGAAGCTGTAGCACGAAGTGCGGATAGTAACGAAGTGGATAGTAAAATACGACATATAGGAGTATTGGGATTGTTAGCATTAACCCTAACACTCATGGGGTGCCGTCCGAGGGGGGTACTGTCGTCTCGGGAACTGCAGTCGGTGTTGTATGACTTGCATCGTACGGAGGCTATCATACAAGCCATCGGCTATAACTATGGCCATGACGAAGAGGTGGGTAAATACTACTATGTGGTACTCGCCAAACACGGCATCACACAGGCGCAGTTTGACTCGTCGATGGTGTGGTATATCGACCATCCGCAACGTATACACCATATCTATCACCCGCTATTCGAACGCTGTGAGGCAGAGGCAGAAGCATGGGCATATGCGTTAGCAGTCGGACTGCCGAAACTGGAACGAGAACTGCCGAACATAGACGAAACGCAAATAGAGATGATTTATGGGCTCCAACCCTGGTCAAATGAATGGTGGACTTGGAAAAATGCAGAAAAATGCAAAAAAGTTACTGAAAAATTTGCGTATGTCGAAATAAAATAGTACTTTTGCACGCTTTTTTTAAAAAACAATAATAACACGCTACGTTGGGCGGTGGGGCAAAGACCTGTAAATGAAGTCCGTCGACGTGGCCATTAAAAAATCAAATTAATGGATACTTTATCTTACAAGACAGTATCAGCGAACAAGGCAACCGCTCAGAAGGAGTGGGTTGTTGTTGATGCTACGGACCAAGTTCTTGGTCGCATGTGCACGAAGGTGGCTAAGCTCCTCCGCGGCAAGTACAAACCGAGTTTCACACCTAATGTCGACTGTGGTGACAATGTGATCATCATCAATGCAGACAAGGTGCAACTCACTGGTAACAAATGGGATGGTCGTACGTACATTCGCTACACGGGCTTCCCTGGTGGACAACGCGAGATGACTCCTCGTCAAATGTTAGACAAGGGCGCAGATCATCTGCTTCGTAAAGTTGTTAAAGGTATGCTGCCTAAGACTCGTCTGGGCGCTAAGCTTATCGACAATCTCTATGTGTTTGCTGGTGCAGAGCACAATATGCAAGCGCAAAAACCCAAAACTATTGATATCAACACCCTTAAATAATTGAAGAAGTATGGAAACAATTAATGCATTAGGTCGTCGTAAAGCTGCTGTTGCACGCGTTTATGTCAAAGAAGGTGCTGGTCAAATCGTTATCAATGACCGTCCTATCGACGTTTATTTCCCAAGCCCTATTCTTCAATTCGTGGTTAAACAACCACTCGTTAAGTTAGGTGTAGAAGGTAAGTATGATATTCAAGTGAACTTGGATGGTGGTGGCTTCAAGGGGCAAGCTGAGGCATTGCGTCTGGCTATCGCTCGTGCGCTGGTGAAGATCAACGCTGAGGATAAAGCTGCTCTGAAGGCTGAAGGCTTCATGACTCGCGATGCTCGTGAGGTAGAGCGTAAGAAACCCGGTCAACCCAAGGCTCGTAAACACTTCCAATTCAGTAAACGTTAATCTATTCATAATTCTTAGAGATGAAGCTCTAGAGATTCTAGAAAATCTAGAAAATCTAGCCTTCCTACTACTAGGAATGCTAAAAAATCAAATCAAATGAGAACTAATTTTGATCAATTACTCGAGGCTGGCTGCCACTTTGGCCACCTCAAACGCAAATGGAATCCTGCAATGGCTCCTTATATCTACATGGAGCGCAATGGTATCCACATCATCGACCTCAATAAGACTGTCGTTAAGATTGACGAAGCTGCAGAGGCATTAAAGAACATCGCTAAATCCGGTCGCCGTGTGCTGTTCGTTTCGACGAAGAAGCAAGGCCAAGAGGTAGTGGCTGCTAAAGCACAAGAGGTAGGTATGCCTTATATCACCGAGCGTTGGGCTGGTGGTATGCTCACCAACTTCCCCACTATCCGTAAGGCTGTGAAGAAGATGTCTAACATCGATAAGATGATGACCGATGGTACCTTCGATAATATCTCCAAACGTGAGAAACTGCAGATCACTCGTCAACGCGAGAAACTGGAGAAGAACCTCGGTTCTATCGCTGACCTGACCCGTCTGCCAAGCGCTCTGTTCGTAGTGGATGTGATGAAAGAGCACATCGCTGTGGCTGAGGCTAACCGTCTGGGTATTCCTGTATTTGGTATCGTAGATACGAACTCTAATCCTAACAATATTGACTTCGTGATCCCTGCTAACGATGATGCTACCAAGTCTATCGAGGTCATCTTGAATGCTGTTTGCGAGGCTATCAAGGAAGGTCTGGAGGAGCGCAAAGTTGCTCAGGCTGACGAAGAGGCTGCTCAACAACAGGAAGAGGGCGCAGAGGCAAAAGAGGCTCCAGCACCAAAAGAGCGTCGCACCCGCGTACGCAAGGCTGCTGCCGACGAGGCTCCTAAGGCTGAGAAAGTAGCTGAAGCTGCTCCCGAAGCCCCCGCTGCAGAATAAATCGTAAATCGTAAATTCGTAAATCGTAAATTTTTATGGCTGTAACACTTGCAGATATAAAGAAACTGCGCGATATCACAGGCGCAGGTATGATGGATGTCAAGAAAGCCCTGGAGGAAGCCAACGGCGACTTCGAGGTGGCTAAAGACCTCCTTCGTAAACGTGGTCAGGCTATCGCTGCTAAGCGTAGCGACCGTGAGGCATCGGAAGGTTGCGTGCTGGCTAAGGCTGAGAACGGTTTTGGTTGCATCGTGGCTGTGAAGTGCGAAACGGACTTCGTGGCAAAGAACGCTGACTTCGTAGGTATGGTGAAGAAAATCCTCGACATCGCTATGGCTGAGAAACCGGCTGACCTCGCTGCTCTAAAAGCACTGAAGGCTGGTGACCTCACCGTAGAGGCACTCGTAACCGAGCGCTCGGGTGTGACGGGCGAGAAAATGGAACTGAGCGACTATACGTTCATCAAGGCTCCTGTCGTAGATGCATATAACCACTTGGGAAATAAACTGTCTTCGTTGGTGGCTGCCGACAATGCGGCTGCTGATCACGAGACCGTTCACGGCGTGAACATGCAGGTTGCTTCCATGAGCCCTGTGGCTCTCGATGCAGAGCATGTGGCACAGGAAGTGAAGGATCGTGAGCTCGCTATCGCTATCGATAAGACCAAACAGGACGAAGTGAACAAAGCGATTGAGAACGCCCTCCGTAAGGCTGGTATCAATCCTGCTCATGCTGATAGCGACGAGCATATTGAGTCCAATACCGCTAAGGGCTGGATGACCGCTGAACAAGCAGAACAAGCACGCCAAATCCGCGCTACCGTTCCTGCTGAGGCAGAGGCTGCTCTCAATATGAAGAAAGTGGAGATGATCGCTCAAGGTCGTCTGCAGAAGTTCCTCAAAGAGTCTACATTGGTGGAACAACAATATATCCTCTCCGAGAGCAAAGAACTCGTGAAGGATATCTTGAAGAAAAACAATGTGACTATCGTGGACTTCAAACGCATCACTTTGAACCAAGAGTAATCGCTGTTTAATTGTAACTTGGAAACTGCAAAAGTAACAAAAGTTTCCAAAAAAGCACGATAAACACGCAGTTTATTTGTGCAGTTGCAAAAGATTTTATAATTTTGCGCCGTTTTTCGTAGATCAAACTACGGGGGACGGCGCAAATGATTGATACACTCAAACAAGACATTATCCAAGTAGCCATGGCGAAGATGCGCGCAGTGGGTATCCGCTCGGTATCCATTGACGACGTGTGCCATGAGTTAGGTATGAGTAAAAAGACGTTCTACGTCTATTTCGCTACAAAGGATGAACTGGTGGAAGCCATGCTACTCAAGTTGGAGGATGAGGTGAATGCGAACATCCAAACGAAGTTGGAGAAGAACACTATCTTGGATTTGTTACTCAATTTTCAGAAGATCATGCGCGAGACGCGCGATGTACGCCAAGTACCACCCGTCATATACGATCTAGAGAAGTACTACCCCCAACTCTATCAGGCACATAAAAGTCGCGTGCGTGCTCGTGCGCGGATAAACATAGGTGTAGCCCTGCAACGCGGTAAGGAGGAACATATCTTCCGCGAGGACTTAGATGTGGATAAAGCGTGTGTGGTCATTGAATCTATGCGAGAAGCCATACTCAATGTGCTCATGGATGAAAAGGAGAACAAGCGGAATGTGGATGCTATCAAATACGCGATTGATATCGTGATGCGAGGTATCGTGTCCGAGGAAGGTAAGGAGATGATATTGCGAAAAATGAATGGATAAATAATGAATCGTATGAATAAAGTGAAATTTTGGATGATGGGAGTGCTCCTCGTAGGCACTTCTGTGATGAGTAAAGCGGCGGAACAGGACTCTGCCTTACTCGTATTAGAGAGGATGATGCAGCCTCACTACACCTCAACCCTGTCGCT